>JBBIKZ010000035.1:0-20828 GCA_037445185.1 Hydrogenophilales bacterium | reverse complement strand
GACGCGCACCGCGGCGTCGAGGGAGAAGCCGCTGTTCTCCCAAGCGAGCATCTCGCGGACATCGTCGGGCTCGATCAGCCCACGGCGAGCGAACCAGCGCAGCACCCGCACGCGCACCTGCTCGGCGATGGCGGCAAGGGCGTCCGGCGTCAGGCCCGCCGCGGGCCGGAAGCGGACAGCTTCGGAGACACCGGAGGCATCTTCGAGCGACTCGAACACCCCATCGATGACGCAGCAATGGTAATGGGCGTGGCGGTTGAGGGAGGAACCGAAGCGGTGGATGAAGCTCACCGCCCCGAGCTGCGCGTGTGGCGAGAGGGCGGCGCTGGCCTGGCGCAGATGGGCCTCGATCACGCGCAGAAAGATATGCAGCACGGTGCTGACCGCCCGCGGCTCGCGCTCCAGGTACCAGCGCTGCCGTTTGGGCACCGAGAGGACCCACTGGCGAACCGGCAGTGGTGGAATGACGTGATCGACCAGGTGTGCCGCGGTCTCGGCCATGCGCCGGGCGTTGCACGAGGGGCACAGCCCTCGGCCTTTGCAGGAAAAGGCGACCAGGAAGTCATGCCCGCAGTCCGGGCAGCGGGCACGGGCGAAGCCGTAGGCCAGGATGCCGCATTGGAGATAGCGTCGAAACTCCCGCTCCACGTAGGCCGGCACCGGCTGGCCGTCCCAGTCCTCTTCCCCGGCCAGGGCGAGGTAGGTCTCCAGGTGCTGCTGCGCGACCTGGTAGAGGGCGGTTGTCTCGGGATGGCGGCGGCGATACGGGGCAGGTCCGCATCCCTGCGACTCGTCGGCCATGTCGGCGGGACTGTGCGATCATGCCAATGACTGTGTTTATGTACAGTATAGTAGGGCGCCGCGGTGGGGCATCGACCATGCCAAGGTGAGGGGATCGGTAGCGGCGATAGTCGAAAGCCCGTGCCCCCCGGCCACCTCACGCGATGGGTTTCGCTTCGCTCTACCCAGCTTCCAGACCGCAATAACGTTTTTGCCGATTTTGGGTGCGTCGTCGCTCATCATTCCGCCCATTTTTTCAGGTAAGCATCCATCGCCTCAATCACCGCCTGAGACTTGATCACCAGCCCCAGGTCGATCATTTCCGACCCCATGGCCACGGCGGCTGACGGTGCGGCAGACGTGGGCCAGGGCCGCGGCGCGGCTGCCGCCAGGCAGGATGAATTCCTTGAGCGGGGGCAGGTCGGCATTGAGCCGGTTCACGGCCGCTTCCAGCGCTTTTACGTGTTCTTCGGTGAGGGCGGGTGCGCCCCGGGATGGCCAGCTCGCCGCCGAGGTCGAAGAGGTCGTTCTGCACCGTGGCCAGCAGGGCGTCGGTTTCCGCATCGAGGGCCTCGACGCGCAGCAGGCCGACGAAGCTGTTCAGCTCGTCCACGACACCGATGGCCTCGATGCGGGCATGGTGCTTGGGCTGGCGGCTGCCGTCGGCCAGGCCGGTGGTGCCGTCGTCGCCGGTGCGGGTGACGATCTTGGAAAGACGGTTTCCCATCGCTATTGCTCCTGGTCAGCGCGGGGTTCGCCATTGGGCAGGCGGGATTGGCATTCCTGGAAGATGCGCGCCTTGCAGTTGCGGCAGATCTCGGAGTCCAGGCGGTTGTAGGCGGCGATGATGGCATGCGACTTGGTGTCGAAGAAGTTGCCCCAGCCGATCTCGTCGACATAGCCGCCGCGCTTGAGGGTGGCCAGCGGGCCTTCCTTGACGCCGCACAGGTAGAGGTCGCCGCCCAGGCGACGCCGGCGTTTGGCCTCGCGGGCCAGCATCTCGGAGCCGGCCAGGTCGATGAAGTTGATGCCCTTGCAGAAGAGCAGCACGCGCTTCTGGGTGGGGGTGTGCTCATCCACGGCGGTCAGGATGCTCTGGATGTGATCGACCGCGCCGAAGAAGATGGAGCCTTCCACCCTCAGGGCCTTCATCTGCGGGCAGTCGTCCTCCACGCCGGTTTCGGGGATGAACTTGCGCTTGAGGTTGGCGGTGTCCTCGGGGTCGGGCACCATGGAAAGCACCGCCGGGTGCGAGGTCCGCGCCAGGTAGAAGAGCAGGGACAGGAGGATGCCGAAGAAGATGCCCTTTTCCAGATCGATCACGGTGCCGATGAAGGTCACCCCGAGCACCACGGCCTCTTCCCGGTGCGCCTTGAGGATGGTGTGGATGTGGTGGAAGTCGATCAGGTTCCAGGCCACCAGGAACAGCACCGCCGCCATGGCCGGGATGGGCAGGTGGGCGGCGAGCGGCGCGACCAGGAACAGCACGCCGAGCAGGAACACGGCGGAGAATACCGCCGCCAGCGGGGTCCTGGCCCCGGCCTCGTAGTTCACGCCGCTGCGGTTGAAGGAACCGCTGGAGGCGTAGGCGGAGAAGAAACTGCCCATGATGTTGGACAGGCCCTGACCGATGAACTCCTGGTTGCCGTTGATGTGCTGCTCCGACTTCACCGCGATGGAGCGCGAGATGGATACCGCCTCGGTCAGGGCCAGCACGGTGACGGCCAAGGCGGAGAAGAAGGTGGCCTTGATGGCGTGCAGGGAGAAATCGGGCGCGGACAGGGGCGGGAAGCTGGCCGCCAGGGCCCCCACGGTGCGGATATGGGTGGTTTCGTTGCCGAACTCCACGTCCAAGAGCGCCGCCGTGACACCGCCGGCCACCATGGCCACGATCATGTAGGGCACCTTGGGGATGAAGCGCCGGCTCACCAGGCCGGAGACCAGCGAGACCACGGCGACGCCGAGGATGTAGGGGTTGATCTCCGCGATGTGCAGGAAGAACAGTTCCACGACCATGTAGGCCGGCGTGCCCTGCGGGATGGCCTCGATGCCGAAGAAGTTCTTCACCTGGCTCGCCGCGATGTGCAGCGCCGCGCCGGCGGTGAAGCCGATCACCACGGTGTGGGAGATGAAGTTGACCAGGGCGCCCATCTTGGCCAGGCCCATGACCAGTTGGAAGACGCCGGTGAGGAAGGTGAGCGTGAGCACCATCTCGATGTATTGGGCGCTGCCGGGCTCGGCGTATGGGCTGACCGAGGCGAACACCACGATGGAGATGGCCGTGGTGGGGCCGGAGACCAGATGCCAGCTCGATCCGAACAGGGCGGCGATGACCGTGGGCACCATAGCGGTGTACAAACCGTACTCCGGCGGCAGTCCGGCGATGGTGGCGAAGGCCACGGCCTGGGGCAGCACGAACAACGCGCCGGTGAAGCCGGACACCGCATCGGCCTTGGCGTTGGCGGGGGTGACGCGATGGTGCCACTTCAGGAAGGGGAAGAGCTTGTAGAGCCAGAGGTTGCAGGCGAGAAATTCGCCCATGCGGCCCTTGATCAGCAGCATTTGCGTTCCAGACACTGTAGATAGGCGAGGTTGTCCGGCATGGCGCCCTCGCGCTGTGAGCGCCAGACCATCTCGGCCAGGCAGTCCATGATCGCATGCTGGGCGGCATGGGGGTCGCCGGTGCGGGCGAGCAGCCGCTCATAGGCCGCCTTGATGCCGGGCGGCTGGTCGATGGCCAGCTGCTCCGAGATGGCCAGGTGCAGGGACAGGTGCAGGAAGGGGTTGGTCTCGCCCAATTCCGGCAGCCAGTCGAGGTCGAGCTTGTCCTCGTCTTCCAGCAGGGCATGGTATTCTGGGTGATGGAGGATGTGCTCCGCGGCCAGCCCCTCCAGGTCGGTGAGGATGGCCTTTACCCGGTATTTGCGCCAGGCCTCGAACAGGAAGCGGCGGGCCTGGTCGCGGGTGGGGTTATACATACGCGAGCCCCAGGACGGCGCTGTATTGCAGCAGCCGGTTCATGCCGTTCAGGTGGGCGATCTCGCCGTTGCCGTAGAAGCCGATCAGGGGCAGGCCGGGGTAGCGCTCGGCGAGGAGCGCGAGGTCCCGGTCATCACCGCCGTAGAAGCCGGCACCCCGGCCCTGGCAGGAGAAGAGCGGCCCGAATTCGGGCGCCTCCAGGGTGTCCGCCCCCAGCCGGTCGAGGGTCAGTCGCATGTCCTGTTCCGCCGCGGGCGGCTGGCGCAGTGCCCAGAACAGCCGGTCGCCGGGCGAGAGCAGGACGGGCACTGTGACGGAGCGGTCGTCCGCATTGGCCGAGATCAGGGGCAGGAGGTGATAACGGCCTTCCGCCACGGCGTGCTCGGGGTCGCCGAAGGTGATCCCGGCCATGAACAGGTGCAGGGGCAGACGCGAGAGCTCGCGTTCGAGTTGGGGCAGGTGGTGGGCCAGGTTCGCCAGGGCGGGCTGATTGGCGACCGTCAGGATGTCGTGGCCGTCGACTTGGGTGATCGCCATGGGCTCGCTCAGGGGCCGCGCGCCCTGGGAGATGCCGAGACGCAGGCGCACGCCGTCGAAGATCAGGCCGCTGCGGCCGTTGCCCTGGACCCGGCCGTTGCTCCAGACCCGGTAGGGACCGTTGCCGTCGGCGTCGCTGGCGACTGCGCCGTAGCGTTCCTCCTCGCTCTCCAGCCAGGCGAGGTCGAGCGCGCCCGGGACGGACAGGCTGAGCAGCGGCGCTTCGCCGGGCCTGGCCTGCTTGAGGAAGACGTCGCCGCCGAACACCATGGCGGCGGCGGCCGTCTCCTCGATGACCCAGCCGTCCTCCGCCGCCCAGGCCAGCGCCGCTTTCAGCGCGGGCCAGGTGTGAATGCCTTTGCGGATGCGCCGGTCGTATTCGTCTCCGGGACGCACGGCCAGCTGCTGGTCCGGAAAGCCGGCCTCCCGCGCGAAGGCATCGAGCGCCGGCCATTCGTTGGTGAGCAGGCGGTGGAAATTGCTGCGGCCCTGCGCCACCCCGACGACCTCCAGATCGCGCAGGTAGTCGATGAACGCGATCACTTCCACGTTCCACGGCGCCATGCCCATGAAGGGGTCGGGCACGAAGGCGCCCTCGCTGCCGAGCCCGAAGGGCCCGCCGGCCAGTTCCATGGCGATGCACGCCTTCTTTCGCGCGGCTTCCGCCTGCGTGCCGAAGCGCGGGATGTCGCGCGTGAACGTGCCCAGCAGATCCGTGTCGTAGCCGTCGACATGGCGCACGCGACAGCCCAGCGCGTCCTCCAGTGCCGGTGCAATGACGCGCTGCTTGCCGTGCTGGGTCAGCAGCGCGATTTCCGCGCCAGCGTACATTTGCGCCATGGGCTGCATGGGCGCCGCCTCAGGCCCGCTGCCAGTTCGCGTTGGCCACACGCCGGTAGACAACACCATCGTCGCCGATGCGGAACAAATGCAGCCAGCCGTTCTCCACCAGCTGCCGCACCAGTTCGTGGCGAGTGATGATGTCGTCCATGGCCGCTGCCGGCGCCTCGATGAACACAGACAGGCGCAGCGGCTCGTGCACCCAGCGCTTGCCGTCGTGCAGGGATTGCAGCGGCAGGCCCACGCGCAGGTCGCCGCCGTTGCCTTCCAGCACGCCGATGGCGCCACCGACGATGTTGTGCAGCACCTTGTTGCCGCTGCCGAAGCGCGCGTTGTCTACCACCGAGCCGTAGTATTGCATGTTGATCCAGTTCGCCACCACCATGGGCGCGGTCATGATCAGCTCCAGGACCTTGAAGCCGTCGTCCTTCTGCCACACGTATTCGTGCAGGAAGGCGCGGCCGCCGAGATCCATGCCGGCGGTGCGCGGACGCGGCGCGGCGATGAAGGCGGCGTTGTTGGCCAGCGCCCATTCCGGCCGCACCTGCGACCAGTCGCGGCTGCGCTGGCGCACATCGGCCGCCACGCGGTGATCAGGCAGGTTGCCGATGCCGAGCATGGTGGCGCGTTCCATGCGGGCGAGGTCGCCGGCCTGCTCCAGCCACTGGCGCAGCCGGGCGAGGTCCTCGGACAGCGCCTTCGGAACGTCGTCGGTGTCGTACAGGCGCAGCTCGTCCGTGGTGGTGTCGTGTAGACCCGCGAGGAACCAGGTGTCCTCCGGGATCGCGATGCCCCGCTCGCGCAGGCCACGGCGCACCGCCGGGTCGTTCATCAGGGCCGCCACCACGCGCGCGCTGGCCTCGCCGGTCTGGCCGGCGCAGGCGCCGCAGTCCAAGCTGGTGGCGTGGGGGTTGTTCACCGTGGTGCTGCCGTGGCCGGCCAGCAGCACCAGGCGGCCGAAGTTCTCGGTCATGGCCATGGAGCGCAGGATACGCTCGGCGTGATCGACCCGGTCCGCCCGGGGAATCCCCGAGTCGGCGTGGTGCGGGCAGCATTGCCCCTCCGGCAACGCCTCCAGGGTCGGGCCGACGCGATCGATGTCTTGCCTGGCGAGACCCTGGCTGTGGGGATCTGGCACCGGTCGGGTCCAGCCGAGGCTGTCGCTCAGTAGCTTGGGGCCGTAGCGCAGGCCGGCAGCCTCGACGAAGGAGAAGCATGAGGAGGCCGACAGCTTGAAGCCCTTCCAGGACTTGGCGAGCCCGATGCGCTGGCGCCGCTGCTCGAGCAGGCTCGCGGCATCGCCGCCCTTGACCCGGTCATGGATGCGATAGCCGGGATTGAAGATTACCGGCACGTGGGTGCGGCCGGCGCTGGCGCCCAGGGGCACGTGCTCGATGAAGATGCCAAAGAAGCCGGCGAAGCCGATGGTCTGCACCGCGGGCGCCACGGTTTCCAGCGAGCGGCGGAACACCTCGGAGCGCACGTCGATGCAGAAGGCGGCCTGCACCGCCGGTCGCACAGCCGGGACGGATGGTATCGGGCTGCCGAGTCCGGCGATCACGCTGCGCTGGAAGCCGATCTCCATGGCGTTGAGCAGGATGCGGTCGATCTCCGCCGCGGCTTGGCGCTTGGCCGACGGCGGTCGCATGCTGGCCGCCAGCATCTCGCGCCAGCGCGCCACCAGGGCGGGCGAGCGCTTTTCCTCATAGAGCAGCATGTCCCACATCAGGCGGATGGCGAGGAGATCGACGATAGCGTCGTCGCGCTGTCCGGCCAGTTCCGCCTGCCAGCGCAGATAGCGGGCCCAGGCCGCCCAGCCGCCAATACTCAGGAGCGAGGCGTGCAGGTAGCGCTCGACCGCCGCCGGCGGAACGGCCAGTCGCTCGATGGCCAGGGCGATGGCGGCGCGCGGGTCGGCGGGCAGCTTGCTCACCGCGGCGCGGAACCGGGTGAGGCCCATCATCGCCGGGCTGCGGTCGATGGCGGCCGCCTTCAGCCAGGATGCGTAGAGCGACAGGCTGCGCCAGGGCATGGGAACGAGGGCCTGGCCGAGGTCGAAATAGGCCGCGCAGTGCAGGCTGATGCGCTCGGTGATGAAGCTCGACCACAGCCCGCCCTCCACGCGTTCCAGCACCTCGCTCACCGCCGCCAAGCCAAGCTTGGGCCGGGGTGCCTCGGCGGCCAGAGTGCGCTCCACGGTCTCGACATCCAGACGGCTGCCGCAGCGGAAGATGGCCTGGCGGATGTCCTCGCGGCTGATGCGGCCACTGGCCAGCTGCTCGCGGTAGTAGTCGCGCGACATGTACAGTCCGTTGCCGGTGATGCGCGCCAGGGTGTCGGAGGCCGCCTGGAAGCTGTGGTCGGACAGGCCGAAGAAGGGGTTGACGGCGACGAAGTGCTTCAGGGGCCAGAGCGGCGCGATGCGGCCGCAGGCGACATCGATCAGGCGGTCCAGCTCGGCCGGGCCCAGAGACGCCGCAGGCGCGTCAACTGTGGGACCTTGCTGGGGGATCAGGTCGATCGCTTCGTTCAGGTTCATGTCAGGCTCCGTGTGTCTAAAGGGTGGCAAAAGGGGCAGGCGGAGTGGCGGGTTGCGTCACCGGACTCGGCCACACCCGCTGCAGCAGCCGCGTGAAATACACGTCGATGTACAGGCCGTTGTAGAGGTGCAGGTAGAAGCCCTCCCCCACTTTCGCCGGGGCGTACTTGAGCAGTTGCTGCAGCACTGTGAGGGCGAGGAACACGCCGACGATGGTCGCCGCCAGCCCGTACTGGAGGCTTCCTGCCGTCTCCTGGGCCGGCAGCACGCTGCCCTGCAGGGCCACCTCGAACAGGGCGTGCAGGGTGAAGTAGGCCACCAACACGACGGCGCTGAGTGCCAGCCCGCGCAACAGCAGCGCCCCGCCGCGCATCACGCTGGTGGTCTGCAGCAGCAGCTGGCTCACGGCGATGGCGACGATGGCGCCGGCGGCGATGAGGGCCGGCTGCTCTGCGAGGCTGACGCCGAAGGCGGCCCCCACCCCCACCGCCATCAGGCTGCCGGTGAAGAGGGCGAGCAGCAGCCGTCCCGGCTTGAACCCGCCGGAAGGCTGGGGCATGGCCGGCGCCCGGAAGGCATCGACGCCGCTGCCGGAGGCGAGGAAGGCGTGGGCCTTGTAGAGGGAGTGAGCCACCAGGTGCAGCATGGCGAGGCTGTAGAGGCCGAGGCCACATTCCAGCAGCATGAAGCCCATTTGCGCCGTGGTGGACCAGGCGAGCGACACCTTGATGCTGGTCTGCGTAAGCATGACGAGGGACGCCAGGGCGAGGGTGACGAGGCCGATCACCGCCAGGGTGGCCAGGGCCAGCTCGGAATACGACATGACCGGACTCATGCGGATGACCAGGAAGGCGCCGGCATTGACGATGCCCGCGTGCAGCAGGGCGGACACCGGCGTGGGCGCCTCCATCACCTGGATTAGCCAGCCGTGGAAGGGGAACTGGGCGGATTTCAATGCGGCACTCAGCACGATCAGCATGGCCGCGATGTCGAGCGACGCCGGCAGGCTGCCCTTCCAGGCCGCCAGGATGCGGAACATTTCCTCGAACTCCAGGGTGTGAAGGGTGGAGCCGATGAGGAAGATGGCGGCAAGCAGGCTCAGATCGCCGATGCGGCTGATGACGAACTTCTTGTGGGCCGAGAGCACCGCGGCCGGCCGTTCGCGGTAGAACATCAAGATCTGGTGCAGGCACAGGCTGGTGGCGATCCAGGCCAGGGCGAACATCAGCAGGTTGCCGGCGGCGATCAGGGTCAGGATGGCCGCGAGCGTCAGGGCCAGCCACTTCTGGAAGCGGCCCTGGTTGGCGTCGCCGTCCAGGTAGTTGCGCGAGTAGTGGGTCACCACGGCGCCGACGAAGGACACCAGCAGCAGCATGATCACGGTGACGCTGTTGACGTAGGTGCCGAGCGAGAAGGCGCCCAGGTCGCCTGGCAAGTCGATGCTGTAGAGGGTCCAGGATCGCGCGTCGTCGAACATGTGGGCGATTGCCGCCGCCAGGGCGCTGGCGAACGCCAGCCAGGCGGCACCGCTGGACAGGCGGGCCATCAGGCGCGGGCGGGCGTTGGCCAGGCCGGCCGGCGTGAGGCCGACCAGCAGCAGGATGAGGGGCGCGGCCAGGACGAGACTGGGGGCGAGCAGGCTATGCAGCATGGCGACCTCCAGCGGTGTGGGTCAGCAGGTGGGGCGACGCAACAGGGCGGGGCAACGATGCCGGGGCGAGCGGATGCTTCATGTTCAGACTCCTTTTCGTTGAAGGCACGGTCGTTCGTCGAGCCACGAATGGCGCTTGGTTGCAGTCTAGGGAAACCTGACGATAAAAAATAATGAATAGTTATCATCAATACGATAGCCTTTGGGCTATGTATTAAGGAAGGAGGAAACGGCCATGATGCACGTCACCCTGCGCCAGCTGCGGACCTTCGAGGCCGTGGCGCGCCTGAAGAGTTTTTCCCGCGCGGCGGAGGAGTTGCACGTCACGCAGCCGACGGTGTCGAAGCAGATTCGCCTGCTGCATGAGGAAGTTGGGCTGCCGCTGCTGGAGCAGATCGGCAAGAAGGTCTTCCTCACCGAGGCCGGCGAGCAACTCTACGCCACCTGCGCCGACTGGCTGGACACCTGGGGCCGCTTCGAGCAGACCATCGCCGACTTCAAGGGCATCAAGAAGGGCCGCCTGCGGATCGCGGCGGTAACGACCACCAAGTTCTTCATGCCGCGGCTGCTGGGGCCTTTTTGCGCGCAATACCCGGGCATCGACATCGCGCTCGAGGTGGTCAACCGCGACCGCGTGCTGGAGCGGCTTGCTCGCAACCAGGACGATCTCTACGTCATGGGCGTGCCGCCGGAGGGGCTGGACATCGAGCGCGAGCCGTTCATGGAAAATCCGCTGGTGGTGCTGGCGCCGGCCTCCCACCCGATGGCGCGGCGCAAGCGCATTCCCTTTGCGGATCTGGCGAACGAACCCTTCATCCTGCGCGAGCGCGGCTCGGGCACGCGGCTCACCGTCGAGCGCGTGTTCGAGGAACGCAGGATTCCGCTGCGCGTGCGCATGGAGCTGGGCAGCAATGAGGCGATCAAGCAGGCGGTCGCCGGCGGTCTGGGGTTGGCGATCTTGTCCCAGAGCACCCTGAGCCTCGATCCCAACCAGACGGAAGTGGCGGTTCTCAATGTCGAGGGTTTCCCGATCAAACGCTACTGGTACGTGGTACGCCCGCGGGACAAGCAGCTATCGGTGGTGGCGAATGCATTTCTGGAATTCCTGCGGACGCATGTGCACTTGCTCAAGCCGAGGAACTAGTCAGCCGGGGCGGATGCTACAGGCCACACGCACAGCCCAGGTTATACGCTGAAGCCGAATGGCGGGACGACGGCCCATCCGCGCAGCACAGGGTGTCGCTCGCAGGACCCTGCCCCGCGCGTTTTTAGCTCTTGAACTTCACCAATCGGGTGACCTGGATGTCCGAGATGAACACGACGCCGGTGTGTTCGCTGAAAAAAGGCGCATAGCCCTCCAGAATGGGTTTCACCAGTTCTTCCGGTACGGCAACGATGATCATGATCAGCACGGCCTCCTCGTTGAACATCAGGCGGCCTTCGTGAAAGCTGTGCCGCCCCTTGCCGGACAGGTTGTTGATGATGGTGTAGCCGCTGACGCCGGCCCGGTCCAGCAGGTCGGTGGCGAATTCCTGGTGGGCACCTTCAAAAATGATCTCGAGTTTTTTCAGGGGGCTGAAGTTGAGGTTTTTCATGCTGCGAGCTCCATGATCGCTTGGGTTGGTGCGCCGGTTTCCTGCGCATGCCAGCCGCCACCTTCGTACAAATGGAATACTCCGGTTTGCGGGTCCACGATGAGCATGCGCACCCAGCCGTTGTAAACCAGATTCCTGACTTGCACGACCGCTTCGATGTCACGCCGGGCCAGCTCGAAAGGCGCTTCGATGAAGGTGAGCAGACGCATGAGCTCGTGATACGGCCGGCCGTCCTTGAGGACGGTCTGCGCCGGCAGACCGGTACGCAGGTCGCTGAGATTGCCGGTCATCACGCCGAAGCGTCCGGCGACGTTGTGGTAGACCTTGCTGCCGCTGCCGTAATGCGCGTTGTCAACGGTCGAGAAGTAGTGCTCCATGTTGATCCACTGACCCACCACCAATGGTCCGGCCAGGATGTTTTCCAGCAGGCGCCCTCTGGGGTCTTCCCGGTAGTCGTATGACTGCAGGAAGACACGTCCCTCCAGGTCCATCTGCTCGGTGAGATGGCGCCGTCCGATGACGAAGCCGGCGTTGCGCGACAGCCCCCATTCCGGGCGCACCTGCGACCAGTCCGATGCATTCCGCAAGACACGGCGGTAAGCCTTTGCCGGGTCGATGTGCACCCCGGATTCCAGGGGCGGCATGCGTTCGGCGGCGCTGAGGCGGGTGACGGATTGCAGGCCGCTGCCGAGCCGATCTACATAAACCAGATGGCCGGGCGGTAGCAGGTCCATGTCGTGCAACTGGATTTCGTCGGTGGTGGTGTTGTGGAAGGCGGGCACGAACCAGGTGTCATCCGCGATGGCAATGCCCTGGGCACGCAGGCCTTCGCGGACTGCGGGCTTGTTGGCGATCTGCGCGAGCACCCGTGCATTGACGATGCCGTGGTTGCCGCCGCAGGCGCCGCAATCCAGCGTGGATTCATAGGGATTGTTCTCGGATGTGCTGCCATGCCCCACCAGAAGCACGAAGCGCGAGAAGCCCTCGGTCAGACCGATGGAACGCAGCGCCGTGCCGACGAAGTTCAATTGCTCGTCCAGGGTGAAACCGATGCGGCCCAGCCGCTCCATTTGCATTTGCGCGTAGCCACGGTCGATGCGGTAGACCTTGCGCAGACGCGCGACGAAGGCAGATTCGGTGTGCGCGTCCAGATCGAAGCGGCGCGCGAAATCGGTCGGCCCCTCGCGATTGCCCAATGCGGTTTCCCGCAGTTCGCGAATCATGTCGTCGGTGACCGATTCGCGCGGCAGGTTTAGTTCCCGCACAATGGCCTTGACGATCAGGGCGCGTTGCAGCGAGCGGATGATCGAGTCCGCCTGCTCCCGGCTGAGCTTGTCCAGCAACAGGCGGCTGTCGGGTTTTTCCGGGTGCAGGCGCTGGCGCCAGCGGCTGTAGGCGAGCGGCGCGAGGCTCTTGCCGAACATGTCGAGCCCGAACAAAAGGCCGATCGCCTCCACGGTGATGAAGGGCGAGAGCACCGAAGCCTTCAGTTCGTGGAAGACCTGCTCCAGCGAGGAGACGAAAGCCTGCTCGTCGACGCTGCGCGCGATGGCGAGCTCCAGCACCACGTTCTTCGGGCTCGCCACGACCGACGGATAGGAAATTCAAGCGCCTCTGCGAGCCCAAGGCGGCCCAAGGCGGCGTCAGGACGGGAGGCTAGCGAGGGCTAGAGGGCTGGTCAAGGCGCGACCGAGAGCGCCGACTCCAAGGAAGGAGTCCGCAACGCGCAACGACGCGGAAAGGTCATTCCAAGGAGTTGCAACGCAGCCATGCGCCGCGAAGACCGTGCACTCGTTCGCCGGAGCGAACGGAACAGCCGAAGGCTGGCCCGCAGGGCGAAGGGCAGGATGCCCGGAGTAATCCGGCACGTAACGTGGCCACCCGGAAGGTGAGGCCAAGTTCATGAAAAAGTTCTCTCGTAAACAGCACGTTACGTTCTCAAAGGAGCGGTCAACCGAGGATTCTAGGATGATCGCGGTCAAGGGTTGCAGAAATCGCAGCGGCCCGGGTCGGCGTGCTTCGGTGCGGTGCGCCCGCGCGTGGCGCGCTGCGCGCAGCGGACGCAGCCGTGCACCTCGGCGCGGGCCTCGCGGGTGGGCGCGCCGCAGTCGCCGCAGGGCAGGCCGGCGAGGCGCTCGTCGAGCCAGAAGCCCGGCGCGCCGCAGGCCGGGCAGCGGGAGGCGAGCCGGGCGGCCAGGTCCTCGGCCGCCGCCCATTCGCCGCTCGACAGGTGGGCGTGTCTGGCCGGGCCCTGGGCGCGGCCGACGATCTCGATCCCCGCCTCGTCGTCGATGAAGACGACGATCTCCACGTTCCAGGGAAACAGGCCCGCCATCGGATCGGGCCCGAACGCGCCCTCGCTGGCGAGCCCGAGCGAAAGTCCGGAAAGCTCCATGCCGATTCGCGCTTTCCGGCGCGCGGCCTCGAGCTGGCTGCCGGCGCGCGGAATCTCGCGGGTGAAGGTGCCGAGCCGGTCGGTGTCGTAGCCGGTGACGAGCTCGACGCGGCAGCCGAGGGCGGGCTCGAGCGCCGGCGCGATCACCCGCTCCTTGCCGTGCCGGGTCAGGAGCGCGATGGGCCGGCCGGCGTAGTCGATGCGCGCGGGCTTAATCGGCCTCGTCATCACGCGCCCAACCCGTAATGCAGCGCGATGCCCGCTGCCACCAGCGCCACGGTGGCCCAGCCAAGGCGGTCGATGATCTCGTGCAGCTTTGCCTCCAGGCGTGCCCCGCCCCAGCGCATCAGCCCCGCCACGAGATAAAAGCGCAGGCCGCGGCCGATGAAGGAGGCCAGGGCAAAAGGCACGATCGCCATGGACAACGCGCCGGCGGCAATGGTGAAGACCTTGTAGGGGATGGGCGAGAAACCGGCGACGAAAACCGCCCAGAAGCCGTAGGTTTCGAACCAGGCCACGGCGGTCTGATAGCTTGCCCAGTATTTCGAGTCGCGCAGCCAGGGCTCCAGCGCGTCGAAGGCGAAATGGCCGATGGCGTAGCCGGCGAGTCCCCCGGCCACCGAGGCCAGGGTGGTGATCAGCGCGAAGCGCCAGGCGCGCGCCGGGGTGGCCAGGCTCATGGGCGCGAGCATGACGTCGGGCGGGATGGGAAAGAAGGAGGACTCGGCAAAGCTCACGCCGCCCAGATACCAGGGCGCGTGGGGATGGCGCGCCCAGGCGAGGGCGCGGCGATAGAGTGGGGAGAATATGCGCATGGGTAGGTCAGTCTAGCCGCTCGATGAGCATGGCGTCGCCGTAGCTGAAGAAGCGGTAGCGCTGCGCGATGGCGTGGGCGTAGGCGCGGCGCATGAAGTCCAGGCCCCCGAAGGCGGCCACCAGCATGAGCAGGGTGGAGCGGGGCAGGTGGAAGTTGGTCAGCAGGCGGTCGACGGCGCGGAAGCGGTAGCACGGCGTGATGAACGGATCGGCGAAGCGCCGATCATCGAGGCTTCCCGTGGCCGCATCGGCGTGCAGCAGCCGGCTGGCGCCCCGCTCCGGCGCGGGATGCTGGGCGATGAGTTCCTGGGGCAGCAGGTAATCGAATTCGTCGATATGCATTCGCTTGTCCGGGCGTATGTTTCAGTCCGCCGCGAGATGCGGCCACAGGCGGGCGAGTTCCAGCGCCAGCACGATCCACCAGGCCAGGACGACCAGGCCCGTGGCGGCGGCGGCCACGTCTTTGATGATACGGATCTTCTCGTTGTGGCGCGACTCGATGAAATCGCACAGGGCCTCGATGGCGGTGTTGAACAGCTCCGCCGCCACCACCATGCCGGTGGCCAGCAAAATCAGCGCCGCGTCCACCCAGTCGCGCAGCCACAGGACCAGGGCCATGACCAAGAGCGAGATCACCACCTTGTAGAGCACGCTGAAATCGTGCAACACCGCGTAGCGCAGGCCGGACAGGATCACGGCGAGCTTGCGCAGCGGGTGGTAGCCCGGCTCGCCGGTGCCGAGAAACTTGTTCCTCATGCCGCCCGCCCGGCCATCCCGTCCCGGCGCGCCATGGCGCACGCCAGTCCGGCCCAGAACGCCGCCACCAGCAGGCCGGCAAGCACGTCGCTGGGCCAGTGCACCTGCAGATACAGCCGGGACGCTGCCACCAGCAGCACGATGGCGCCCAGCGCGAGACCGGCCGCCACGCGCCAGGGCGGCCGCCGGCGGGCCGCGAGCAGCCACAGGCCCAGCGCGAAGGCGGCGGCATGGGTGGCATGCCCGCTGGGGAAGGACCAGTCCGACTGCGCCACCTCCGCGAGCGCCGCATGCAGTTGCGGACGCTCCCGCCCGACCGCCTGCTTGAGCAGCCAGGAGGTGAGCGAGGCGCCGAAATAGGTTGTCCCCAGCAGGCGCGCCGACGCCCAGTGTCGGCGCGCGGCGAGGGCCGCCAGGATCAGGACCGTGGCCGGGACCAAGACAGGGCTGGAACCGAGCCAGGTCACGGCCTGGAAGAGGCCGTCCAGCGCCGCGCCTTGCCGCGCGGCGAAGGCATCCAGCAGCAGGCGGTCGAGCCCCACTGTGTAGCCCCGCGTCACGGCGAGGGTCAACAGCGAGAGACCCGCGATCGCACCCGCGGCAACGAACAACCCGGCGCGGGGCGCCTTGACAACCGGACTCATGACCGCCGCGCCTCCGTGATGCCGATGCCGGCGAGCCGGCGCATGCCGCGGGGGTTTCCTTTCATAGCCACCCCTTGCGCTTGAAATACCAGTAGGGGATCACGGCCGCGACGATCATGAGCCCGATCGCCATCGGATAGCCGAAGGGCCAGGACAGCTCGGGCATGAACTCGAAGTTCATGCCGTAGCTGCTGGCCACCAGGGTCGGCGGCAGAAAGATCACGGCCACCACGGAGAAGATCTTGATGATCTGGTTCTGCCGGATATTGATGAAGCCCTGGGCGGCATCCATGAGGAAGTTCACCCGCTCGAACAGGAACATGCTGTGGGGCAGCAGCGAGTCGATGTCGCCCAAAAGCTCGCGCACGCGCTCCGCGTTCGGCTCGGACAGGCCGCCCCGGCGCAGCAGGAAGGCGCAGCCGCGCTGCATGTCCATCAGGCGCAGCCGCGCTGCATGTCCATCAGGCACAGCCGCGCCTTGCCGTTTTCGTCCTCATGGCCCGCGAGCGATTCGATGGCCTGCGCGGTGATGCGGTGATCCCCCGTGATCATGCGCACGCGGATGCCGGCGCGCTGGCACAAGGCGATGGCGTCCTTCGCCTCCGGCCGCGGCGGGTCGATGATGCCAACCAGACCCACCAGAGTGAGACCCTCGGCATGGGCCATGAGGTCGCCGGCGGTGTCGAAGTCCCGCGCCGGGAGAGTCTTCTCCGCCACCGCCAGCACCCGCAGCGCCTGCGCCGCCAAGCGCTCGTTCTCGGCGGCGAAGGCCGCGCGCGCCGCGGCGCCATGCTTGCCGACAACCAGCAGGTCGGCGTCGGATCGCCTCGCCTCGTCCAGCAGCGCGGCGGGCGCAAACCCCTGCCGCACGAGGCCGCGCACGCCGCCCGCGGCGCGGTAGTCCGCGTCGGCGATGAAGGCGTCCAGCTTGCGTTGCAGGGATTCCCGCTCCTGTTCGTGTAGTCGTTCGGTGTCCTCCGGCGAGACGTCCGCGGCGAGCGCCATACGGCCTTCATACGGCAATCAATAGGCGTGGACGACGCTGTGCGCGGCATCGGGGAAGCCGTCGAGGGCAGCCCGCAGGGCGCGGGTCGCGGTGGCGGAGAAATCGGTCGCCGCCAGGATGCGCGCATAGGGCCGCGCCGCGTCGCGCCGCACCACCAGCACCGGGCAGGGGCTGGCGCGCAGCACCTTGATGGCGGTGCCGCCCATGGCCAGTTCCCTCACGATGCCCGCGCCGTGGGCGCCGAGCACGACGAGGCCGGCGCCGATCTCCCGCGCCCGCGCGGCGATCCCCTTGGAGGCGCGTCCGGTGACCACGGCGCTGTCCACGGCGGGCAAGCCGTGCAGCGCAGCGCGCTCGACGGCGAGATCCGCCAGCGGCGAGAAATCGGTGGCGGCGAGGATGGGCTGGGACATGATGGGCTCCTTGATCGACTCTAAATCCAAAGGCTCAGGGGCGGGTCGGCCACCGCCGCGCGCAGGATGTCGCCACGCGAGACGATGCCGGCCAGCTCGCCCGAGGCGTCCACCACCGGCACGGCGGTCAGGCCGGTGTCGAGCAGCACGCGGGCGATGCGGCGGATATCGGTGACCGGGTCGGCGCAAACCACCGGGGTCGCCATCACTTCGGCCACGGGGCGGTCGATCCCGCCGACGACCCGGCTTTCCTCCAAGTCGAGGACGGTGAGCAGGTCGCGTTCGCCCACCAGCCCGATGACGCGGCCGGCGGCATCCAACACCGGCGCCTGGCGCACCCGGCGCGCGGCCAGTAGACGCCAGGCCTCGGCCACCGTGTCTTGCGGATGCAAGGCCAGCACATCGCGGTTCATCACCTGCCAGGCATGGCGGACGGGATCGCGTTCCGTCTCGCGGTGCAGCATCTTCGCATAGGCCGCGGCGGCGGCGTAGCGCGCGCCCTCCGCGTCCCCTTCGGCGCTGCGCGGCGTAACCCGGAATTCCGCGCCCAGCTCCTCGCCCTCGCGGGCGATGCCGCGCGCGTGCCGGGCGGCGAACACGCCGGGCACCTGAATCAGTTGCTCCAGCGTGCCGCGAAAGATCTGGCCGGTCACGCCGTAGACCGAGAACATGGCCGTCTCCTCATTTTGGATGCGCTGCCCCAGGCGCCTCGCGAATGGTCACCGTCACGCCGCCATCGGCCTGCCGGATGTGCAGTTCATAGCGCGCGGCGGGGGCCTGGTATTCGTGCCGCTCCTCCTTGCCATCCGCGTACAGCAGCCGGTGCTTCCAGCCCTTTTCCAGGAAACGCGCGGCGTAGTGATCCGCCACGGCGCGGAACGGCCCCGGGCCCGCGAAGACCACGCTGCGCGCAGCGTCCTCCACGGCGTAGCGCACGCGCACCTGGCCCGGGTAGCGGGCGATGCCGGCCAGGTCTTCGCCCGCCACGTCCGTTTTCGTAGCCTCCGCCTTGCCCGGCAGCCATCGCTCTACGGCCTGGACCGCGCCCGGCGCCACCTCCTCGATCTTTTGCGACACCGCCGGGGCTTGGCCCTTGACCGCTTCCCAGGCCGAAGGGGCTTGCCCGCCCAGCCAGCCCAGCAGCGCGACCGCCGCCCAGACGGCCAGGCCGATGAGCAGGACGAGCAGCGCGGCCCCTGCGATCAGGGCGATTTTCAGCTTGCGCGAATGGCGCACCGCCTGGGCGCCCAGATACAACCACTGATTTCCCATGTCGACGCTCCTCAAGTCATTGCATTCGGGGTATCGCCCCGCGCGCGTTCCAGCCATTCGCGCCAGATGGCCAGAGACACCGCCACCAGCACCGGCCCCAGGAACAGCCCGATCAGGCCGAAGGCGTTGATGCCGCCCAGCACGCCCAGAAACACCAGCAGGAAGGGGATGCGCGTCGGACCGCTGATGGCCAGCGGCCGGATCAGATTGTCCACCCAGCTCACCACCAACCCGCCCCACAGAAACAGGCCGATGGCGGCGCCGGTTTCGCCTTGCGCCAGCAGGGCGAATCCCAGGCCGCCCCACACCAGCGGGCCGGCGAAGGGGATGAGGGAGACCAGCGCGGTCACCGCGCCCCACATCGCCGGGGCCGGGATGCCCGCGACCCAGTAGCCGAGACCGGCCAGCGCGCCCTGGGCCAGGGCGGTGAGGACGATGCCGAACACCACCGCGTGCACGGTCACGCCCACGGCATCGAGATAGCCGCGCACGGCCCCCCCCAGCCAGTGCGAGGCCACGCGTCCGAACTGCGTCAGCACCGCCTCGCCGTGGCGGTAGAGGAAGAACAGCGCGAACACCGCCAGGCCAAACTTGGCGAGGTTGCGCCCCAACCCGCCGGCCATGGCCTTCCAGGTCGCCGGATCGGTCAGACCCCAGGCCTCGATCCGGGCGCGCAGCCATTCCGGGTTGGACTGGATAGGGGCGTATTGCGCCACCAGCCATTCGCCCCCGGGCCAGCCGCGCACCGCGTCCGGCAGCGGCGGCAGGCCCTCGGCGGCGATCTGGCGCAAGGTGGCCGAAACGCCCGCCACGTCCCCCGCCACGGCAAGCATCAGCCAGGCCAGCGGCAGCAGCAGGGTGAAGGCGACGATGAGCGTCATCGCCAACGCGGCCAGCGTGTCGCGCCCCGCCAGACGCCGGTGGATGCGCCGGTACAGCGGCCAGGTGACGTAGGCCAGAATGCCCGCCCAGGCCAGGGCGGCGATGAAAGGCGAGAGCACCCATAGGGTCGCGCCGAAGATCAGCGCCAGGAAGGCGGCGGCCGCGATGCGGCGGGCGAGCGGGGAATCGAGGGCGGCGGGCATGGTTCAGCCACCGCGCACCAGGTTCATGATCTGGCTGGCGTCGAGGGTGGCGGCCTTTTGCTGGATTTGCGGCAGATAGCGCGCCTGCATCTGCCTGGCCGGGCCGAGCAGGCCCTGGAAGGTCTCACGCAAGAGCGCCGTGTTCATCACCCGCCCGCCGGCGTAGTAGCGCTTGGCCAGTTGACCGAGCGCGTAGGTGGTGGCGAAGGAAAAGGCCATGCCGGTGGCCGCGCCGCCGATCTTGCCGAAGGTCTTGCCCGCCGCCTTGCCGAGCAGGCCGCCCAGGAGCTTGCGGCCGAATTGCTCCAGATACTGCGAGGTCAGGCCCACCCCGGCGGCGGCGATGAACTCCTTGATGTGGCCCTGATCCAGCGTCACGCCGTGCGCCTTGCCGATGGCGTACACCATCTTGATCTGCAAGGGGATGATGGCCATCGAGGCCCAGGATTGCGGCAAGAGCTCCAGCGCACCGTTGAGCAGGGCGTAGTTGAGGATGGATCGGTCCAGCTCCGCCTCGGGCACTTGGGCCTGAACCGACACCACCGCACCCGCGAGGGGCACGCCGGATTCGTAAGGTGGCATAGCCGCCAACGACTCCGCTGGGCCCGGTGTGGCGGCGGTCGCGGCAATGGGCGCCACGGCGGGCGCAACCGCCTCGGCGATGTCCACGATGGCATCGGCTTCGCCCTCGATGAGGTCGGCCTGCACCACGTCGAGCCGGAGCAGCACCTTCAGGTCGGCAAGGAAGGCCCGTTCCGCTTCGCTTTCGCGGCCATCGGCGTTGCACACGCACACCGCCATCTCGTAGGCCAGCTGGCGTTCGCCGGGGTCGGTCAGCGCGGCTGCCGCCTGCTCCAGCGTCACGCGTTTCAGCAGCACATCCTGGTACAGCCGGGCGAGGTCGGGCGCGCCGGCCTCGGTGGCGAGCGCATCGGCGATGCGGCGGATCTCCTCGCGTTCGCGGTCGTGCTTGGCACCGTCGGCGAAGGCGGCATGGAGCGTGATGGCAAGGATGGCGCGTTGCGATTCAGGAGTCATATTCGGTCTTTCTGAGCGTGAGGTGTCTCGGCGGGTTTCAATCCGTGCTCATGGCGTTGCCTGTTTCACACGACCGGATGGCCGTCGGCAATCCAGCGCGAGATGCCCTCCCTGACATTGTAAACCCGGGGCCAGCCGTGCTTTTCCATTCACACCCGGGCCAAATGGTCCGACAAGGCGTTTGACCATGCCGGGCCTCCTGCTCCCCTTCATTCGATTCCGGGTTCGGGCACGGCGAGCGCCCTCGTGGTATCTGCCTGCTTGCCGACCGAAATGGCCAGCAACACGAAGGTTGCCGCCAGGACCAGCGCCACGGCACCCCACGGGAGCTTGGTCCCCAGCGACCAACCCGCCACCGCCGGTGGGGGCGGTTCGCGGTCGGCACAGGCAGGCGGCTCGGCCAAGGCATCTGGTTTATTGTCCATGTCTTACCTCCGGATTTCACCGAGTTGTGTACCATTCTTTCTGTAAATTCTGTTTTT
>JBBIKZ010000034.1:0-21022 GCA_037445185.1 Hydrogenophilales bacterium | reverse complement strand
TTTGATTTATGGCAAATAAACACGGATTCAGGGTCTATTTACCCCAATTGCGTGTCCAAAAGAATGGCGGGCGGGTCAGCCGCGGTTTTACCGAACTGAAGCCCTGCCACTACACCGCCACGGCAGGCCAGACGGCTCACGACGTCCGGGAAACCGTGCCCGATTCCAGCCGTATCGAACAGATGCTCATCGGCGGCTTCACGCGCTGCCTGTACCCCCTGCAGAAGTTCGACTCGGATACCGAGCGGCGTTTTGCGCTCATCCTGGAGCGCGATGCCCTGAAGTGGTTCAAGCCCGCGAAGGGGCAGTCCAGATTTACTACAAGCTCGGCGCCGAGCAGCCGGAATACGTCCCCGATTTCGTGGTCGAGACGGACGCCACCCTCCTCATGGTGGAGACCAAGGCACGCGCCGACATCAGCACGCAGGAGATGCAGGCCAAGGCCGCCGCCGCCTCGCGCTGGTGCAAGTACGCCGCCGATTACGCGGCGAGCGTCGGCGCCAAGCCCTGGAAGTACCTGCTCGTGCCGCACGACCAAATCGACGAATCCAAACGCCTCACCGATTTCATGCGTTTCGAGGTGAGCTGAAGCGTGCGAGATGGCCACCCTGTTCGCATCAGCGATCGGAACGCGCCACAGCCCTTGCTGACTGCCACTGCGCGCTGGCGGTGACCTGCACAACCGTGTGGCAGCTCGGTCGAGATGCGGCGTGCTTGGGCTCAGGTGCCGCAGAAGGTGCGATATGCCGCCATGAACTCGCGCGGCGCCGGCTCGGCGTAGTAGGCGAGGGCGGGGTCTTCGTCATAGGGGCGTTGCAGGGCGTCGAGCAGGCGTTCGAAGGGCTTGAGGTCGCCGGCGTCGGAGGCGGCGGTGAGCGCCTCCTCGACGCGGTGGTTGCGCGGGATGATCCAAGGGTTGACGCGGCGCATGCGCTGGGCGCGTTCGGCGGCGGCCTGCGGCCCGGCATCCTCGGCCGCGCAGCGTTCGCGCCAGCGCACAAGCCAGCGCTCCAGCCCCGGCTGGCCGGGAAACAGGGCGCGCAGGCGCGTCTCATCCCCCTCCGCCGCGTCGGCCAGATAGCGCCAGGCCAGGGTGTGATCCACCTGCTGCGCAGCGAGCAGATCCAGCCAGGACTCGCCCAGGGCGGTGTCCGCGCTGTCGCCGTGCGCCACCTGGCCGGCCAGCCCCAGCTTGGCGCGCAGTCCCTCGAGCCAGGCCTGCTGGTAGCGGGCGACGAAGGCGTCGATCACCTCGGTGGCGAGCGCGACGGCGTGGCCTTCGTCGTCGCTGATGAGCGGCAGCAGGGTCTCGGCGAGCCGCGCCAGGTTCCAGCGGGCGATGCGCGGCTGCTCGGCATAGGCGTAGCGGCCCATCTCGTCGATGGAGCTGAACACGGCGCCCGGGTCGTAGGCCTCCATGAAGGCGCAGGGTCCGAAGTCTATGGTCTCGCCGGGGATGCTCATGTTGTCGGTGTTCATGACGCCGTGGATGAAGCCCAGGTGCATCCACTGCGCCACCAGCGCCGCCTGGCGCTCGGCCACGGCGGCGAGGAAACGCAGATAACGGTCCTCGGCCTCGAGCAACTCCGGATAGTGGCGGGCGATGGCGTAGTCGGCCAGCCTGCGCACCTGCTCCGGTGTGCCATGCGCCCAGAAGTACTGGAAGGTGCCGACACGGATGTGGCTGGCGGCCACCCGCGTGAGGATGGCGCCGGGCAGGACCCGTTCCCGGTAGACCGGCTCGCCGGTGGCCACCACCGCCAGCGCCCGGGTGGTGGGGATGTCGAAGGCGTGCATGGCCTCGCCGATCAACACCTCGCGCAGCATGGGCCCCACCGCCGCCTTGCCGTCGCCGCGGCGCGAGAAGGGCGTGCGCCCGGAGCCCTTGAAGGCGATGTCGCGGCGACGGCCGCGCCGGTCGATGACCTCGCCGATGAGGAGCGCCCGGCCGTCGCCCAGTTGCGGATTGAACTGGCCGAACTGGTGCCCGGCGTAGGCCTGGGCGATGGGCTCCGCCCCCTCGGGGAGCCGATTGCCGGAGAACAGCGCCGCCAGGCCTGCCGTGTCCAGGCCGTCGAGACCCAGCCGCGCCAGCAGATCCAGCTCCTCCGCCAGGCCGCGGTTGAAGAACAGCAGCACGGGCGACGGGGCGGGCACCGGCTGGCAGGCGACATAGAAGCCCGGCAGCTCGCGGGCGTAGCTGTTGTCGAAGGGGCTGGCGGTCGGTGACATGGAGGGGGTGGCCGTTGGGCAAGCACGATGCTGTTGGGCAGGATATGGCGGCCGGCGGCGCGAATTCCACCCTACTGACTGGAGGGACAAGGCTGCCGAACCGTCGCCTCCGCCATCATGGCGGGCCGACCTATGCCGACACCCAACCCTGCCCTATCTCGCACGCCCTAGCCCGGCGGTAAAAGAGGGTTTTCTGCCAGCCTGCCCGTCAAGGTAGGCCAGGCGCGACAAATGTACGAAGTTAGGGGCGGCCTCATGAATATCCGGGCTCGGGCCGACTCGACGAGTGAGACAGGCCCGGTGAAACGGCCCGGGGGCAGGGTCGACGCGGGCCGTTCGTCAGCCGTGATGCTCGCCGTACCGATCTTGCGATTTCGCTTCTCGCTTCAACCTCGGGTCGCTCGTGACGAACACGTGCACAAGTGCTGAAGGTCGTCAAACCTTCTGGTACACCTCCGCCCCCCGCTCGACGAACTCGACCGCCTTCTCCGCCATGCCCTTCTCCAGGGCCTCGGCCTCCTCGAGGCCCTGGCTGGCGGCGTAGTCGCGCACGTCTTGGGTGATCTTCATGGAACAGAAGTGCGGGCCGCACATGGAGCAGAAGTGGGCCACCTTGGCCGATTCCTTGGGCAGGGTCTCGTCGTGGAATTCGCGCGCCTTGTCCGGGTCTAGCCCTAAGTTGAACTGGTCCTCCCAGCGGAACTCGAAACGCGCCTTGGACAGGGCATTGTCGCGGATCTGCGCGCCCGGGTGGCCCTTGGCGAGGTCCGCCGCGTGGGCGGCGAGCTTGTAGGTGATGATGCCTTCCTTGACGTCGTCCTTGTCGGGCAGGCCGAGGTGTTCCTTGGGCGTGACGTAGCACAGCATCGCCGTGCCGTACCAGCCGATCATGGCCGCGCCGATGCCGGAGGTGATGTGGTCGTAGCCGGGGGCAATGTCGGTGGTCAGCGGGCCCAGGGTGTAGAAGGGGGCTTCGTCGCACCAGGCGAGCTGCAGGTCCATGTTCTCCTTGATGAGCTGCATGGGCACGTGGCCGGGGCCCTCGATCATGACCTGCACGTCGTGCCGCCAGGCGATCTGGGTCAGCTCGCCCAGGGTCTTCAACTCGGCGAGCTGCGCATCGTCGTTGGCATCAAAAATCGAGCCGGGGCGCAGGCCGTCGCCGAGCGAGAAGGCCACGTCGTAGGTCTTCATGATCGTGCAGATCTCCTCGAAATGGGTGTAGAGGAAGCTCTCCTTGTGGTGGGCCAGGCACCACTTGGCCATGATGGAGCCGCCGCGCGAGACGATGCCGGTCATGCGATTGGCGGTCATGGGGATGTAGCGCAGTAGCACGCCGGCGTGGATGGTGAAGTAATCGACTCCCTGTTCGGCCTGCTCGATCAGGGTGTCGCGGAAGATCTCCCAGGTGAGTTCCTCGGCGCGGCCGTCGACCTTTTCCAGCGCCTGGTAGATGGGCACCGTGCCGATGGGCACGGGGCTGTTGCGGATGATCCACTCGCGCGTCTCGTGGATGTTCTTGCCGGTGGAGAGGTCCATCACCGTGTCCGCGCCCCAGCGAATGGCCCAGGTCATCTTGTCCACCTCCTCGGCGATGGAGGAGGTGATGGCCGAGTTGCCGATGTTGGCGTTGACCTTCACCAGGAAGTTGCGGCCGATGATCATCGGCTCGGTCTCCGGGTGGTTGATGTTGGCCGGGATGATGGCGCGGCCGCGCGCGACCTCGCTGCGGACGAACTCGGGCGTGATCTCCTTGGGGATGGCGGCGCCGAAGGCCTGTCCCGGGTGCTGGCGGGTGAGCAGCCGCGCGAGCTTTTCGCCGTTGGGGCCGCTCGCCCGCAACGACTCGATGTATTCCCGTCGGCGCAGGTTTTCGCGGATGGCGATGAATTCCATCTCCGGGGTGATGATGCCGCGCCGCGCATAATGCAACTGGGTGACGTTCATGCCCGGCCTGGCGCGGCGCGGCTGGCGCTTGAGGCCAAAGCGCAGCTCGGCGAGCCTCGGGTCGGCGGCGCGCGCCCGGCCGTACGCCGACGTCAGCCCAGGCAGCAGCTCGGTGTCGCCGCGCGCCTCGATCCAGGCCGCGCGCAGGGGTGGCAGCCCCTTGCGGATGTCGATCTCGACCGCCGGGTCGGTGTAGGGGCCGGAGGTGTCGTAGACGTAGACGGGCGGATTCTTTTCCACGCCGCGTGCGGTGCGGGTGTCGGACTGGCGGATTTCGCGCATGGGCACGCGGATGTCGGGCCGGCTGCCCTGGACATAGACCTTGCGCGAATTGGGCAGGGGCTCGATGGCGGCCGCGTCGACGCGGGCCTGCGCGGCGAGGAATTGGGGGTTGGCGTTCATGGGCGACTCCTACTGTCTGTGGCGACATCGGAAAGCAGCGGCCCATGGCCATCGCTTCCCTACGCCGGTATGACCCGGATCAGGTTCCAAGGGTGTTTCTCACCGGCACGCGACCGGACCCCTAGCGAATGTCGGCAGGATACACCCATTCATCCGCTTCATGCACAAGGGAAAAACCCCACTGCGCGCGGTGCCGGGCGATATCGGGCGGAGCGGGCCCTGTGCTAACATCGGGCCGAATCACCGGTCTCGACGCAACGGAGCATGGACTACGAACTGGCGCGCCACAACATGATCGAGCAGCAGATCCGCCCCTGGGAGGTGCTGGATCAGAACGTCCTGGACTTGCTCGCCCGGGTCAAGCGCGAGGACTTCGTGCCCCCGGTCTACCGCTCGCTCGCCTTCGCCGACATGGAGATCCCCCTTGGCCACGGCGAGGCCATGTGGTACCCCAAGATCGAGGCGCGGGTGCTGCAGGCGCTGGCGATCAAGCGCACCGAACGGGTGCTGGAGGTCGGCACCGGCAGCGGCTATCTCACCGCCCTCATGGCCGCCCAGGCCATGCAGGTGGTGAGCGTGGAGATCTATCCCGATCTGAAGTCGTCGGCCGAAGCGAAGCTCAAGGCGCACGGCTTGGCCAACGTGCAGGTCAAGACCGGGGACGCGGCGCGCGACTGGTCCGAGGACGGCCGCTTCGACGTCATCGTGCTGACCGGCGCCACCCCCGTGCTGCCGACGGCCTATCTCGACCGGCTCCATCCGGGGGGGCGGCTCTTCGCCGTGGTGGGCGAGTCGCCGGTCATGCAGGCGCAGCTCATCACCCATTTCGGCGAGCACGCGCGCCGCACCGACGTGTTGTTCGAGACCGCTCTCAAGCCGCTCGTCAACGCCCTCGCGCCCGAGCGCTTCGTGTTCTGAGCGCAGGCGCCGCCGCAAGACGATCCGCGCCACGGCCGGCATGCAGCACATCCGTCCCGCAGAACTGAAGGCCTGGCTGGAGGACCCGGGCCGGGAGCAACCCCTGCTGCTGGACGTGCGTGAACCCTGGGAGTTCGAGCGCTGCCACATCGAGGGCGCGCTCTCGCTGCCCATGAACGGCATCCCGGCACGGGTGCATGAACTGCCGCGCGACCGGGACATCGTCGTGATCTGCCACCATGGCGTGCGCAGCTTCCATGTCGCCCGCTTTCTCGACCACAGCGGTTACACGCGCGTCATCAACCTGAGCGGCGGGGTGGACGCCTGGGCCAAAGAGGTTGACCCTATCATGCCCACCTATTGAACGACCCACAGAACCCGTCATGCGCCGCCGTCTCCTCGTCCTCGCCCTGTCACTGCTGGCACCGCTCGCTGCCGCCGAGAACCTGAGCGACATCTACCGCTTGGCGCTCGCCAACGATGCGCAGTACGCCGCCGCGCGCGAGGTCTACCGGGCCGGGCAGGAGCGCCTGCCGCAGGCGCGCGCCGCCCTGCTGCCCAGTCTCAACCTCACCGCCTTCGCCCGCAACACCGACACCGAGGTCAGCGCCGCCCCCGGCGGCACCTCCAACCAGCCCTACGGCTACGGCCTCGCGCTCACACAGCCGATCTACCGCAAGCAGAACCTGGAGACCCTGGCCCAGGCCAGGCTGCAGGTCCAGCTCGCCGAGCAGCAGTTGCGCCTGGCGCGGCAGGAGCTGCTGCTGCGCGCGGCGCAGGCCTATTTCGACGTGCTGCTGGCCGAGGACAACCTGACCAGCGCACGGGCCCAGAAGCAGGCCTTCGCCGAGCAGCTCGCCCAGGCGCACAAGGCCTTCGAGGTGGGGGCCGCCACCATCGTCGACAGCCACGAGGCCCAGGCCCGCTACGACCTCGCCGTGGCGCAGGAGATCGCCGCTGAGAACGAGCTGGAGGTCAAGCGCCGGGCGCTGGAGAAGCTGATCAACCGGAACGCGCCGCGGCTCGCGCCGCTCAAGGACCCGGTCGTGCTGCCCCTGCCCAGCCCGCCCGCCATGGACGCCTGGGTGCAGCAGGCACAGGAGCAAAGCCTGGCCGTGTTGCTCAACCTAGGTGCCCTGGAGATCGCCCGCCGCGAGGTGGAGCGGCAGCGCGGCGGCCACTACCCCAGCCTCGATCTGACGGCCAGCTACAACGATACCCGCCGCACCAGCACGCTGCCTGGCGGGGCCTCGGGAGACGTCCGCACCGGCACCATCGGCCTGGAATTGAACCTCCCCCTCTACCAGGGCGGTGGCACCGATGCGCGCGTGCGCGAGGCGGTGGCCAACCTCGAGCGCGCCCGCCACGAACTCGACAACGCCCGCCGCCAGGCCGCCCTCGAGGCGCGCGAGGCCTATCTCGGTGTCGTCTCCGGCGAAGCCCGCGTCAAGGCGCTGGAGCAGGCCCTGGTCTCCAATGAGGCGCAGCTCGAATCGACCAAGCTGGGCCTCGAGGTGGGGGTGCGCACCCGCGTGGACGTGCTCAACGCCGAGCAGCAGCGCTACGTCACCCTGCGCGACCTCTCCGCCGCGCGCTATCAGGTCCTGCTGGCGGGGCTCAGGCTCAAGGCCGCGGCCGGGAGCCTCAGCGAGGAAGACCTCGCGGGCATCGACGCCCTGCTCAAGAATTAGTCGTTCAGCGCTCGCCTGGCGTTGCGCCGGTCGGTCCATGCCGACCCACCCGACGCAGGCGGGAGCTCCCGTTCGAGCATGGCCATGACCCGCTGGGTCGCCCCGCGATGGACCTGGGCATAGGCCACCCCCGCCGCCGCCATGCGGCGGCGCCGGTCGGGATCGGCATGGAGCGCCAACAGCGCGGCCCTGAGCGCCGCCGCATCGTCCACCCGCAGCGCCGCGCCGCAGGCGACGGCCGCCTCGGCCGCCGCGGCGAAGTTCCAGGTATGCGGCCCGATCAGGATGGGCACGCCGGCCGCCGCCGCTTCGATGAGATTTTGCCCGCCGTATGGCAGCAGGCTGCCGCCGACAAAGGCGACGTCGGCGGCAGCGTAGTAGGCGGCGAGTTCCCCCATGCTGTCGCCGAGGAAGACCGGCGCGCCGGTTGCCACGGCACGCCGCTCGCTGCGGCGGGTGAGCTCGAGCCCCCGCGCCTTGATCAGCCGCGCCACTGCCTCGAAGCGCTGCGGGTGTCGGGGGACGAGGACCAGAAGCGGCGCCGGCAGGTCGAGGTGGGCCAGCGCATCGAGCAGCAGCGCCTCCTCCCCTTCGCGCGTGCTGGCGGCGAGAAAGACGAAGCGTGAGCCGAAGGCCGCGCGCAGCTCGGCCGCGCGCTCGGCGGTGTCCGCGGGCGGCGGCACGTCGAACTTGAGGTTGCCGGCCACGCGCACCGCCGGCGCCCCGAGCCGGCGCAGGCGTTGGGCGTCGGCCTCGGTCTGGGCGGCGATGCCCTTGAAGCGTGCGAGGGTTGCCCGGGTGAGCCCGCGCAGCCGGGCATAGCCGCGCGCCGAGCGCTCGGACAGGCGCGCATTGACGAGATAGACCGGGACCTGCCGCCCGGCGCAGGCGGCGAGCAGATTGGGCCAGACCTCGGTCTCCAGGATCACCCCCAGGCGAGGACGGGTGCGGTCGAGGAAGCGGCGCACACACCACGGCAGGTCGTAGGGCAGGTAGGCCTGCACCACGCGCGCGCCGAACAGGGTGGCGCCGGTCTGCCGGCCGGTGGGGGTGGTGTGGGTGAGCAGCAGGGTGTGGTCCGGATGGCGTGCGATGAGGGCCTCGACGAGCGGCGCGGCGGCGCGGGTCTCGCCCACCGACACGGCGTGCACCCAGATGACCGGCCGGCCGTCGAGCCGGGGCGCCCCACCCAGACGTTCGCCCCAGTGCCGCAGGTAGTCCGGCTGGCGTCGGGCACGCCAGATGAGATGCAGGAAGGCCAGGGGCAGCAGCAGCCACCAGGCCAGGGTGTAGAGCCGGTGCATGGTCGGGATTCTAGCCGCTTGCGTGCTAGAATCCCTCGCTTTGCGGGGGGAGGTGGGTATGAAGGTCCTGGTCACCGGCGTCGCCGGCTTCATCGGCATGCACGTCGCCCGTCGCCTGCTCGAGCGCGGCGACGAGGTGGTCGGCGTGGACAATCTCAACGACTATTACGACCCGCGCCTCAAGCTCGCGCGCCTCGGCCAGCTCCAGCCCCTGCCCGGCTTTCGCTCCGTGCAGGCCGACATCTCCGACCGGCTGGCCATGGAAGACCTGTTCGCCCGCGAGCGATTCCAGCGCGTCATCAACCTGGCCGCCCAGCCGGGGGTGCGCTATTCGCTCAAGAACCCCTACGCCTACATCCAGACCAATCTGGTGGGTTTCGGCAACATCCTCGAGGGCTGTCGACACAACGGTGTGGAACATCTGGTCTACGCCAGCTCCTCCAGCGTCTATGGCGCCAACACCAGGATGCCCTTCTCGGTGCACGACAACGTGGACCACCCGGTGAGCCTCTACGCAGCAACGAAAAAGGCCAACGAGCTGATGGCCCATGCCTGCAGCCATCTCTACGCGCTGCCCACCACGGGGCTGCGCTACTTCACCGTCTACGGCCCCTGGGGGCGGCCGGACATGTCGCCGTGGCTGTTCACCTCGGCCATCCTCGAGGGCCGTCCCATCGATGTCTTCAATCACGGCCGCATGCAGCGCGACTTCACATACATCGACGACATCGTCGAAGGGACGCTGCGCGTGCTCGACCGCCTGCCCCAGCCCGACCCGCAGTTCGCTACCGACGCCCCCGATCCCGGCACGAGCTACGCCCCTTACCGGGTGTACAACATCGGCAATCACCAGCCGGTGGAGCTCATGACCTTCATCCGCACCCTAGAGCAGGCCATCGGCCGCGAGGCGGTCAAAAACTTTCTGCCCATGCAGCCGGGCGACGTGGTGGCCACCTACGCCGACGTGGCGGACTTGCAGCGCGACGTCGGCTTCGAGCCCAAGACCCCGCTCGCCGAGGGGTTGGCGCGCTGGGTGGCGTGGTACCGCGACTACACCGGCAAGTCCTGACCTACCCCAGGTCGCGTTCGATCGCCTTGGCCGCCGCCAGCCCCTGGGCGATGGCCGTGGCCACGGAGGGCTGGGGGCTGTCGGTGAGGTCACCGGCGGCATAGATGCCGGCCACACTGGTGCGCTGCCAGGCATCGACGTGCACGTGGCCACTCGCGGTCAAGGACGGCCGAATGCCGGGGGCGAAGGCCGCGAGCACCTCGGTGTTGGGCTGATAGCCGTACATCACCAGCAGCCAGTCGTAACGCACGCGCACCTTGCCCCATTGCGCCACGATGCGTTCGCTCTCCACCTCGAGCAGGCCCGGGATGCAGTGGTCCTTGAGCTCGATCTCCGGCCTGGCGGCGCAGGCGGCCTGGAAGGGCCGGCGGGCGGAGAAGTGCTCGCGCGTGCACACCCGCACCGTGTTGCCCCGCTCGGCCAGGAACAGGGCATGGTCGAGGGCATTGTCGCCGCCGCCCAGGATGAGGACGCGGGCATCGCGTACGCGGTCGCGGATGGCGTCCGACAGCGGGCCGATGATCACCCGCGGCGATTGCGCGGCGAGCGCCGCCAAGGCCAGCGTGGCGCGCGGCCGCATGCCGGTGGCCAGCACGATGGCCTGCGCGTCGAGCGTCACCAGGCCTGCCGGTGTGTCCACCTGCAGGACGAACCCGTCGCCCATGGGCTCGACCGCGCGCAGCCGGCTGCCGCGATAGAGTGTCACCGGCAGTTGCAGGAAATGGGCAGCCAACCGACGTGTCATCTCCTCGCCGGTCTCGTCCGGGTGGCCCAGCAGCCACAGGTTGGGATGGAAATTGCTGCGCTGGGTGCCGCCGACGTGCTCGCTCGCCTCGATCACCAGCGGCGCGAGGCCGTAGGACAGGCAGGCGTTGGCGCAGGACATGCCGGCCGGACCGGCGCCGAGGATGGCGACCCTGGGGTGGTCCATAGACGGGCTGGAGAGAGAAGTGTCGCGCATCGTGTGGGCTCGGCGCGATAGGCTAAGATCGTGCGATGCACTCTAACATAGACCCTGCCCCACCCGAACCGAGCGACGCGGCCCTTATCCTCAGTCAGAGGCTCGCCGCCCTGATCCGCGCCGAGATCGCCGCCGCCGGCGGCTGGATCGGCTTTGCCCGCTACATGGAGCTCGCCCTCTATGCGCCGGGGCTGGGCTATTACAGCGCCGGTGCGCAAAAGTTCGGTGCCGGTGGCGACTTCGTCACCGCGCCGGAGCTCACACCCCTCTTCGGCCGGGCGCTCGCCCGCCAGGCGGCCGAGGTGCTCGCCGCCAGCGGCGGCGACATCCTCGAGCTGGGGCCGGGCAGCGGCCGCCTGGCCCTCGACCTGCTCAGCGCCCTCGCGCAAGCGGGCCGTCTGCCGCAGCGTTACTGCCTGCTCGAGGTGAGCGCCGAGCTGCGCGCGCGGCAGCAGGCGCTCTTTGCGCAGCAGGCGCCGGCGTTACTGCCCAGGCTCGTCTGGCTGGATGCCCTGCCAGAGCGCTTCACCGGTCTCATCCTCGGCAACGAGGTGCTGGATGCACTGCCCGTGCACCTGGTGCATTGGGCGCAGCACGGCGTCTGCGAGCGCGGCGTGGCCGTCGACGCCACCGGCGCCTTCGTCTGGCAGGACCGCCCGCTGCTGGCCGGGCCGCTCTTCGAGGCGGCGCGGGCGATCGCGGTGCCGCCGGGCTATGTGAGCGAGATCGGGCTCACCGCGCGCGGGCTCGTCAGGAGCCTGGCCGCGTGTCTCGAGCAAGGCGTGCTGCTCTTGCTCGATTACGGCTTTCCCAGGCACGAGTACTACCACCCCCAGCGCGCCGGCGGCACCCTCATGGGGCACCGCCGCCACCGCACGCACGCCGACCCCTTCGACGCCCCGGGGCTCACCGACCTCACCGCCCACGTCGACTTCACCGCCGTGGCCGAGGTGGGCCATGCGGCGGGGCTCGAGCTGCTGGGCTATACCGACCAGGCCCGTTTCCTCGTCAACTGCGGGCTGCTCGATCTCCTGGCGGCGCTGCCGTCGGGCACGCCGGATTACTTCCGCGCCGCCGCCGCGGTGCAGCGGCTGCTGCAGCCCTCGGAGATGGGCGAGCTCGTCAAGGCGATCGCGCTGGGCCGCGGCGTGGCGGGGCCGCTGCTCGGCTTCGCGCGCGGCGACCGCAGCGCGCGGCTTTAGGCCGGAGCGGCCGTGCCGGCCGCCATGGCGTCAGCCGGCCTGGCTGAAGCCGAATTTCCCGTCCTTCTCCGCGAACACCCCCAGCCGCGTGCCGAGGTCGGCCGGGGCCTGCTCGAAGGCCTGCACGCGGCAGCTTTGCGTGCTGATGGCAAAGTGGCGGTCGTCGATCTTGAGGATGTAGATCGGTTCGGCGTAGCCGGGCGGGGCCTGGTAGAGCTCGGCACGGGCGTTGCGGGGCACGTCCTCGATGTCGATGCCGCCGCGGCACTCCGGCATGCGGCTGGCGGCGATGGTGAGGGCCACCGTGTCCTGCCAGGGCCAGTCCTGCACGCGGTGCAGCATGATGGTGTGCTCGCGGCTGCCATCGATGAGGTAGGAGGCGGTGTCGTTGACGCAGCCGGCGAGCAGCGGCAGCAGAATCAGCCCCAGCGCCGCGCGCCCGCCCGCCCCGCCGCGCAGGGGTTCACTCGATACCCTGGCTGGCCAGGTATTCGTCATAGGTGCCCTCGTAGACCACATGGCTGCCGTCCAGTTTGAGTTCGACGATCTTGTTGGCGAGCGATGATACGAACTCGCGGTCGTGCGAGACAAATATCAGCGTGCCATCGTATTTCTCCAAGGCGGTGTTGAGCGACTCGATGGACTCCATGTCCATGTGGTTGGTGGGCTCGTCCATGATGAGCACGTTGGGCCTGAGCAGCATGAGCTTGCCGAACAGCATGCGCCCCTGCTCGCCGCCGGAGAGGACGCGCACCGGCTTCTTCACCTCGTCGCCGGAGAAGAGCAGGCGCCCCAGGGTGCCGCGGATCAGCGTGGCCACGTCCTCGCCCTCGTAGCCCCCGGAGCGCACCCATTGGGCGATCCAGTCCACCAGCGACAGGTCGGAGGCGAAGTCGGCCGAGTGGTCCTGGGCGAAATAGCCCGGGCGCGCCTTCTCCGCCCACTGGATGCGGCCGGCCTGGGGGGTGAGTTCGCCCATGAGCAGGCGCATGAGCGTGGTCTTGCCGACACCGTTCTCGCCGATCACCGCCACCTTGTCGCCGGCGGCGACGTAGAGCGAGAGGTTGCGGATGACCGGCTCGCCGGGTGCGTAGCCGAAGCAGACCCCCTCCACCTCGCAGGCGGCGCGGTGCAGCCTGTCCTTGGCGTCGTATTCGAAGCGGATGAAAGGGTATTGGCGCGAGGAGGGCTTGACGTCCTCGATCCTGAGCTTCTCGATCTGTTTTTTCCGGCTGGTGGCCTGGCGCGCCTTGGCCTTGTGCGCGGCAAAGCGGCGCACGAACTCCTCCAGCTCGGCGATGCGTTCCTTGCTGCGTGCCTGTTGTGCGGCCAGCCGGGCGCGGGCGGCGGTGGAGGCCTCCATGTAGTCGTCGTAGTTACCCGGATAGACGGTGAGGGTCCCGTAGTCGAGGTCGGCCATGTGGGTGCAGACCTGGTTCAGGAAGTGCCGGTCGTGCGAGATGATGATCATGGTGGCTTCGCGCCCGTTGAGCACGTTCTCCAGCCAGCGGATGGTGTTGATGTCGAGGTGGTTGGTCGGCTCGTCCAGGAGCAGGATGTCCGGGTCGGCGAACAGGGCCTGGGCGAGCAGCACCCTGAGCTTCCAGCCCGGCGCCACTGCGCGCATCGGGCCGTCGTGCTTGTCCTTGGCGATGTCCAGCCCCAGCAGCAGCTCGCCGGCGCGCGCCTCGGCGTCGTAGCCGCCCAGCTCGCCGAACCTGGCCTCCAGCTCGGCGGCGTGCAGGTAGTCGGCCTCGGTGGCCTCGGGGTTCATGTAGATGGCGTCCTTCTCCTGCATGCAGCGCCACATCTCCTCGTGGCCCATCAGCACCACGTCCAGCACGCGCATGTCCTCGTAGGCGAACTGGTCCTGGCGCATGTAGGCCAGGCGCTCGCCCGGATCGATGCTGACGTGGCCGGCGGTGGGCTCCAGCTCGCCGGCCAGGATCTTCATGAAGGTAGACTTGCCGCAGCCGTTGGCACCGATGAGGCCATAACGGTTGCCCTCGCCGAATTTGACGTTGACGTTCTCGAACAGGGGCTTGGCCCCGAACTGCATGGTGATGCCGTTGGCGATGAGCATGGGGAATGCACCTTGGTGGAGGCGAGCGCTGCTGGATGTAAACTAGTCATTTTACTCTTCTATGGGGCGCGCCCGGCCGCGATCCGTCGACGGCCCGACCACCACCCTGCGGAAACGAACCTGACACCATGAAAGCGCTGCTCGAACAAATTGGCATCACCGTGCATCAGGACCTGGTGCCCTATCTGGAGAACGGGCTCAAGATCCTGCTCGTCCTCATCGCCGCCTGGGTGGTCATGCGGCTGATCCGGCGCATGATCGCCGCCTTCAAGCGCTTCGCCTTGAAGCGCGCCGACGATGCCGAATCGGTGCGCCGTGTGGAGACCCTCTCTCGCGTGATCCGCTACGTCGCCACGGTGATCCTGATCATCGCCGTGGTGATGGAGATCCTCCACCTGCTCGGCATCTCCATCGCGCCGCTGCTCGGTGCCGCCGGCGTGGTCGGCATCGCCGTGGGCTTCGGCGCGCAGAGTCTGGTCAAGGACTACTTCACCGGTTTCTTCCTGCTGCTGGAGAATCAGATCCGGGTGGGTGACTTCGTCGCCATCGCCGGCGAGCGCGGCCTGGTCGAGGAGCTGACGCTGCGCCACGTGCGCCTGCGCAATGTCGATGGCAACGTGCACATCATCCCCACCGGCATGATCGACAAGGTCACCAACATGAGCCTGGAGTACTCCTACGCCGTGATCGAGGTCGGGGTGGCCTATCGCGAGGACGTGGACGAGGTGTTCGCGGTCATCCGTGCCACCGGCGCCGAGCTGCGCGCGGATGCGGTCTTAGCTCCCCTCATCCTGGAGGACCTGGAGCTGCTGGGCGTGGAGAACTGGGCTGACTCCTCGGTGGTGATCCGCGCGCGCATCAAGGTGCAGCCGCTCGAGCAGTGGCGCGTGCGGCGCGAGTTCCTCCGGCGCCTGAAGCAGGCCTTCGACGCCCGCGGCATCGAGATTCCTTACCCGCACCTCACCCTCTACCCCGGCCGGGCCAAGGACGGCAGCGCGCCGCCACTGCGGCTGGTGGTGGAGGAGCGGCCGGGCGCCTAAAAGAGCCGCTTCAGGCGCTCATAACCGCGTGCGATCTCCTCGCCCAGCAGCCGAGCGGCGGCGGCCACGTCCTCCGCCGTGTCGCCGGCCACCTCCATCGCCTGGGCGACCTTGGCGCGGAGCTGTTCCAACTTGCCCTCCAGCTCGCCCCACTCCGCCTGCGCCTCCAGCTTGGCCAGATGGGCGCGCACGACCAGTTCGTCGCGCTGGGTGGCGAGACGGTCGAGCAGCTTGTTCAATTCCTCACGCGGTTCCATGCAGCACCTCCTGTCAGCGGATGGAAAACGGCTACACATTGAATATAGACCGCGATCCAAGCCGCCGACACGCCTCTGCACGAAGACCCGGCCGCGGCCGGTAGTATGATTGCCGCCGCGCGCGCATTCAGCCCAGCCCAGACGGAGACTCGATCATGAAAAAGCACAAGATACTGGCCATCGTCATGGCCGGTGGCGAAGGCAGCCGGCTCCACCCCCTCACCGCCGAGCGTTCCAAGCCCTCGGTGCCTTTCGCGGCGCGCTACCGCATCGTCGATTTCGTGCTCTCCAACCTGATGAATTCCGGCATCCATGCCATCTATCTGCTGGTGCAGTACAAGTCGCAGTCGTTGATCGAGCACGTGCGCAAGGCCTGGGTGCTGCCGCCCATCCTGCCGGAGCACTTCATCACCGTCGTGCCGCCGCAGATGCGGCGCGGGCAGCAGTGGTTCCAGGGCACGGCCGACGCCGTGTATCAGAACCTCAACCTGATCCGCCAGCACAAACCCGACCTGGTGGCGGTGTTCGGGGCGGACCACATCTACCGCATGGATGTGCGCCAGATGGTGCAACCCCACCTGGAGCGCGAGGCCCAGTGCACGGTGGCGGCGCTGCCCGTACCGCTCACGGAGGCCAGCGCCTTCGGTGTGATCGATGCCGATGCCCGCGGGCGCATCCGCGGCTTCCTGGAAAAGCCCAAGGATCCGCCCCCCATGGCGGGCGACCCGCAGCGGGCGTTCGCCTCCATGGGCAATTACCTGTTCGACACCGAGGTGCTCGTCCAGGCCCTGACCGAGGCGCACGAGCGCGGCGAGCATGACTTCGGCCAGCACGTCCTGCCCCGGCTGGTCGAGGGCGAGCGCCTGTATGCCTACGACTTCAGCCTCAACCGCGTGCCGGGCGTGCGCGATTACGAGGAGCAGGGCTACTGGCGCGACGTCGGCACGCTGGATGCCTACTACGCCGCGCACATGGACGTGCTGGGGCTCAAGCCCCGCTTCGACGTCTTCAACGCGCAGTGGCCGATCTTCTCCAGCAACTACCAGGGGCCGGTGGCCAAATTCCAGGATGCGCATCTTGACAACAGTATCGTCAGTGCCGGCTGTCTCATCCACGGCGCCCGGGTGAAGGACTCGGTGCTGCGCCGCGAGGTGGTGCTGGAGCCCGGAGTGGAACTGGAGGGCTGCGTCATCATGGACAACGTCACCATCCGCCGCGGGGCGAGGCTACGGCGGGTGATCGTCGACCGCTACAACGTCATCGATGCGGGGGCGCACATCGGCTTCGACGCTGCCGCGGATGCCGCCTGCTACAAGGTGACCCCGTCGGGCATCGTGGTGGTGCCGGAGGCCCAGCCCCACGAGATGGAGCGCACCTCCTTCAGCGAGGACACCTGATGCCGCACGCGGTGTGGCCGGGGCGGCCCTATCCGCTGGGGGCCACCTGGGACGGCGAGGGGGTCAATTTCGCCCTCTTCTCCGAACACGCCGAAGAGGTGGAACTGTGCCTGTTCGACCCCAAGGGGCGCCGCGAGGTCGAACGCCTCCTCCTGCGCGAGCGCACCGATCAGGTCTTCCACGGCTATCTGCCCGAGGCGCGCCCGGGGCTGCTCTATGGCTACCGGGTGTTCGGCCCGTATAGACCGGAGGACGGACATCGCTTCAACCCCAACAAACTGCTCATCGACCCCTACGCCAAGTCCCTGGTGGGCCAGATCAAATGGTCCGATGCCCATTTCGGTTACCGCATCGGCCACAAGCGCGCAGACCTCTCCTTCGATCGTCGCGACAACGCCTCGGGCATGCCCAAGTGCCGCGTGGTCGACCCCGCCTTCACCTGGGGCGATGACCACCGCCCCGAAGTCCCCTGGCACGACACCGTGATCTACGAGCTGCATGTCAAGGGCATGACCCAACTGCACCCCCTGGTGCCGCCGCCGCTGCGCGGTACCTATGCCGGCCTGGCCAGCGAACCGGTGGTGGAGCATCTGAAGTCGCTCGGGGTGACTACGGTGGAACTGATGCCGGTGCACGCCTTCGTCGATGACCGACAGCTGGTGCAGAAAGGACTTCGGAACTACTGGGGCTACAACTCGATCGGCTTTTTCGCCCCGGAGATGCGCTACAGCGCGACGGGCTCGATCGGCGAGTTCAAGACCATGGTCAAGACCCTGCACAGCCACGGCATCGAGGTCATCCTGGACGTGGTCTACAACCATACCGCCGAGGGCAACCACCTGGGGCCGACGTTTGCCTTCCGCGGCATCGACAACGCGGCCTACTACCGGCTGGCGGCCGACCCGCGCTATTACGTGGATTACACCGGCTGCGGCAACACGCTCAACATGATGCACCCGCGTGTGCTGCAGCTCATCATGGACAGCCTGCGCTACTGGGTGCAGGAGATGCATGTGGACGGCTTCCGCTTCGACCTGGCCAGTGCCTTGGCGCGCGAGCTGCACGCCGTGGACAAGCTGGCGGCCTTTTTCGACATCATCCACCAGGACCCGGTGCTCTCGCGCGTGAAGCTGATCGCCGAGCCCTGGGACCTCGGCGAGGGGGGCTACCAGGTCGGCAATTTCCCGGTCGGCTGGACCGAATGGAACGGCAAATACCGCGATGCCGTGCGCGCCTTCTGGCAGGGCGAGGGGGGGCTGATCGGCGAGCTCGCCAGCCGGCTGACCGGCTCCTCCGACCTCTATGCCCACAACGGCCGCCGCCCTTACGCCAGCATCAACTTCGTCACCTGCCACGACGGCTTCAGCCTGCAGGACCTGGTGTCCTATAACGACAAGCACAACGAGGCCAACGGCGAGGACAACCGCGACGGCGAAAGCCACAACCGCAGCTGGAACTGCGGCGTCGAAGGCCCCACCTCGGACCCTGCCGTGCTCGCCCTGCGCGCGCGGCAGAAGCGCAATCTCATCGCCACCCTGCTGCTCTCGCAAGGGGTGCCCATGCTGCGCGCCGGCGACGAGCTGTCGCACAGCCAGGGCGGCAACAACAACGCCTACTGCCAGGACAATGCCATCTCCTGGCTGGAGTGGGGGCTCACTGCCGAGGACCAGGCCTTCCTCGATTTCGTCCGCCGCATGATCCACCTGCGGCGCGAGCACCCCATCTTCCGCCGCCGCCGCTTCTTTCAAGGCCGCCCCATACACGGCGAGGACGTCAAGGACATCGCCTGGCTCAACCCGGACGGCGGCGAGATGAGTGACGAGGAATGGAACCAGCATTACGCGCGCTGTCTGGGGATGTATCTGTCCGGCGCCGAACTCGACGAGACCGATGAGCGGGGGCGCGCGGTGCGCGACGACGACTTCCTGCTGCTCGTCAACGCTCACCATGACGCCATCCCCTTCAAACTGCCCGCCTATGGCCGTGAGGACCACTGGTTCTGTCTCATCGACACCGCCTCCGAGCGCGGTTTGGGCAGCGACGGACGCTACGCCGCCGCGAGCGCATACCCGCTGCAGGGCCGCAGCCTCGTCCTGCTCATGCGCCCTCGCCTGAGGCTCGCGCGCCTGGCCGCCAGCATCGCTTCCTGAAACGACTCCATATCCCGTCATGAACGACATCATCGAGCGCCTAGCCGAGCTGGCCGGCATCCAGCCGCTGTATCAGGACATCTGGGGACACACCCACTACGCCTCCGCCGAGACCAAACAGGCCCTGCTCGCCGCCATGGGCATCGCCTGCGGTGACGAAGCGGCGGCGCGGGAGAGCCTGCGGCAGTGGCAGCAGGCCATCTGGCAGCGGCTGCTGCCGCCGGTCCTGGTGCACACCGTGGGCGAGTCGCCGCTGCGCGTGACCCTGCGTCTGCCCGAACATGCGCGGGGTCGTGCGGCCCGCTGGCGGTTGACCCTGGAACAAGCGAGCGTCCTCGAGGCGGCCTTCCGGCCCGATGCCCTGTCGCAGCTGGAGCGGACCGAACTGCCCGACGGCGCCTACCTCGCCCTGGCGCTAGACTTGCCCGCAGGCTGCGGCGACACGCCCGGCTATCACCGCCTGGAGGTCGCGGTGGACGGGCTCCCCAGCGCCGAGATGTCGCTCATCGTCTGTCCCGCCACCTGCTACCTGCCGCCGGCGGTGTCGGGCGAACGCCGGGCATGGGGGCTTGGCGTGCAGCTCTATGGCGTGCGCTCCCGGCGCAACTGGGGCATGGGCGACTTCACCGACCTCGCCATGCTGGTGGACTGGGCGGCAGGTGCCGGCGCGGCGCTGGTGGGGCTCAACCCGCTGCACGCGCTCTATCCGCACAACCCGCGCCATTGCAGCCCCTACAGCCCGTCGAGCCGGCAGTTCCTCAACCTGCTCTACATCGACGTCGAGGCGGTCCCCGACTATGCGGAGTGCGAAACCGCCCGCGCGGCGGTGGCCGACCCCCAGTTCCAGGCCCGGCTCGCCGATCTGCGTGCCGCTCCCCTGGTCGATTACACGGGGGTGGCACAGGCCAAGTCCGCCATCCTGGAACGCCTCTACGACCACTTTCGCCGCCGGCACCTGGCCATGGACAGCGACCGCGCGCGCGCCTTCCATGCCTGGTGCACGGAACAAGGCGAGGACCTCAGGCTGCAGGCCCTCTACGAGGCCCTGCAGGCCCACCTGCATGCCCAGGACGCGGCCTGCTGGGGCTGGCCGGCGTGGCCGGAGGCCTACCGGAGCCCGCACAACCCGGTGGTCGAGCAATGGGCCGCGGCGCATCGGGATCGGGTCGCATACCACCGCTATCTGCACTGGCTGGCCGCCACCCAACTCGACGCCGCTGCCGTGCGTGCCCGGCAGCGTGGACTCTCCGTGGGGCTGTACCAGGACCTGGCGGTGGGGGTGGACCGCGGCGGGGCGGAGACCTGGATGCATCGCGAACTCTACGCCTTCGAGGCCAGCGTCGGCGCCCCGCCGGACGACTTCAACCTGCACGGTCAGGACTGGGGACTGCCCCCGCTCATCCCGCATCGGCTGCACGAGGCGGCCTATCGCCCTTTCATCCGCATGCTGCGGGCCAACATGCGCACCGCCGGGGCGCTACGCATCGACCACGTCATGGGGCTGATGCGCCTGTACTGGGTGCCGCCGGGCGGCCGCGCCGACCAGGGCGTCTACCTCACCTACCCCATGCGCGATCTCATGGGTATCCTGGCCCTGGAGAGCCGGCGCAACCGCTGCCTGGTCATCGGCGAGGACCTCGGCACGGTGCCAGACGCCATGCGTCAGGCCATGCACGAGCGCGGCGTGCTGGCCTACCGGCTGTTCTATTTCGAGAAGCACTGGCAGGGTGACCACAGTTTCAAGTCGCCTTGGGAGATCGACCGTGACGCCCTGGTGGCCGCCAGCACCCACGACCTGCCCACCCTGGCCGGCTTCTGGCGCGGCAGCGACATCGAACTGCGCGCGCGACTGCAGCTCTTCCCCAGCGAACACCAGCGCGAGGCGCAGACTGCCGAGCGCGCCGAAGACCGCGCCCGGCTGCTCGCCGCCCTCGCCCAGGAGGGCCTGCTGCCCGAGGGCATATCGGTGGCCCCGGCCCACGTACCGGAGATGACCCCCGCCCTCGCCTTGGCCATCCAGCGCTACCTCGCCCGTAGCCCGGCGCGGGTGCTGCTGGTGCAGGCGGAGGACGTGCTGGGCGAGCGTGATCAGGCCAACCTGCCCGGCACGGTGAGCGGTCACCCCAACTGGCAACGCAAACTCTCGCTCGAGCTGGAGGACTGGCCGGCTGACGCCAGGGTGGTGGAAACCGCCCGGGCGCTGACCGCGGAGCGCGCTTAACATATTGAACCTAAAAACCTCAGTTGACCGCTCCTTGGCCTTCGCAAAGACGCATGGAACCTGACGTTTGCGCCTCCGAGCACGCTCACCCGGAAGGTGAGGCCGCTACGCGCCCGCTTTCGGGTCTGTGCGCGCGTCTGGCTGCGTT
>JBBIKZ010000033.1:0-21912 GCA_037445185.1 Hydrogenophilales bacterium | reverse complement strand
CATCGAACCCGACTCCCCCATCGAGGTCCGCTCCAACGCCGGCCCGGTCTCCATCCGGGTGGAGAAACGGCTCGAATACACCCCCAATGTGGAGGTGTTCCGCATCACCGTGGCCTGATCGGTGAGTGTCAGAACGACTGGCTACATGCCTTCGGGAGCGAGCTGGATCTCGCGGACTTCACCCTGCCGCTCGTGCAGGATGAGGATGTTGACCCGGCGGTTGCGTGCCCGGCCGTCCGGTGTGGCGTTGGTGTCGAGGGGTCGGTTGTCGGCATAGCCGATGGCCACCAGCCGGGCCGATTGCACCCCCTGCTCGGTGAACAGCCGCACCACGCTCCCGGCCCGAGCCGAGGACAGCTCCCAGTTCGACGGGAACACGGAACTCCGGATGGGCACGTTGTCGGTATGGCCCTCGACCTGGATGGGATTGTCCACCTCCGCCAGGACCCTGGCCACGGCCGTCAGGGTCTCGATCGAGGATGGCTGCAGGATGGCCTCCCCGGTGGCGAAGAGCACACTGGCGTTGATCTCCACCGTGATGCCACGCGGCGATTGCGTGACCCGCACCTGCCCCTCCTTGACCAGGGGCGCCATCGCCTCCAGCACGTTCTTCGCCACCTTCTTCATGCGCTCGGTTTCCACCTGCGGCTGGGCCGCGGGCTGCGTGGGCCGGGCCTGTCCGATGGGCAAGCCGCTGCCGTCCAGGAGTTCCGGATTGCGCGTGCGCATCTCGATCAGTCTTGCGCTGCCCGGGGGCTCGCGGAAGGCCTGCACCAGGGAGTCGGACAGCACCCGGTATTTGCCCTCGTTGATGGAGGAAATGGCATACATCACCACGAAGAAGGCAAACAGCAGGGTGATGAAGTCGGCGTAGGAGACCAGCCAGCGTTCCAGATTCTCGTGTTCCTCGGCTGCTCGCTTACGGGGCATGGTGCGCAGGGGTCAGGGGTCAGGGGACAGGGTTCAGCGCTGGGTGGCAGACGCATAATGGTCCACACTGGGTGTCTCGCAAAGGGCTGCGCTTGGGACTGTCAGCGTTGCGCTCACGTTGGCCTGCGCCGAAACCCGATGCCAGCTTAGTCAACATCGTCAGAGCAGATACCCCTGCAGCTTCGCTTCGACCATCCTCGGATTTTCACCGTTGGCGATGGCGACCAGGCCTTCGATGTACATTTCTTTGATCTTGACCTGTTTATTCACCAACGCCTTCAACTTGTTGGCGATGGGCAGGAAGATGAGGTTGGCGCTGCCCACGCCGTAGATGGTGGCGACGAAGGCCACCGCAATGCCAGCCCCCAGCTTGGAGGGGTCGGACAGGTTCTCCATGACGTGGATGAGCCCCATCACCGCACCGATGATGCCTATGGTCGGGGCATAGCCGCCGGCCGCCTGCCAGACCTTGGCCGCCTCGTGGTGGTGGTGTTCGTAGGAGGCGAGCTCCAGCTCGAGGGTCTCGCGCAGCACCTCCGGCTCGGCGCCGTCCACCAGCATCTGCAGCCCGCGCCGCTGGAACAGGTCGGTCTGTGCCTCGATCTGGGGCTCCAAGGCGAGCAGGCCGCCGCGGCGGGCCTGATGGCTCCATTCCAGGACATGGCGCATGACCTCGTCCGGGGCCAGCTTGGGCGGGTTGAATACCCAGCGGCTGATGGCGAGGCCATCCAGGAACACCTTGAGCGGGCTCTGCAGCATGACCGCCCCCAGGGTGCCGCCGATGACGATGAGGAAGGCGGTGATCTGCAGCAGGGAGCCGATGTGCCCCCCCTCCAGGACCTGTCCGACGAGGATGGCCGCCACCCCCAGGGTGAGGCCGATGATGCTGATGATGTCCAAGCCGCGTGGCACGCCTCAGTCCTGGAGCAGGAACGGCAGCACTAGTCCTCGCCTCCGCCCCATGCGCGCAGACGGCTGCGCAGACGGGAGATGGCCTGGCTGTGCAGCTGGCAGACCCTGGATTCGGACACACCCAGGACCGCGCCGATCTCCTTGAAGTTCATCTCCTGCTCGTAGTACATGCCCATGAGCTGCTTCTCGCGGTCCGGCAGCAGCGAGACCGCCTGGGCCAGGGCCCGCTTGAAATGGCGGCCGGCCAGGATGTCGAAGGGGCCGAGGGAGACATCGTCGGCGAAGCGTTCGAGGAAATCGTCGCCGCCGTCCTCGTGCAGGTCTTCGTAGTAGAGCAGCTGCGCCCCGCGGGCGCCGTTGAGCAGATCGAAATAGGCATGGATGTCCAGCTGCATCTCGTTGGCGATCTCCAGCTCCGTGGGCGGACGCCCCAGCCGCTGTTCCAGGGTATGGATCGCCTGTTCGATCTGCCGCGCCGCACGGCGCACGTTGCGCGTGGCCCAGTCCGCCTCGCGCAGCTCGTCCAACATCGCCCCGCGGATGCGCTGGGTGGCGTAGGTCTCGAAATGGGCACCCTGCCCGTCGTCGTAGCGTTCCACCGCGTCCAGCAGGCCCATCAGTCCGGCCTGGATGAGGTCATCCACTTCCACGCTGGCCGGCAGCCGCGTCATCAGGTGGTAGGCGATGCGTTTGACCAGCGGCAGGTATTCGCGCACCAGGCCGTCGGCGGTTTCAGCTGAGCGGGACATTCTGTGCCTTCTCCGGGACCGCTTCTGCGGTCAGACGACTGAACATCCACATTTTCAGCCAGAATCCCTCCGGTTGGTACATCCCGGTGCCCGCGAGCACCGTCGCCAACGCCTCCGCCAGCCTGCGGAAGGCCTGAGCGCCGGGGCGGTCGGCCGGGATCTCCCGTACCGTCAGCATGCGCCGGGTGGCTTGCGTCAGGGATGCGTCACGCGGCACGCCGCCCAGCCACTGGGGACGCAGATCGAGAAAGCGTCGGGCGGTGGACTCCAGGGCGGTGAAGGTTTCCCGCGCGGCCGCCTCGTCCTTGGCCTGCATCACCAGGATGTGCCAGCGTTCGCTCGGATAGAGGCGCTGCACCCCCTTCATCAGGGCATAGGCCTGGGTCAGGGCGGACCTGCCCTGGGGCAGGACGAGCAGACGGTCGCGTGCGCACATGGCCAGGCTGCCTGCTTCCGCGCCGGACGGCGCATGCAGCAGCAGGCACTGGGGCTGCTCGGGCAGGCCGGTCAAGGCATCCACCGTCTGGTGCCATCGTCCCTCCGGGAGGCCGCCCAGCCAGGCCATGCCGCCGTTGATCGCCAGGCAGTTGAGCCCTGGCGCCACGGTGCTCAGGGCGGCATCCGGCGTCCCCCCCTGGCGCAGAATCTGATCCAGCGTCCGCCGCAGCGGGATGCCGAAGCAGGTGGCGACGTTGCGGGGGGCGCTGGCCTCATCCACCACCCAGACCGGCAGACCGCGTCCGTTCAGGGCATGCGCCAGATGGGCGGTGGCCAGGGCCGTCAGGGCGGGGTCCGTGCCGCAGATGCCGATGGGCAGGAATGGGGGGGGCTGCCCCATCATCCTGCGCAGTCCGGCGGCCTGATCTTGCATGACCGGTCAGCGTAGAACACCGACCATGCCGGGATCGGCGGTAGCCTCGGGCAGGCCGTGTCGGTCCATGGCCGCCATCAGCACCGGATAGTCGCCCTCCGCGGGTGTGTAGGGGGATTCCGCCTGGGCCAGCCGAAAGGCGCGATCGGTGAGGTAGAGGGCGTTGGCCGGGTGCAGGTCTTCTGGCACGCGCTGACCGTTGGTCACGTAGTGCACCGGCAGCTGATGGCGGATCACCACGTCGAGACAGGGGCCGAAGGAGAGGGCCTCGTCGATCTTGGTCAGGATGCAGCCGATGAGCCCCGGTCCGCTGTAGGCACGCACCACCTCCTCCAGTGTCATGCCCTGGGCGGGCGCACCCAGGAGCAGCAGGCGTTTGACGCCGCGCGCTTCGCCGCACAGCAGGGCCACCTGCTCGGCCACGCGTTTGTCCCGCTGCGACATACCGACGGTGTCGATCAGCACCAGATGCTTGCGCGCCAGGTCGGACAGGGTCAGCTCCAGATCGTTGTCGTCCTGAACGGCGAACACGGGTGTGCCCAGGATGCGGCCATAGATGCGCAGCTGGTCCTGGGCGCCGATACGATAGGTGTCGGTGGTGACCAGGGCGACCTTGGCCGCGCCATACTTGAGCACGGCGCGGGCCGCCAGCTTGGCCACGGTGGTGGTCTTGCCCACGCCGGTGGGGCCGACCAGGGCATAGACGCCGCCGCGGTCGAGGATGTCCTCGCCTTCGGGCGGCGTGATCACGTTGTGGGCGATGACCGATTTGAGCCACTTGACGGCGCGCTCCACATCCGCGTCACGCGGCAGATTGGCCAATATCTGCCGGGAGAGGGCGGTGCTGAAGCCGGCGGCCAGCAGGCGTTTCATGACCTCGGCGCGCACCGGGTCGCGGCCGGCGATCTCGCCCCAGGCGAAACCGGCCAACTGGCCCTCCACCAGGTTGCGCAGGGCACGCAGCTCGCGCGCCAGTTCCTCGGTGGCGAGTGTGGGCTCGGCAGGGGGGGGGCTGGGCGCCGGGGCGGACGCAGCAGTGCCTGAACGCTCGGCCACAGGCGGGCTTGCCGGGGGCGGGGCGTTCTTCTCGCGCGCGCCGGTCCGCGCCGAGCGGATGACGCTCGCCTCGCGCTGGGCGAGGTATTCGGTCAGGGGGGTGACGGCCGGGCGTTCCGGCGCCGGCTGCGGCGGGGGCGCGCTCTGGCGATGCGACACGACGGCCGGTTCCGCCTGGCTGGACAAGGCGGCCATGTCCAGGTCGGCCACGGCGATGATCTCCACCCCGCCCTCCACCTGACGGTTGGACAGGATGATGGCATTGGCCCCCAGGGCGTCGCGCACCATGCGCAGGGCCTCGCGGGTGGTGGGGGCGTGGAATTTTTTCACCATGTCAGTTCCGCCCGGCCGTCCGAAGGAACTGACACCCCCTCGGGGGGTGACGACCAGACCGCTGGCGGCAGGACAGCACGCAGTGCTGGTCCCGCGTCAGCGGGATGCGGCTTTGCCGCACAATGCAGCGAGGCTGGGGGCCGTTTCATGTTAGGCACCGATCATGGCGGTGACGCGTACACTGCGTCCGTCCGGCACCTCGGCGTGGGAGATCACCTTCAGGTCGGGCGCCACACGGCGCAGGAAGCGGGAGAGGACGGCGCGGATGGGTTGGCCGACGAGGAGCACACTGGGTAATCCCTGGCGGGACATCGACTCCACCGCGCCCTGGGTATCGCGCACCAGCCGCTCGGCCAGGCCGGGTTCGAGGCCCATGCCCTCGGCGCCCCGGCCGGCCAGGGCCTGCGTGAGGATTTGCTCCAGGCTCGGCTCCAAGGCCATGACCTGCAATTCGTGCGCTCCTCCGAAGATTTCATGAATGATAGCACGGCCCAGCGCGGCCCTGACCGCGGTGGCCAGTTCGTCGGGGTCCTGGGTGCGGGGGGCATGCTCGGCCAGGGTCTCCAGGATGGTGCGCATGTCGCGCAGATGCACCCGCTCCTCGAGCAGGGTCTGCAACACCTTTTGCACGGTGGAGACCGGCAGGAGCTTGGGCACCAGGTCCTCCACCAGTTTCGGATGCTGCTTCGCCACGTGGTCGAGCAGTTGCTGCGTCTCCTCGCGGCCGAGCAGTTCGGGCGCGTGTTCGTTGATCACCTTGGCGAGGTGGGTCGCCACCACGGTCCCCGCGTCCACCACCGTGTAGCCGTAAGTCTGCGCCTGCTCGCGCAGGCTCGCGTCTATCCACACCGCGGGCAGGCCATAGGCGGGGTCCACGGTGCTCTGGCCCTGCACCGTGCCCATCACCCGGCCGGGGTTGATGGCCAGATACTTGCCGACGATGACCTCCCCCTCGCCCTCGGTCACGCCCTTGAGGGTGATGCGGTAGGCGCCGGGCTTCAACTGCAGGTTGTCGCGGATGTGTACGGGCGGCACCAGAAAGCCCAGGTCCTGGGCGATCTTCTTGCGGATACCCCGCACCCGGCGCAGCAGCTCGCCATCCTGGGACCGATCGACCAGGGGCACCAGCCGGTAGCCCACCTCCAGGCCCAGGCGATCGACCGGTGTCACGTCCTGCCAGCCCACCTCCATGGGTTCCTCGGCCGGCGGCGGCGCTTGCGTCTCGGCTGGCGTAGCCGCGGCCGCATGGCGCTGCATGAGCCAGAACCCCAGACCGGTCAGCGCGGCGGCCATGAGCAGGAAGGCCACGTGGGGCATGCCCGGGATGATGCCGAGCAGGGCGAGGATGCCGGCGGTGAGGAAGACGGCCTGCGGTTTGGCGAAGACCTGCCCCAGCAGCTGCTGGTTGAGGTCTTGTTCGCTGGAGACGCGGGAGACCACCATGCCCGCCGCGGTGGAGATGATCAGCGCCGGGATCTGCGCCACCAGGCCGTCGCCTATGGTCAGCAGGGTGTAGGTCTGCGCCGCGTCGGACAGGGCCATGTCGTGCTGCACCATGCCGATGGTGAGCCCGCCGATGATGTTGAGCAGCATGATGATGATGCCGGCCACGGCGTCGCCGCGCACGAACTTCGAGGCACCGTCCATGGAGCCGTAGAAATCGGCCTCCTGGGCGATCTCGGCGCGGCGGCGGCGGGCCTCGTCCTCGCCGATGAGCCCCGCATTGAGGTCCGCGTCGATGGCCATCTGCTTGCCGGGCATGGCGTCCAGGGTGAAGCGGGCGGAGACCTCGGCGATGCGCCCGGCGCCCTTGGTGATGACGACGAAGTTGATCACCACCAGGATGATGAAGACGACGAGCCCCACGGCGTAGTTGCCCCCCACCAGGAAGTGACCGAAGGCCTCGATCACCTTGCCCGCGGCGTCGGGGCCGGTGTGCCCCTCCATCAGCACGATGCGGGTGGAAGCGACGTTGAGTGAGAGCCGCAGCAGCGTGGTCACCAGCAGCACGGTGGGGAAGACTGAGAATTCCAGCGGCTTCAGGGTGTACAGGCCGATGAGCAGCACGATCATCGACAGGGCGATGTTGAAGGTGAACAGGATGTCGAGCAGGAAGGGCGGCAGCGGCAGGATCATCATCGCCAGCACGACGATGACCAGGGCCGGTGCGGCCAGCTTCTGCCAGGTGGTGCCGTTCCAGGCGAGGGCCTGGGCCATCAGGCAGGACCTCCGCTGACGGCTGTGCCGCTACGGGCGGGATCCAGTTCCGCCGGCACCTGCCAGTCTTCCGGCGGCTCGGGGCGGAGGCCGGGCTGCCCGAGACGGTAGACATAGGCCAGGACCTGGGCCACGGCGGTGAACAGCCCCGCGGGGATGGTGTCGCCCACCTCGGCGTGGCGATAGAGCGCACGCGCCAGCGGCGGTGCCTCGACGATGGGCACGCGGTGCTCGCGGGCGATCTCCTTGATGCGCTCGGCCACCAGCTGCGTGCCCTTGGCCACCACCACGGGGGCGCGCATGCGCCGCTCCTTGTATTCCAGGGCCACGGCATAGTGCAGCGGGTTGGTCACCACCACGTCCGCCCTGGGTACCGCCGCCATCATGCGCCGGCGCGCCTGTTCCCGCATCACGGCTCGGATGCGGGCCTTGATCTGCGGGTCGCCCTCCATCTCCTTCTGTTCCTGGCGCACCTCTTCCTTGGTCATGCGCATCTGGCGCTGGAAGTTCCAGAGCTGGAAGGGCACGTCCAGGGCCACGACCAGGGCGAAGGCGGCGGTGGCGGCGAGGAAGGTGTAGAGGGCGATCCGCGAGAAGTGCGCCACGGCCGTCTCCAGGGGCTCGGCCGCCAGGGTGAGCAGGCCGTCGCGCTGCAGCCAGATGCTGAGGCCCGCTACGCCGGCGATGAGGCCGGCCTTGAGCAGGGCCTTGGCGAGCTCCACCAGGGACTGCCAGGAGAACATGCGGGCGAAGCCCTTGATCGGGTCGATCTTCGCCAGATCCGCCGACAGGGCCTTGACCGAGAACACCCAGCCCGAGATCACCACGTTGGAGACCACGGCCGCCAGCACCACGGCTGCGGCCACCGGCAGCAGCACCCACATGGCCTCCCAACCGGACAGGGCGAGCAGCTCGAGCATGCGGGCGGGATCGGAGGCCTCCGCGCGCCCGAAGGTCATGCCGTTCATCATGACCCGTTGCATGCCGTCGTACATGAACAGACCGAGGAAGGCGAGGCTGGCGGCACTGGCGAGCAGGACGGCGAAGGTGGCGAGCTCCCGCGATCGCGGCACCTGCCCCTCGACACGGGCCTTTTCGAGCTTTCGGGCCGATGCCGGTTCAGTGCGTTCGAGATCGCTGTCTTCCGCCATCCTTGTGTCCCGTGCGAGCCGAGATCAAGGTGAATGATAGATTTGCGGAAGTGTACCGCGAAAGGCCGTCGAACGCGTCACGCCTCCCCCTGGGCCCGGCACCGTGCCGGCAGGTTGTCTTGGCCGGTCATGGCGGTATAGAACACCTGGCGGCCCACGGCCGGCCGATCGCGTCGCCGTCTCGGCGGTTGCAGGCCCAACCTGCTCAATCCTCGCGCAACACGCGCAACGGCGGTGCATCAAGTGCCGCCCGCGCGGTCAGCCAGGCATTGATCGCCACGCAGATGAGCCCTGATGCGGGACCCGCGGCCCAGATCCAGGGGTCCGGGGTGTAGCGTGCGAACTCGAACACCCAGCTGGCGAGCACGGCGCCGATCGAGGCCGCCCCGGCGGCGGCCAGCAGGCCGGCGAGCAGGCCGATCGCCAGGTATTCCGTGCGCTGCGCTGCAGCCACCTGGGCCCGGCTCGCCCCCAGGGTCCGCATCAGGGCCGCCTCCCGGACGCGTTCGTCCTGACTGGAGAGCAGCGCGGTGTAGAGGACGAGGACACCCGCGCCGAGGGCGAACAGGAAGACCAACTGGACCGCGGCGATCATGCGCTGCATGAGGTTCAGCGCCTGCTGCAGGATGGCCGAGGTGTCGATGACGGTGAGATTGGGAAAGGCCCGGACCAGGCCGGTCATGGCGCTGGCACGGCCTGCGTCGAGGTGGAAGCTGGTGATGTAGCTCTCCGGCATGCCCGCGAGCAGCGCCGGCGTGGCGATGACGAAGAAGTTCACCTGCATGGAATCCCAGTCCAGCTTGCGGATGTTGGTGACCGGGGCGCTCACGGTCTGCCCCGCCACCGACCAGGTGAGGCGATCGCCCAGCTTGACGTCGAGGGTCTTGGCGATGCCCGCCTCGATGGACAGCGCGCCCCGCGCGAGGTCCTCGGCGCCGAACCACCTGCCGGCGATGACGGCATTGTGGTGCGGCGGTGCGGTCATGTAGGAGAGGTTGAACTCGCGTTCCACCAGGGCGCGGGTGCGTTCTTCCGCATAGTCCTCGGCCCGGACCGGCCGGTCGTTGATGGCCATCAGCCGCCCGCGCACCATGGGGTAGAGTTGCGGGGTCGGCAGCCCCTCGTTGCGGAAGAAGGCCAGCACCGCCTGGCGCTGTTCGGGCTGGATGTTGAGGACGAAGCGGTTGGGTGCATCCGGCGGCGTCCTGGCCTGCCAGGCCGCGATGAGGTCGCCGCGGGTGAAGGCGAGCAGCAGGATGGCGGTGAGTCCCAGGGCCAGGGAGACGATCTGGACCGTGTTGGTGCGGCTGCGGCGGCGCAGGTTGGCGAGCCCGTAGCGCCAGGCGAAACCGTCATGCCGGCCGAGGCGCGCCGCCAGGTGCAGAACGCCCAGACCGGCCAGGGCGAAGACGATGCAGGCGATGCCGAAGCCGCCCAGGGCATAGGCGGCCAGCCGGCCATCCCCCGTCTGCCAGACGAGCAGGGCGGCCAGGGCGGTGAGGCCGGCGGCATAGACCAGCAAGGGGCGTGCGCGCGGCGTGCCCGCCTCGCGGCGCAGCACGCGCAGGGCCGGCACGGCCTTGAGCTGCAGCAGGGGCGGGAGGGCGAAACCGAGCAGCAGCACGTAGCCGGTGACGAAGCCCTGCAGGGCGGGCAGCGGGGAGGGGGCGGGCAGTTCGGTGCCCAGCAGGTCGCCCAGCATGAGGCCGATGACGGCCTGGGCCGCATAGCCCAGGGCACAGCCCAGTCCGCCCGCCAACGCCCCCAGCAGCATAAACTGGCCCCCGAACAGGCTGGCGAGCCGCGCCTGCCCGGCACCCAGGCAGCGCATGACGGCATAGCCGTCGTAATGGCGTTCGACATAGCGCCGGGTCGCCAGATGCACCGATACCGCGGCGAGGATCACCGCCAGCAGGGCGGTAAGCCCGAGGAAGGTCTGCGCCCGCTCGAGCCCCTCGCGCACCTCCGGCCGGGCATCCGCGAGCCCCTGCACCTGTTGCCCGCGGCCGAGCCGCTCGGTGAGCCAGGCCCGATAGGCCGCGACGGCCGCCGCCTCGCCGGCGATGTAGAGCTGATAGCGGATGCGGCTGCCGGGCTGCACGAGGCCGGTGGCGGGGACGTCCGCCAGGTGCATCATGACGCGGGGCGCCAGATTGAGGAAGGACATGCCGCGGTCCGGTTCATGGGTGAGGATGGCGGCCACCGCCAGCGCCGCGTCCCCCAGGCCCAGACGGTCACCGACGCCACTGCCGGCGAGGCTCGCGAAGCGCGGGTCCACCCACACGCTGCCACGGGGTGGGCCATGCCCCACCTCCCGATCCGCGGCGTCCACGGCGGCGGCGATGCGCAGCCGGCCACGCAAGGGGTAGCCGGCCCCGACCGCCTTGACCGCGGACAGTTGGGCCCCGGACGGGCCGCTGGCCATGCTGATGAAGGCCATGGCCTCCGCCGTGCGCAGCCCGCGGGCGACGGCCTCGTCACGGAAGGCGGCGGGCAGCGGCTGGTCAGCGCTGATCAGCAGGTCGCCGCCCAGCAGCTCATGGGCGTTGAGACTGAGGGCGAGCCGCACCCGATCGGCAAAGAAACCCACGCTGGTGATGCTGGCCACCGCCACCAGCAGGGCCAGGGTGAGCGCGTTGAGCTCACCGGCGCGCCAGTCGCGCAGGAAGAAGCGCAAGACCAGGTTCATCGCGTCATCCGCATGGGCAGGGGTGGCCAGGCATCAGGCGGATACGATGCGGCCGGCGGCCAGGCGCACGTGTCGGCCGCAGCGCCGGGCCAGGTTCTCGTCATGCGTCACCAAGATCAGGGTGGTGCCGGCGGCCGCATTCAACTCGAACATCAGGTCGATGACCTCGGCGCCGGTGGCGGCATCCAGATTGCCGGTGGGCTCGTCCGCCAGCAGCAGGCGGGGCCGCATCACGAAGGCGCGGGCGAGGGCCACCCGCTGCTGCTCGCCGCCGGAGAGGTGCTTGGGATGGTGGGTGAGCCGTGCCCCCAGACCGACCCGGCTCAGCATCTGTCGGGCCCGGTCTTCGGCGTCGCTCACCCCCGCCAGTTCCAGGGGCAGCATGACGTTTTCCAGGGCGGTGAAGGCGGGCAGGAGTTGGAAGGACTGGAAGACGAAGCCCAGCAGGCGGGCCCGCAGCCGGGCGCGGCCGTCCTCGTCCAGGGCGGTGATGTCGGTGCCGTCGAGCCAGACCCGGCCGGAACTGGGGGTGTCCAGCCCTGCCATGAGGCCGAGCAGCGTGGACTTGCCGGAGCCCGACGCACCGAGGATGGCCACCGCCTCTCCCGGCCGGGCGGCGAAGTCGATATCCTGCAGGATGGTCAGGCTGCCGTTGCCGCTGGGAACCCCCTTGCTGAGGCCACGGGTCTGAACGATCACATCGTCCTGCACGCCCGCTTCCATGCACACCCTCCTCGTCTGGCTGATCTCACTGCTGATGGTGCCCATGGCGGCCGTCGCGGGCGGCACGATCCTGGTCCTCGGCGACAGCCTGTCGGCCGCCTATGGTCTGCCCGCGAAGTCCGGCTGGGTCACGCTTCTGGAGGAGCGCCTGAGCCAGCGAAAGTTCAACTACCGCGTGGTCAACGCCAGCGTGAGCGGCGAGACCAGCGCCGGCGGCGCCAGCCGCATCAGGGGTTTGCTGCGTCAGCACAGGCCGGAGATCCTCATTCTGGCCCTGGGCGCCAACGACGGCCTGCGCGGACTGCCCACCGCGCAGCTCGAGGCGAACCTGGAGACCATGATACGGGCCGCCCGGCAGGGCGAGGTCAAGGTCCTGCTGGCGGGGATGCGCATGCCGCCCAACTTCGGGCCCGCCTACACCCGTCAGTTCATGGCGGTCTACGCCGATCTTGCGCGTCGGTATCGCACGGCCTTCGTCCCCTTCCTGCTGGAAGGCTTCGCCGATCGGCCGGAATATTTCCTCGCCGACGGCATCCATCCCAATGCCGCCGCCCAGCCGTTGATCCTCGAGCGGGTGTGGACGGCCCTGGCACCGCTGTTGCGCAGATGAAGCCGGTTTTCCCGTACCGGGCAGCCGGCACGGAAAAGGCCGCCCGCAGGCGGCCTTGGACAGGCGGATCGGCCGCGGGTCAGTCCTGGCGGTCCTTGGCGGAGCTCAGCTTCTCCTTGATGCGGGCCGACTTGCCGGAGCGGCTGCGCAGGTAATAGAGCTTGGCCCGGCGTACGTCGCCGCGGCGCTTGACCTCGATCGAGGCCACCAGCGGCGAGTAGGTCTGGAAGGTGCGCTCCACGCCCTCGCCGGCGGAGACCTTGCGCACGATGAAGGAGGAGTTGAGCCCCCGGTTGCGCTTGGCGATCACCACGCCCTCGTAGGCCTGTAGCCGCTCGCGGTTGCCCTCCTTGACCTTTACCTGCACCACCACCGTGTCGCCGGGGCCAAACTCCGGCACGGTCTTGCCCAGACGGGCGATCTCTTCCTGTTCGAGTTGCTGTATCAGGTTCATCGCGTTTCCTTTCACGTTGTGGGTGACAGAGGTCTGCGCGCAGACATGTCACCGTTTCTCACATCGATACGGGTCGCCCCGGATCGGCTTCTGAACGGATCTCGTCCAGCAATTCCTGCTCCAGACGGCTGAGAACCCGCTGTGCCAGCAGTTCCGGCCGCCTCGCCAGGGTCCGCCGCAACGACGCCTTCAAGCGCCAGCGCCGCACCGCGGCGTGGTCGCCCGAACGCAGCACGGCTGGGATCTTCAACCCGAGGTAATCCTCGGGCCGGGTGTAATGCGGGCAATCCAGCAGGCCGTCGGCGAAGGAGTCCTCCGCCGCGGAATCCGCATGCCCCAGCGCCCCGGGGACATGGCGGATCAACGCGTCCAGCAGCACCATCGCCGGCAGCTCGCCGCCGGAGAGGACATAGTCGCCGATGGAGATCTCCTCCAAGCGATGGCGCTCGAACAGTCGCTCGTCTATGCCCTCGTAGCGACCCGCCAGCAGCACCAGCGCCGGCTCGCGCGCCAGCTCCTCAACCAGCCCATGGTCCAGCACCCGCCCCTGGGGCGAGAGATGCACCATGCGCGGCTGCACGAGACCCTGCCGACGCAATTCGGCCTTCACCGCGGTGAGGGCCAGGTCCAGCGGCTCCACCAGCATCACCATGCCGGGGCCGCCGCCGAAGGGCCGATCGTCCACCGTGCGGTAGTTGTCGGTGGTGAAGTCGCGCGGGTCCCAACACTTAAGCCGCACCAGCCCGTTTTTCACCGCCCGGCCGCTGACGCCGTAGTCCGTCAGGGCCGCGAACATGCCCGGCAGCAGGGTGACGACATGGTAGCTCGGCGTCACCTCGGGCGCTCCTCACTCAGTCCTCAATACTCCGCTTCCCAGTCCACCCGGATGCGGCGGGCGGACGGGTCGACCTCCAGCACGATGGGCGCGGTGAAGGGGATCAGACGCTCCCGCTCGCCCACCACCTGCAGCACGTCATGGGACCCCGTCTCTAGCAGACCCTCGACCCGCCCCAGGCTCAAACCGGCGGCATTCACCACTTCCAGGCCGATCAGATCGGCCCAGTAATACTCGTCCGCGTCCGGCTCGGGGAGTTCATCCCGCGCCACGGCGACGTCCATGCCCTGCAAGCTTGCCGCCGCATCCCGGTCGCCCACGCCTTCCAGCGCGGCGAGGAGGAAGCGGTTGTGCGGGCGGCCCTCCAGCACGCGGTAGGACCGCCAGACGCCGTGCTTGCCCAGCCGCCAGACCGGATAGTCCAGCAGGCTGTCCAGATATTCGGTGTAAGGGTGTACCTTGACCCAGCCCTTGACACCGTAAGGGGCGGCGATGCGCCCCATCACCACCAGCTTGTCCGTGGCGCCGCTGTCCTCAGGCGCTGACGGGCAACCCACGCACCAGCCTGGCCACGGTGTCGCTCACCTGGGCGCCCACGCCCTGCCAGTAGGCCAGCCGCTCGCGGTTGACCCGCAGGGCCTCCTCGTTCTCGGCGGCGACCGGGTTGTAGAAGCCGATGCGCTCGATGAAACGGCCATCCCGGCGGCAGCGCGAGTCGGCCACGACGATGTTGTAGAAGGGGCGCTTCTTGGCGCCCCCCCGGGCGAGACGTATGGTCACCATGTCTGTAGCATCCCTGTTGGTTGCCGCGCGCCCGAGATGCGGCGCGCGTAAAATCGCGAATGGTATTGAAAAGCGAGGGCTCGTGCAAGGGAAGCCTGCTGGCGCTGCACGCCCTCACTCGCGGCGGGGCGCATCGTTATACTAGTGATATGGCGCAGAGCACCGCATCCGATACCCCACCCGCCTTTCCGAAACTGCTGGCCTTGCCCGCCGTGGAGCGTCCCGTGCGCGTGCCCGTGGCCGCGTTCGCCGAGGTGAGGTCCGCGGCGGACCTGCCCGACCGCCTGCTGCTGGGCGACCTGGCGCCCGACAGCTTTCGCCACGAGAAGAAGGGCTGGTCGGCCGTATGGGTCGACGCGGATGGCCACCGGGCCCGCTTCCGCTATGCCGGCGGGCTCTCTTCCCTGGAGCTCGCCTATCGCGGCAATGAGGCGGTGACCCTCACCACCGCCGAACGTTTCGCCGAGCTGGGCCAGACCGTGCAGACCATCCATCCGGGGGCCTGGCTGGACATCCTGGGCCGCCATCTGGAGGGGCAATACAACCTGCGCGTCTTCCCGCATCGGGAGGACGACGCGGTGGGCGGCGATTTCCCCGACGGCCATCTGCTCACCCTGGTGATGCCGGGGCCGGTCGAGCGGTTGATGGCCCTGTTCGAGCTGCACAAGGCGTGGCAGGCGGATGCCGCGCTGCGTACCGGGATCACGGCCTATCTGCGCCTTGCCTTCAGCGTGGTGAACTATATCGAGGGGCGCAACCCGGCCATGCTCGCGCATCCGGCCGGCCTGGTGCTGCATCACGTCAATGCCCTGGGCACGCCGGCGGCCGAGATGCCGGTGCGGGAGACGGACGCGGAGGGGGTGGCGGCCTGGACGTTGCGCCGCAGCCATTACCTCTACGTAGCCCACCTGCATCTGCGCGAGGCCGCCCGGGTGGTCGGGCGTCTGGCCGAGGCAGGTTTCATCGCGCCCGCCGGCAGCGCCCGCGAAGGCTATCCGCATGCCCCCGAGTTCGGCGCCGCCCTGCTGCCGTTCGGCTACGAGTACGTCGCACGCAATGCCTACTGGTTCGACCGCGACCGGCGCCGGCGCATGTTCTACCCGGCCTTCGCCGATGCCGACGAACGCAATGCCCTGGGCGGCCAGCGCGGCGACGTGTGGATCCGCGCCCTGATGCGCGATGCACAAAAGAAGTCGGAACAGTTGAAGGCCGACACCGTCCGCGCCTTCGCCGAGGGCATGGCCATGGGCATGGGTCGGCCGGCACAGGGCCTGCACTGAGAGGCTGTGAACATATGACGCATTCATCACGGTCCCCGTTTGACCTCCCGTCCACTCACCCTCTCCGTCTGCCATGATCAAGCTCGGCGTCAACATCGATCACGTCGCTACCCTGCGCCAGGCGCGCGGCACCCCTTACCCCAGCCCGGTGCAGGCCGCCCTGATGGCGGAGTCGGCCGGCGCCGACAGCATCACCCTGCACCTCAGGGAGGATCGCCGCCACATCCAGGACGAAGACGTGCGCATGCTGCGGCGACTGCTCACCACGCGCATGAATCTGGAGATGGCGGTGACCGACGAGATGGTGGCCATCGCCCTGGAGGTGCGGCCGCAGGATGTCTGCCTGGTGCCGGAGCGGCGCCAGGAGCTCACCACCGAGGGGGGGCTGGACGTGCACGCCCATTTCGACCGCGTGGCCGAGGCCTGCCGCAGGCTCGCCGCGGCCGGCGTCCGCGTGTCGCTGTTCATCGACGCGGAGCCGGCTCAGCTCGAGGCCGCGCGCCGCGCGGGCGCCCCGGTGGTGGAGATCCACACCGGCCGCTACGCCGAGGCGAGGCATGAGCACGACGCCGAGGCCGAACTGCAGCGCATCCGTCAGGCCGTGCGGGCCGGTCTCGATCTCGGCCTCCAGGTCAATGCCGGCCACGGCCTCAACTACCACAACGTGCAGGCCATCGCCGGCATTGGCGGCGTGGCGGAGCTCAACATCGGCCACGCCATCGTCGCCCAGGCCCTGTTCGTCGGCTGGGAACGCGCGGTGGCCGAGATGAAGCGGCTGATGGTCGAGGCGGCTGCCCGGGGTCGAAGCGCGCAGGCGTCGTGATCGCCGCCCTGCCGCCCCGATCGCCGGCCGGGGCGTCGGTGTGGAGGATCGCGCCGCCCTAGAGGCCGGCGCGCATGTCGTCCGTCAGTGCCACCGCCCATACCGGTGCCGCCAGGTGTTGGACGCTGACGATGGCCGGGGCGAGCAGGTCGCCGTAGAGCCCCTGTCGTTTCAGCAAGGCGGCGTGGAGGACCGCAATGCGGCGGGGAGACGCACCCGTTGCAGCCGTGGGCCTTGCGGTTTGAGCTCGTAGCCGCAGACCTGGTACTCCCGCTTGAGCCGCGGCGCGCGCCTGAGATAGTCCGGGGGGGCGGCCGGCTCGTCCACCGTCCGCGTCGCTCTCGACTGTACCGGTGCCACGGTGGTCGAGGCCTCCTTGCTGGTCATGCCTGCCTTCTGCCACTTGAGTGTCTGTCACTCCCCTGAGCGCGTCGTTGGAGACAGTCGGAAGGTCACCTCACCCTCCCGGTTCTCCTCCAGGGCCAGGCGATAGCCGAGCTGCGCGGCCTGCTTGGCGGCCTGGTAGAGCCCGATGCCGAGGCCGTCGTAGTTGGACACCGGGGCGTGGAACAGCTTTTGCACCACTTCCGGCGGTGCGGCGGCCCCATCGTCGGTCACCCGGAGTTGGGGACCGTCACGCAGGGTGAACCACACGCGGATATGCAGTTCGGGATCCTGGCGCCGCTTGCGCAGGGCGTTCTGCAGTAGGTTGTCGGCCACGCTGTCGAACAGGTCCTGCGGTAGCCAGCCCTCGGCATTGGGGTCATCGGTTTGGAACTCGACCCCATCCTGGCCATAGCGGGCCTTGAGGTTGCGCCACCATTCGCGCGCCAGGATTTGTCCCCGGCCGGCCTCGTCTTGTTGTAGGTTGGGAGACTTCAATTTGTCCAGGGTGATCTCGAGACGCTTGACGATTTGCGGCATCTGCCGTTGCATGAGCTGCTGCAGCTCCAGGGCTTGCTCAGGCCCGCTGTGCTCGGCGGCAGAGCTCAGGGTCTTGAGCGACTGCAGCATGTTCTTCACATCGTGGGTCAGCCGCGAGCCGGTCTCGTAGATGGCCTGGGTGTAGGCGTTCGCATGCAGGTCCTGCTCCCGGATCTTGGCGGTGTAGAAGTAGCCCACCACGTCGGTCAGCAGACGAAGATGCAAGGCGAAGGCGGGATTGAGGGGGCGTTCGGTGTAGAACACCGCCTCCACGCCCAGATGCTGGAAACGGCTGCTGAAGCGGCTCTCCCTGCCCAGTTGGCCGCGGGAATAGGCGGTTTGCCAGGCCACGCCCGTGGCCCAGGGCAGGTTGGAGAAACCCTCCATGGTGGCGCGGATGAAGGCCTCGGGATCGGACTCCGTCTCGGCCGCCTCGGCAGTCTGTTTGAGCCACTCCTCCAGCGGCAGGCCGAGGGAGAGCACGTAGCGGGAGAACAGGTTGCGCAGGCCGGAGAATTCGCCGCGCGGACTCCACAACCAGGAAAAGATCACCAGGGCCCCCGCCAGTCCCAGGCTGCTGATGAGCACCCCGCTGAAGTAGCCGGCGCCGGTCACGCGCATGGCCGTGAAACTGCCGAGCACCAACACCCCCATGAGGAGGAAGATCACCACCGCGTAGAGCAGATCGACGCTGACGGAGCTCTGCCGCAGACGAGGGGCGGGCAGGAACAGGACCAGCAGGGGCAGCAGGACCAGGGCGTCGCGCCAGAGGCCCCACTGCTCGATGTCGGCCTGCGCCAGGCCGTAGAGGCGGGGCATGAGCCACAGCACCGCCAGGGCGGCGAGATAGGCCACTGCGAGCAACAGGCCGAGGCGTTCGCGCAGGCCGCGCAGCCCGAGGGAAATGCCGCCGAGCAAGGCGGCGAGCATGATGCACCACAGCAGCGCCGCCCAGGGTGTGGGCCAGGCGGCCAGCCCAACGCCCACGGCGAGCACGGCCAGGGCCCGCGGCCAGGGCAGGCGCTGGGCACCGCTCAGGAAGGGCTGCCAGAGCAGGAAGGCACCGTAGTGGGCGAGGATGACCGCTTGGCCCCAAGCCTGCCCCTCCCCCCAGACGAAGGCAGCGTGCAGGAGCAGCAGCATCAGGGCCAGGGTGCGGTTGCCGTGCTGGCTGAGCAGGGTCGCGATGAGCCCCGCCGGATCGCGCACGAGGGTGGCGCCCGAGGCCACGGATTCGGACGGCTTCATGGACATGTAGGATAAATACGGAATGCCGTGACGGAAATTGAGAATTTGAGCCCCGCCCAGGCCCCGCGTACACTCCCGGCCATGATGCCCTGTCCGCAGCGTCCAACGCAGGTCGGCGTCTGCCGAGTTCCGGTCAGGGCCGTCGGGAAGTCGGCGGCCGCGCGCCCCGCGTGTGCCAACCGCGGCGCGTCGAGCCGCGCTGGCGGCAGGTCCGGAAATTGCTTGGCCGATGTGGCCATGCCGCGCGTGCTGACCGGATTCACCCTCATCGAGCTGGCCATCGTCCTGGTGGTCATCGGGTTGCTGCTGGGCGGCGTCTTGAAAGGTCAGGAGCTGATCGAGAGCGCTCGGGTGCGCAACATCATCACCCAGCTCGAGAGCATCAAGGCTGCCTATTACGCCTTCCAGGACAAATACCAGGCCGCGCCCGGCGATTATCCCGGTCAGCTCGCCTATGCCAACCTGTCCGGCATCGCCAATGCCCAGGTGGGGGGCAACGGCGATGGGGTGGTGCAGGACACCCCCCAGGCACGGGAGAGCCTGCTCGTCTGGGTGCATCTGTCGCATGCCAACCTGATCTCGGGCAGCTACCAGGCCACCGGCAGCCTGCCCGACCCGGCCGGGGAATGGCCGCGCAATCCCTACAACGCCACCTTGCGGCTGCATTACGACGCCGAGTTCGCCGGGTCGAAGGGGGTGGCGCGCCTGAATCTGAAGACCGGCAACCGGATCCCGGCCAGGATACTGGCCGAGATCGACCGCAAGCAGGACGACGGCCGCGCCGACAGCGGCAATTTCCGTTTCAGCGCCTATGACGGCGGCGGCGGCGCACCCGTGGCGGCACGCTGCTACGACAGTCGCACCGGCTTGTGGCGGGCGGCCGACAACGAGGGCAACTGCGGCGCGGCGGCGCTGTTTTGAACCCCATCGTCAAATGGGCTGGAGCCCGATCTGTCCGCAGCCTATGGCCCTCGGGGCGGTCCGGCCGCATGTCCGGCCCGCGCCGCTTCAGCCCCCCTCGAGCCGCATTTGAGCCGCCGACAGTGCCTCGGGCGTGCCCCGCAGCACCAGCACGTCACCACTTTCCAGCCGCGTGACGGGATCGGGTTCGGTGCCCCGGATGCCGCGCCGTCTGACCGCCACCACCGTCACCCCGATGCCGCCCAGGTCGAGGTCGGCTAGGGTCCGACCCACGGCGGGGTGGCGGGAGGTGAGGCTCAGGCTGATCAGCCGCTCCTGGGCGGCATCCTCCTCCGTCTCCTCATCGGTGAGGCCGCGAAAATAGCCGCGCATGCTGGCATAGCGCGCCTCCCTGGTCTGCCGGATGCGCCTGAGCACGCGCGCGAGCGGGATGCCGGCCATGAGCAGGGTTTGCGAGCCGAGCATCAGCGCGCCCTCCATCACCTCTGGCACGACCTCGCTGGCGCCGGCAGCGCGCAGCCGCTCCAGGTCGGTGTCATCGACGGTGCGGACGATGACGGGCAGTTCTGGCTTGATTCGCTGGATCGCGGCGAGGGTGTGCAGAGCCTCGGCGGTATGGGCATAGGTGATCACCGCGGCCTTGGCCCGCCGTAGGCCCGCCGCCAACAGGACCTCGATGCGGGTCGATTCGCCGAACACCACGTTCTCGCCCGCGCTGGCTGCGGCATGCACCCGCTTGGGGTCGTGGTCTAGCGCGATGTAGGGTACCCCTTCCGCCTCCAGCAGCCGGGCGAGGCTCTGCCCCGTGCGGCCATAGCCGCAGAGGATGACGTGGTCGTGGATGCCGAAGGTGCGGGCCGCGATCTCGTGGATGCCGACCGCCTTGCGGCTCCATTCGCGTTCGTCCAGCCTCCGGGCCAGGCGCGGCGCGTAATGGATCAGGACGGGCGCAGCCAACATGGACAGGATCATCGCCGCCAGTAGGTACTGATGGGTGGCCGTCTCCAGCAGGCCGTGACGACCGGCCACCGAGAGCAGGACGAAACCGAATTCACCGGCCTGGGCCAGGGCCAGCCCGGTGCGCAGCGCTGTCGCCCACCCCATCCGGAACAGGCGGGCAATGCCGATGACCAGGAGCAGCTTGACCCCCACCAGCAGGATCACCGCCAGCATCACCTCGGGCCAGTGCGCGAGCAGCACCTTGAGGTCCAGCAACAGGCCGATGGAGACGAAGAACAGTCCCATGAGCACATCCCGGAAGGGCCGGATGTCGCTCTCCACCTGGTAGCGATACTCCGTCTCGGCGATGAGGACACCGGCGAGGAAGGCGCCCAGGGCGAGCGAGAGCCCGGCCTGATCGGTGACGTAGGCGAGCCCCAGGGTGATGAGCAGCACGTTGAGCATGAACAGCTCGCTCGACTTGGCCTGGGCGATCAGGTGAAACCACGGGCGCATGACCCGCTGGCCGATGATGAGGATGATGGCGAGCGCGATGGCCGCCTTGACGCTGGCGATGAGCAGGGCCAGCGTCAGGTTCTCGCTGGCGGCCAGGGCCGGAATGAAGATCACCAGGGGGGCCACGGCCAGGTCCTGGAACAGCAGCACGCCGATGACAGGTCGACCGTGGTCGGTATCCAGTTCGTGGCGTTCCGCCAGCAGCTTGCTGACGATGGCGGTCGAGGATAGGGCAAGGATGGCGCCCACGGCGAGGCCGGACTCCAGCGACAGCCCCACGGCCAGGCCGATGACGGTGAAGACCAGGGTGGTGAGGACCACCTGCAGCGCACCCAGACCGAACACCTCGGTGCGCATGGTCCTCAGTTTGGCAAGCGAAAACTCCAGGCCGATGGAGAACATCAGGAAGACGACGCCGAATTCCGCCAGGTGTGCGGCCGGCGAGTCCTCCTCGTGATAGGGCAGCAGCAGGCCGAGCCCGGCACCGATGAGGATGTAGGCCAGGATGGGCGGCAGGCCCAGCCGCCGGAACAGGGATACCGCCAGCACGGTCGCGCCGAGCAGGAGGAGCACGAGTTCCAGGGTGGTGGGCATGTTGGCGCCTGGGGCTTGAGCGACAATTATCCTAAAAACCTCAGTTGAACGCGCCCGAAGGCGGGTTTGTGCGTGTGGCTGGCAAGGCGCGACGACGCCGCGGGGTCGTTCCCCGCAAGGAGGAGCAACGCAGCCAGACGCGCGCACAGACCCGAAAGCGGGCGCGTAGCGGCCTCACCTTCCGGGTGAGCGTGCTCGGAGGCGCAAAAGTCAGGTTCCATGCGTCTTTGCGAAGGCCAAGGAGCGGTCAACTGAGGTTTTTAGGATTATCGACGGCCCGCCCCGCGATGGTATCGACTCGCCCGCGTGGCGGGGCACGCCGGCGACCGGGGGCGGCGAAAACCGCTATACTTT
>JBBIKZ010000032.1:0-22072 GCA_037445185.1 Hydrogenophilales bacterium | reverse complement strand
AGGCGGCGGTGTGGGCGTGGACATGGCCGGTATGATCCGAAGGGTGCAGGGGCAGGGCAAGCCCTGCCCGGTGCGACCGATTGACGCACCCCCGACGCGGGATTGGCTGATCGGGCTAGGATTTCAATATTGTGCTCTAGAGGAGATCGCAGCATGCGCAGACTCACCGCAACCCTCGCCCTGTCCGTCCTCCTGGCCGCGCCGAGCTGGGCCAGCGACATTGCGGTCCAGCGCGCCTGGGCCCGCGCTACCGCGCCGGGTCAGGCCGTAGCCGGCGTGTACATGGACCTCAGGGCGGCGCGCCCGATGCGCGTGGTCGGCGCGGCGAGCCCGGCAGCGGAGCGCGTGGAACTGCACACCATGGCCATGCAGGAGGGGGTGATGGTTATGCGCCGGGTGCCCGAGATCGGCCTGCCTGCCGGGCAGACCGTGGAGCTCAAGCCCGGCAGCCTGCACGTCATGCTCATCGGCCTCAAGGCCCCCCTGCAGGAGGGGCAGACCGTACCCCTTACCCTGCAGTTGCGCGATGCCGCCGGCAAGCCGAGCGAGGTCGAGGTCAAGGCCGAGGTGCGTCGCGCGGGTGAGCGCGCCGGCGGCATGCACCACCAGCACTGACGGCCTGACCGTCTCTTGCGGGGAGGCGGCCCTTGGGGGGTTACGATGGTCGGTCGTCGGGCTGAAGCCCGACCTTCCCCTGGCCTACGCCAGACCTACCCCCGACCCGCGGGCCGAGCTGCGGCCCGGCGGGGCATCGGGGTTTACTGGATCTCCTTCTCCAGCTCCTCGATGCTGGTGTGGCGCACGTCCTTGCCCTTGACCATGAACACCACGTACTCGGAGATGTTCTTGGCGTGGTCGCCGATGCGCTCGATGGCCTTGACCACGAACATGAGGTCGATGAAGGTGGAGATGGTGCGCGGGTCCTCTATCATGTAGGTGATGAGGTGGCGCGTGATGAGGTGGAATTCCTCGTCCACCTCCATGTCCTGGCGGGCCACCGCCGCGGCGGCGGAGACGTCCAGCCGGGCGAAGGCGTCGAGCGATTCGCGCAGCATCTTGAGCGTGAGCCCCGCCATGTACTTGATCTCGCTGTAACGCGGCGTGACGATGCGATCGCTCTCGTAGACTCGCAGGGCGTAGCGGGCGATCTTGGCGGCCTCATCGCCGATGCGTTCCAGATCGGTGATGGTCTTGATGATGGTGAGGATGAGCCGTAGGTCGGAGGCGGCTGGCTGGCGCAGGGCGATGATCTGGGTGCAGGCCTCGTCGGTGCCGACCTCCAGGCTGTTGACCATGTGGTCGGTGGCGATGACCTCCTCCGCCGCTTTCATATCGCCCTCGATCAGGGCATCGATGGCGCGGTTGACCTGTTCCTCCACCAACCCCCCCATCTCCAGCACGCGGGCCCGCACTGCCTCCAGGTCCGCGTCGAACTGCTTGTAGATGTGTTCTGTCATGCACTCGCTCCTTGTCGCCGGGTCATGGACCCTCGGACGATTATAGACACGGCACCGGCGGGAATTATTACAGTTCCGTAACGAAGGGCACGGCCACGCGGTGCCCGTCGATGTCCAGGGTCATCACCCAGTCGCGGCGGCCGGACACACACACCGGCAGCGTGACGCGACCGCGAAACACTCCGTCCTTGTCGGCATGCAGGGTGTAGAGGTTGAATCCCATGTCCATGCCCTCCATGGTGAACGTGGCCTGCACGCGGCGCGCGTTCCCGGCCCGGACCCAGACCTCGAAGGGCTGCAATGCCTTGAGCTCGCCCGCGACGCCGACGCTCACCGTCCGGCCAGCGACACGGCCCGTGCAGCCGGCGCTGAGGTCCGGGCAGTGCAGCGCCGGCGCAGGCCCTCCCGCAGGTTGGCGCGCCTGGTCCAGGTAGACGACGAGGCCCACCAAGAGCAGGATGCCCAGCGGGGCGAGGCGGAAGAAGTGGCTGCGTGCCGTGGTCATGTCCAGAGACCTCCCTTCATGGCGATGCCGTGGGCGCCGGCCAGGCGGGCACGTTCCAGATCGGCGGCGGTGAGCCCGCCCAGGGCGTAGATGGGCAAGGACCGGCCGGCGGCCAGGTCGCGCAAGCGCGCCCAGCCCAGGGGCGCGGCGCCGGGGTGGGTGGCGGTGGGCAGCACCGGCCCGAGGACGACGAAGTCCACCCCCAGCGCCTCGGCCCGGGCGAGCTCCGCCGCATCGTGACAGGATGCCGCCACCCAGGGCAGATCGGGCCGCTGCTCGAGCTGCATGAGTTGGGCCGCGGTAAGGTGTACGCCAGCATCGAGTCGTTCGGCCAGGGCGGCATCGGCATTGATCAGGAGCAGGGCGCCGTGTTCCCGGCAGCGTGCCGCCACCTCGCGCGCGAGTGGCCGTAAGACTTCGTCCGGCATCGTCTTCTCACGCAGCTGCACGAGCCGCAGACCGCGCGCCAGGGCGGCGTCCAGGCGGCGCAGGAAGACCTCCACCCCCAGCTCGGTGGCGGCCGTGATGCCGTAGGTGAGCGGTAGGGCGAGGGCGCGTAGGATGGGCCCGTTGGCCGGCAGGATGGGCGCGACCTCCGGCCGCTCGGCCACGACCCAGGCCATGCCCTGGCCCTCGTGCGGGTGCGGCGCGCCCTCCCAGTCGGTGACGCGGAAGAAATTGAGCCGCACCGCCGCGTGCGCATAGTCGTAGTCCAGGGTGAGCCAGGGATAGGCGCGGCGCACGGCGATGCCCAGCTCCTCCTCGAGTTCGCGCACCAGGGCGTCGTGGGGCGACTCGCCCGGCTCGACCTTGCCGCCGGGAAACTCCCACCAGCCGGCATAGACCTTGCCTGCGGGGCGGCTGGCCATGAGGAAGCTGCCGTCCGGGCGTTCGATGACCGCGGCGGCCACACTGACGCGCGCCGTCACTTCCTGCCCTTCAGGGCCTGCCGTCCGACCCAGTCCGCGGCGAACTGGCGTGCGGTACGCCCGGAGCGGCCGCCACGCTGGATCGCCCACTGCAGGGCTGCCTCGCGCATGGCGGGGGTGACGCGACCGCCCAGGGCCTCGACCCAGCCGGCGACGATGTCCAGATAGGCGTCCTGGTCGAAGGGATAGAAGGTGAGCAGGAGGCCGAAGCGGTCGGACAGGCTCAGCTTCTCCTCGGTGCTGTCGGCCGGCCGAACCTCGCCGCCCAGGTGTCGGGCGGCCGCGTTCTCGGCGAAATATTCGGGCATGAGATGGCGGCGGTTGGAGGTGGCGTAGATCAGCACGTTGTCCGGCAGGCCGGCGATGGAGCCGTCGAGGGCGGCCTTGAGCGGTTTGTAGGCGGGCTCGTCGGCCGCGAAGGAGAGGTCGTCGGTGAACAGCACGAAGCGCCAGGGCAGCCCGGCCAGCGGCTCGACCAGGTGCGGCAGGTCGACGAGGTCGGCCTTGTCCACCTCGATCAGGCGCAGGCCCCGCTTGGCGTAGCGCGGCAGCAGGGCCTTGACGAGCGAGGACTTGCCGCAGCCGCGGCTGCCGACGAGCAGCGCGTTGTTGGCCGGCAGCCCGAGCACGAACTGGCGGGTGTTGCGGTCGAGCGCCGCCTTTTGCGCGTCGATGTGGCGCAGGGCCTCCCAAGGCGGGCAGGCGAGCAGCCGCACCGGCTCCAGCCAGCCCTTGAGGGCCACGCGCCGCCAGCGGCAGGCCAGCGTCCCGGCCCAGTCCATGGCGGCCGGGGCGGCGGGCAGCAGCGGCTCGATGCGCGCGAGCAGCGCCTCGGCCCGAGCGAGGAAGGCGTCCAGTCGATCGCTCAAGTGCGGTACTCGGCGTTGATCTTGACGTAGTCGTAGGAGAAGTCACAGGTCCACACGACGGCCGCGGCCGTCCCCCGGCCGAGCTCGATGCGCACCAGGATGTCGGACTCGGCCATGACGCGGCGGCCGTCCTCCTCGCGGTAGCCGTCGGCGCGCCCGCCGCCCTCCGCCACCAGCACATCGTTCAAGTAAAGCCGCACCCGCTCCACCTCGAGGTCGGCGATGCCGGCATAGCCCACCGCGGCGAGGATGCGGCCCAGGTTGGGGTCGGAGGCGAAGAAGGCCGTCTTTACCAGCGGCGAGCGGGCCACGGCATAGGCCACCTGCCGGCATTCCGCCGCGTCGCGCCCGCCCTCGACGCGCACGGTGATGAATTTGGTCGCCCCCTCGCCGTCGCGCACGATGGCCTGGGCGAGGTCGGTCATCACCGCAGTGACCGTCTCGCGCAGCGGGCCGAAGCGCGGGTCGGCATCGTCCATGATCACCGGCGCCGCGGTGGCGCCGGTGGCAATCAGGATGCAGGCGTCGTTGGTCGAGGTGTCGCCGTCCACGGTGATCGCGTTGAACGAGTCGTTCACCGCCGCGCGCAGGATGGCCTCCAGGGCCTCGCAGGACACTGGCGCGTCGGTGGCGACGAAGGCGAGCATGGTGGCCATGTTGGGGTGGATCATGCCGGAGCCCTTGGCAATGCCGGTGACGACGAATTCCACCCCGTCCAGGGTCAGCCGGCGCGAGCAGGCCTTGGGCACGGTGTCCGTGGTCATGATCGCCTCGGCGGCGACGGCCCAGTTGTCGGGCCGCAAATCGGCCACTGCCGCCGGCAGGGCGGCGATGAGCTTGTCGTGCGGCAAGGGTTCCAGGATCACGCCGGTGGAGAAGGGCAGCACCTGCTCGGCCTCGAGCCCGAGCAGCCCGGCCAGCGCCGAACAGGTCGCCCGCGCCCGCGCAAGACCCTCCGCGCCGGTGCCGGCGTTGGCGTTGCCGGTGTTGACCACCAAGGCGCGCACCCCGCCCTCGGCATGGAGGTGCTCACGCGCCACGCTCACCGGCGCGGCGCAGAAGCGGTTTTGCGTGAATACCCCGACCACCTCCGAGTCGGCGGCGAGCCGTATGACCAGCACGTCCCGGCGGCCCGGTTTCTTGATGCCGGCGCTGGCCGTGCCAAGCTCCACGCCGGGCACGGGTAGCAGGTGAGCGGGGTCTGGGGGGGTGAGCTGGACGGGCATGGGCGGCTCCGGGTGGGTGTCAGGCGCCATTTTACTGGCGAGCGGTGAGGAACACGCTATGCTTGCCGCATGAAAGCCCGCTCGCCCAAGCCGACGTCCCCCGGCACCGCTGCCCAGCCCGCCGCCCGGCGGGCCGAGGGCGTGCGCCTGTCCAAGGTCATGGCCGCGCGGGGGATGTGCTCCCGGCGGGAGGCGGACGACTACATCGAACGGGGCTTGGTGCGGGTGGATGGGCGGCCGGTCACGGCGCTGGGCACCCGCATCGACCCGAACGCGCACATCAGCCTGGCGCCGCAGGCGCAGGCCAGCCAGCGGCGGCGGGTGACGATCCTGCTCAACAAGCCGGTGGGCTACGTCTCTGGCCAGCCGGAACCGGGCTACCAGCCGGCGGCGGCCCTGATCGGACCGCACACCCAGGTCAGGGCGCCGGGCGATCCGCCCTTCCATCCGTCCATCCTCGAGGACCTGGCCCCGGCCGGGCGGCTGGACATCGACTCCACCGGCCTGCTGGTCCTGACCCAGGACGGTCGCATCGCCCGCCAGCTGATCGGCGCGGACTCCGAGATCGAGAAGGAATACCTGGTGCGGGTGAAGGGGCGCATCGCCCCGGGTGGTCTCGCCCTGCTCAACCACGGCCTCAGCCTGGATGGGCGCAGGCTCAGGCCGGCCAGGGTGGCGTGGCTCAACGAGGACCAGCTGCGCTTCATACTGCGCGAGGGCATGAAGCGCCAGATCCGGCGCATGTGTGAGCTGGTCGGGTTGCAGGTCGTGGGGCTCAAGCGGGTGCGCATCGGTGGCGTGCGCCTGGGCGACCTGCCCTTGGGGCAGTGGCGCTATCTGCGCCCGGGCGAGCGTTTTGCCGAGCCCGTCAGGCCGCCCGCGCGGACAGGGCGAGACTGAACCGGCCCGGCGGCTCCGGCCTGCCGTAGAACCAGCCCTGGGCCTGGTCGCAGCGCAGGCGCAGCAGGAAGTCCCGCTGCGCGGCCGTCTCCACCCCCTCGGCGATGACCGTGAGGCCGAGGCTGCGGCCCAGGGCGACCACCGCCGCAGTGATGGCGGCGTCCTCCTCGTCCGCGGGCAGGTCGCGCACGAAGGAGCGGTCCACCTTGAGCTTGTCGATGGGCAGGCGCTTGAGATAGGCGAGCGACGAATAGCCGGTGCCGAAGTCGTCGATGGACAGCTGCACGCCCAGCTGGCTCAGTGCCTCGAGCACGCCGATGGAGGCCTCGGCCTGCCCCATGATGAAGCCCTCCGTCACCTCCAGCTCGAGGTGCCGGGCGGGCAGGCCGGTCTCGGCCAGCACCCGTTTCACCGTGGCGACGAAATCGCTGCGCTGGATCTGCGGCCCCGCCACGTTGACTGCCATCGTCTCGATGGGCAGACCGGCGGCCTGCCGTCTGCGCTCGAGCGCACCCCCACACAACCGGTAACGACTGCGGCTTCAGTCCGGCCGTCCCGACACCATGCGGTATTCGTACAGGAGGCAGGCGAGCGGCCCGTTGTAGAGCGGCAGGCGCCGCGACGCCTTGAGGCCGATCGCGCGCGGCAGCAGTGGGTCGGCCGTGAGCAGCCAGGCCTGCCAGCCGGTGAAACGCCGCTTGAGCGCGTCGCCCAGCGCCCGATAGAAGGCGGCCGGATCGGCCTGCTGCAGACGCACGCCATAGGGCGGATTGCTGACCAGGATGCCGGCCGCAGCCGGGGCCTGCACCGTCAGGGCGTCCGCCTGTTTCAAGTGCACGCACTCGAGTAGGCCGGCCGCCTCGAGGTTGACCTCGGCGGCATGCAGCATGGCGGGATCGATGTCGCAGCCATAGATCGGCAGCGGCCTCGGCGGGGCGGCGGCGGCCTGGGCGTCCTTGCGCAGCCGGGCCCATTGCACCCGGTCGAAGCTCGCGAGGTGTTCGAAGGCGAAGTGGCGCTTGAGCCCCGGCGCGATGTTGAGCGCCAGCATCGCCGCTTCGATGAGGAGGGTCCCGCCGCCCATCATGGGGTCGAGCAGGGGCAGGTCGGGGCGCCAGCCGGCGAGCCGGAGCAGGCCCGCCGCCAGGTTCTCGTTCAGGGGCGCCGCGGCGGCCTCGCGCCTGAAGCCGCGGCGGTTGAGCGGCGCGCCGGTCAGATCCAGGTAGAGGGTGTAGGCGTTGCGCTCGAGATAGAGCAGCAGCGGCACGTCCGGCGCGCGGGTGTCGACGCTGGGCCGTTCGCCACAGTCGGCGCGGAAGCGGTCGCAGACGGCGTCCTTGATGCGGAGGCTGGCAAAGTTGAGGCTCTTGAGCGGGCTCTGATGCGCCACGGTGTGCACCGCCAGCGTGCGTCGCGGCTCGAACCACCTGGGCCAGGGCAGGCCGTGCGCCGCCGCATAGAGGTCGTCCTCGTCGCGGTAGCGGCCGTGCGCCACCTGCTGCAGCACGCGCACCGCCAGGCGCGACCACAGGTTCACCCGCCAGGCGAGCGCGATGTCGCCCGCGAAGGCCACGCCGCCCGAGGCGGGGCTCACCGCCGCGGCGCCCAGCTCGCTGAGCTCCTGTGCCAGCTCGCCCTCGAGGCCGCGCGGACAGGGGGCGAAAAAGCGCTGCGGCGGCTGGGCGGCGCGGCCTGCCGACCGGGTCGGCCGGCGGGCCGTACCGGCCCTTATCTGCGCCGGGGCGGCGGGCTTGGGCGGGTGCACCGCCGTCTGGTCGGCCGGGCGCGGGCGGCGTGGGGGTTCGGTCGCGCGCTGCGCGGCGGGCGGCGACGCCGGATGCGTATCGGTCTTGCGCAGGGCCTTCTGTTGGCGCAGGCTCAGGTGGCGGCCGCGTACCGGCTGGCGCCGCGCTGGTTGCCCTGCCGCATTTGGGGCTTGCGTGCCCGCCCCGGCATCGCGTCTGATGCGCAGGGTGCCGCGTTTGGATTTATCGGAAGATGAAGACAAAGGAAATCCTAAGCAAACTCAGACCCAGCCCGGTCACCGCGATCCTGCTGGGGTTGATCGTCTATTTCTGGTTGCGCCCGCCGGCCTGGGTCTCCGAGCTCAACGCGCCGGCGCCGGATGTGCCGGTCGCGCCCGGGCAGTCGATGTCCGACTTGCGCGGCCGGGTGGTGCTGGTCAATTTCTGGGCGACGTGGTGTCCCTACTGCCGGCACGAGATGCCGGCCATGCAGCGGTTCTACGAAGACTACCGGCATTGCGGCTTCGAGATCGTCGCCTACAGCCTGGACGACACGGCCGAGACGGTGGCGCGCTTCATGCGCGAGAAGGGCTACACCTTCCCCGCACCGCTGGCGGCGCCGGGCGTGACCGCCGCCTTCGGTGGGGTCGACCGCCTGCCCACCTCGTTCGTCATCGACCGCGCGGGCAGGATACGTCACAAGGTGAGCGGTCAGGTGCATTACCCGCGGCTCGAAAAGCTCGTCACGCCGCTGCTGGGGGGGTGTTCCCGCCGTTCCTGAGCTCGGCGAGCAGCTTTTCCATCTCGCGCCGGTAGTAGACGAAGTCCATCTCCGGGCAGGGCGCGCCCAGGCGGGTGGCGACGGCGGAGACCTGGCCGCGGTGATGGGCGTAGTGCGTGAACAGGTGGGTCAGTGCATCGCGCACCCACATGCGGCGCGGGCGGTGGTCGCTGCCGGTGTACTCGAACTCGCGGTCATAGAATTCCTCGGCCTGCGCATCCAGCCAGCCCTGCAGCTTGCGGGTCTCCAGACGCAGGGCGTTCTGCAAGCCCCGCCAGTCCGGGTGCTGGATGACACGATAATTGACGCTCAGGTTCTCCCCCTGAAGACGGGCGAGCCACACCTGGCTCACCAGCAGCATGTGATCCACCGTGTGATGGATGCTGCGGAAGAACAGGCCCTGGTCGCTGCTCAAACTGTCCGGTGTGAGGTGTTCCAGGGCGTTGAACAAGACCTCGTTGGCCCAGTGCTGATAGTCCGCCTGAATGATGAAGTGGTTTTTCCAGGTGTACATGCGACCCCTCCGAAGCGGGCGATGAGGCCAAGTTTGACGCAAACCGGCCGGACGGTCACCTGGCCGCCAGGATGGGCGGCGCCGCGCCCTCCCATCGCAGCCGCCGCGCCATCGCCTCGGTGAGCCGCACATGGCCCTCGGCATCGATCAGCAGCGCCTCGGCCACGCCCAGCCGCTCGGCCATCGCCCGCCAGCCGTCCGGGCCGGCGATGAACAGGGGCTTGCTCGTCACGTCGGAGGCCACACCGGCGTGCGCCCCGCGTGCAATCACCGTCACCGCCTGCACCCCCTGCACGGGTACGCCGCTGCGGGGGTCGATCAAGTGGCAGTAGCGCCGACCATCCACCTCGAAGAAGCGCTGATAGTCGCCCGAGGTGCCGATGGCCTCGCCGTCGTAGAGGTCCAGGGTGGCGATGGCGCCGCCCCGGCGCGGGTGCTGGATGCCCACGCGCCAGGGGCGGTCGCCCTTGCGGCCGAGGGCGAGGATGTTGCCGCCGATGTTGATGAGGGCGTTTCTGATGCCCGCCGCCCTGAGGATGGCCGCCGCCCGATCCAGGGCGTAGCCCTTGGCGTAGCCGCCGAGGTCCAGACGCACGGCCGGGTTGCGGCTGGCGACCTGCCCCGGGCCGAAGACGAGGTCGTCCATGCCGGGCCGCGACGCCACCAGACGCGCCGCCTCGGCCGCTGGCGGCAGCCGGGGCTGGTATTCGTCGGCATGGAAGCCCCACAGACGCACCAGGTTGCCGATGGCCGGGTTGAAGAGGCCCGCCGAACGCCGCGACCAGTCGGCCGCGTCGCGCAGCATGGCGATGAGATCCGCCGCCGCCGCCACCGGCTGCGGGCCGCGAGCGAAGGCGTCATTGAGGGCGGTCAGCTCGCTCGCCTCCCAGGCGTGCAGCCGGCGGTGCAGGGTGTCGAATTCCCGCAGCACTTGCGCGGCCGCTGCGCGTGCCTTGCCCGCCGGCTCCCCCGCGATGGTGATCTCCACCAGGGTGCCGAAGACATAGGCCTGCTCACGGTGCAGGGGCGGGCCCGAGCAGGCGGCCAGCAGGGCGCACAGCAGTAGTAGGAGGGCGAGGCGTGCGGCGTGCGGCGTGAGGAAGGGCGCGCCGGTCACGCTCGGGCCCGACCGGCAAGGCCGACGCTGGAGGGGTTCGCCAGCAGCGCGGTCGACAGCCGGCGCGGCCATCGCCGTCTCACCCCTCACCCTTCACCGCCTCCTCGAGCGCGTCCAGGAACCTCGCCGCCACGTCGAAGCCGCTCTGGTCGGTGATCTCGCGAAAACAGGTGGGGCTGGTGATGTTGACCTCGGTGAGCCAGTCGCCGATGACATCCAGCCCCGCGAGCAGGATGCCGGCGGCCTGGAGCGCGGGCCCCAGGGCATGCGCGATCTCGCGGTCGCGCGCGGTGAGCGGCCGCGCCACGCCGCTGCCGCCGGCGGCCAGATTGCCGCGCGTCTCGCCCGGGGCGGGGATGCGGGCGAGGCACCAGGGGGCGGGCTCGCCGGCGATGACGAGGATGCGCTTGTCGCCGTCGCGGATCTCCGGGATGAACCGCTGCGCCATGACGGGGGTATGCCCGTTGCGGGTGAGGACCTCGATGGTCACGCCGAGGTTGGCATCCCCCGTGCGCAGCCGGAACACCGCCGCGCCGCCCATGGCGTTCAGGGGTTTGACCACGATGTCGCCCTGCTCGGCCAGGAAGGCACGGATGTCGGCCTCGCGGGCGGAGACCAGCGTGGGCACGGTGAACTGCGGGAAGCGGGCGATGGCGAGCTTTTCGTTGTAGTCGCGTAGCGCCCGCGGCCGGTTGAACACTCGCGTCCCCTCGGCCTCGGCCAGCTCGAGCAGATAGGTGGCGTAGAGGTATTCCTGGTCGAAGGGCGGGTCCTTGCGCATGAGCACGGCATCGAAGCCGGCCAGGGCCCGCCGCTCGCCGGCACCGAGGCGGAACCAAGCGGCGCCCGGCTCCCGTTCGGCCGCGCGCGCGAGCGGCAGCAGGGTCACGCGCCGGGCCTCGGCCCACACGCGGCCGCCCGCCCAGCTCAGGTCCGCCGGCTCGCAGGCCCAGAGGTCGTGGCCGCGGCGCGCCGCCTCGCGCATCATGGCATAGGTGGAGTCCTTGTAGATCTTGAAGCTCGCCAGGGGATCGGCGACGAAGAGAAGGTTCATGCGGCCAGGGCCTCCTGCGCCCAATGGGCAAAACGGCGGTACAAGCCGGGGGCGACATCCACCGCCGTCATGACACGATTCATGTCCAGGGTGTCGTAGAGATGAACGAGCACGTTGCGCAGACCGCATGCGGCGATGAGCTCCCGCGCCAGGTCCTCGGCCATCCAGCCCCGGTCGCGCGCCTGTTCGAACAGTGCCCGGTAGCTGTCGGGCGGGGCGATACCGCGTCGCCTCAAGACCTGCAGGGTGAGGTCCGCCGCCACTTCGCACAGGAGCTGGAGCAGCCGCTCGATGGCGTAGTGCTGGCGCTGGCGCTCGGCCATGGTCAGGGGGGCGAAGGCCTCCAGGTCCTGCACATAGGTGAGCAGATAGGCGAGCTTGCGCTCGATGAGCTCAGGCCGCATGGATGGCATCCGGCAGGAATTCGTGCAACGCACGCCGTAGCACGCTGCTGTCGGCGTGCAGGAAGAAGGCGCGGTCCTGCTCGGCATCGAACAGGCCCGGCTCCGCCTCGTACAGGCAGAGGCCCCGGCAGAGGGCCTCGTAGCGCAGCAGCGGGGACATGCCGGGGTGGATGAGGACGAGGTCCACCGGCCGGGGGGCGAAGACCGCCTCGAGGGCCGCCTGCCAGTGGCCGAGTTCGAGGACATCCGGCTGCTGGGCCGGGAGCACGGCCAGGTCCACGTCGCGCCCCTCGCCGTGGGCGGAGGAACCGAACAACACCACGAGCCGCCAGCCATGCTGGCGGGCGAGCGCGCGCAGGCGTTCAAGCTGGGTGGGGCTGAGCATGGGTGAACTCCGGATCGGTCTCCTCCAACTCGATGGCCGCCGCCAGGGCGGCCAGCCGGGCCAGCACGCCGTAGGTGTAGAAGCGGTTTACCGGGGCATCCGGCCGGGCGGAGGCGTCGGCATAGCTGCCCACCTCCTCGAAGGCGAGCGGCACGAAGTGCATGCCGGGGGCGTTCAGGTTCTCGTCCGCGCCGCGGCTGGTGTGCACGCGGTAGAAACCGCCGATGACGTAATGGTCGATCATGTACACGACCGGCTCGGCCACCGCCTCGTGGATGGACTCGAAGGTGTACACCCCCTCCTGGATCAGGACCTGGGTCACCGCCAGCCCCTCCTTCACCACCGCCATCTTGTTGCGCGCCCGGCGGCTCAGATCGCGCACCTCAAGGGCGTCTTTCACCGTCATGATGCCCATGCCGTAGGTGCCGGCGTCGGCCTTGACGATGACGAAGGGCTCCCGGTCGATGCCGTATTCGGCGTACTTGGCGCGGATGCGGCCGAGCAGCTCGTCCACGTGCGTGGCCAGACAATCCTCGCCCTGGCGGGTCATGAAATCGACTCCGCTGCAATGGCTGAAATAGGGGTCGATGAGCCAGGGGTCGATGCCGAACAGCCGTCCGAAGGCCTGGGCGAGCTCGGCATAGAAGCGGAAGTGGTTGGATTTGCGTCGCGTGACCCAGCCCGCGTGCAGGGGCGGTATCAGGGTCTGGGCGGGGTCGAGGCCGCGCAGCAGCTCGGGCACGCCGGCGGACAGGTCGTTGTTGAGCAGCACGGCGCAAGGCTCGAAGCGCCCCCCGGGTGCCGTTGGATCGCGCAGCATCAGGCGATCGCCCTCGCGCAGCACCGGCTCCAGTTTCAGCACCTGGCCGTCCGGCAGATCGATGAGCAGCGGCTCGCCGAGATTCGGGATCAGGCTGCCGATGCGCACCGTGAGTCCCGTCTTGCGCAGGATATCGGCCAGCGCCGCCACGTTCTGTAAATAGTAAACATTGCGGGTGTGGTTTTCCGGGAGGAGGAGCAGGCGTTGCGCCGTGGTGCACAGCTTTTCCACCGCCACCTGGGCCGCCTGCACCGCCAGGGGCAGGAAGGCGGGGTTGAGGTTGTTGAAGCCGCCGGGAAACAGGTTGGTGTCCACCGGCGCCAGCTTGTAGCCGGCGTTGCGCAGGTCCACCGACGAGTAGAACGGCGCTGCGTGCTCGTGCCATTGCACGCGGAACCAATGCTCGATGCTGGCCTGGGCGGCGATGACATGTTTCTCCAGATCGAGCAGGGGGCCGGTGAGGGCGGTGGTAAGGTGGGGGACCATGGGGTGGTGGATGGGAGATTCAAGCGAAGTTTAGCAGGCTGCGCGCCCTGTCCTCCGGCCCGCTGGACTGGGTTTGCCCTGCTGCCGGGCGAGCACGCTCCCCTGACACGCCGGGCGCGTTTGCCCCCCTCGCATTTCCTCCTTGGCATTTTCTCTTCTGCCGCTACACTCAGAGGGCGGCTGCATCCACATACTGCATTCACACATCGGGTGTAGCCTGCCGTGCATGACGTTTCATCAAGACCGCCACCCCGGCATCGACGAAGTGTTGGCCCTGCACAGGGGTGACGCGACCCGTCTGGTGCAAATCCTGCGTGACCTCCAGGATGGTCATGGCTGTCTGCCACCGCCCTTGCTGACCGAGCTGGCGCGCAAGCTGGGGATCTCCCGGGCGCGGGTGGAGGGGGTGGCCGCCTTCTACAGCTTCCTCCATCTGGAACCGGTGGGCCACTACCGGGTGCTGTTCTCGGACAACATCACCGATCGCATGCAGGGCAGCGAGGCCCTGCTCGCCTACCTTTGCGAAAAGCTCTGGGTGGAGAAGGGCAAGGTCTCCGAGGACGGCCTGCTGTCCATCGACACCACCTCCTGCACCGGGCTTTGCGACCAGGGGCCGGGTCTGCTGGTCAACGGCTGGGCCATCCCCCGCATCGACCGCGAGCGCCTGGACCAGATCGCCGAGCTGATCCTGGCGCGGCAACCCATCGCCCAGTGGCCGGACGAGCTCTTCCGCATCGAGGACAACATCCGCCGTGCCGACACCCTCCTCGCCCACGGTCTGCAACCGGGCGAGGCGATCCGGGCGACCGTGACACGCGGGGAGGCGGCCACCCTGGAGGAGATCGAGCGCGCCGGCCTGCGCGGCCGCGGCGGTGCGGGCTTTCCGACCGGGCTCAAGTGGCAGGCCTGCCGCAACGCCCCGGGCGAGACGCACTACGTCGTGTGCAACGCCGACGAGGGCGAGCCCGGCACCTTCAAGGACCGGGTGCTGCTCACCCGCCACGCCGACCTGGTGTTCGAGGGCATGACGGTGTGCGCCTTTGTGCTCGGCGGCGGTCGCGCGAAGACGCACGGCTTCCTCTACCTGCGCGGCGAATACCGCTACCTGCTCGCACCGCTCGAGGCCTGCCTGGCCCGCCGCCGGCGGGAGGGGCTGCTGGGCCGCGACATCTGCGGCCGGCCCGGCTTCGACTTCGACATCGAGATCCACCTCGGCGCCGGCGCCTATGTCTGCGGTGAGGAGTCGGCCCTGATCGAATCGCTGGAGGGCAAGCGCGGCATCCCCCGCAGCCGCCCGCCCTATCCGGTCACCCACGGCTATCTGGGCCAGCCCACGGTGGTGAACAACGTCGAGACGTTCTGCGCCGCCGCCCTGATCGCCAAGGAGGGCGGCGACTGGTACCGGGCGCAGGGCACCGCCAAATCGGCCGGCACCAAGCTCCTCTCGGTCTCCGGCGACTGCGCGCGGCCGGGCATCTACGAATACCCCTTCGGGGTGACGGTGCGCCAGGTGCTCGAGGACTGCGGCGCGCGCAACACCCAGGCGGTGCAGGTGAGCGGGCCTTCCGGCACCTTGATCGACGCCTCGGAGTTCGACCGCCGCATCGCCTTCGAGGATCTGCCCACCGCCGGGGCCTTCATGGTCTTCGACGACACACGCGACCTGTTCGACGTGGTGCGCAACTTCGTGCACTTCTTCGCCCACGAGAGCTGCGGCTTTTGCACCCCCTGCCGGGTGGGCACGGCCATGATGCGCAACGTGGTCGACAAGATCCACGCCGGCCGCGGCGCCCAGAGCGACGTGGAGGAGATCTGCCGGCTCGAGATGGTGATGCACCTCGCCGCCCACTGCGGCCTCGGCCACACCGCCTGCAATCCCATGCGGGACGTCATGCAGCGTTTCCGCCCCGCCATCCAGCGGCGGCTCAAATCGCTCGATTTCGAGCCTGCCTTCGACCTCGACGCGGCCCTGGCCGTGGCCCGGCAGATGACCGGCCGGGACGACGCCAGGGCCCATCTGTGAGGGACGGCTATCCATGAACACCGAGGCGCGACCGACCTTCCTGCTCGACGGCGAGGAGATCCCCTTCGAGCCCGGCCAGAGCGTCATCCAGGCCGCCCTGGCGGTGGGGCGCTACATCCCGCACCTGTGCTATCACCCGGAATTCGTGCCGCACGGCAGCTGCAAGGTCTGCACGGTGCGGGCCGACGGCCGCCCCGCCGCCGCCTGCACCCTGCCGGCGCAGGCGGGGATGGCGGTGGAGAGCGAGACCGAGGAGCTCAACGACTTGCGCCGTACCCTGGTGCAGATGCTCTTCGCCGAGGGCAACCACTTCTGCCCGTCCTGCGAGAAGAGCGGCAACTGCGTGCTGCAGGCCCTGGGCTACGACCTTGGCGTGATGACCGCCGGCTTTCGCCACTTCTTCCTCGACCGGCCGGTGGACGCCTCGCATCCGGACATCCTGCTCGATTTCAACCGCTGCGTGCTGTGCAAGCTGTGCGTGCGCGCCTCCGAGGAGGTGGACGGCAAGGGGGTGTTCTCGCTCGCCGGCCGCGGCATCACCCGCCGTCTCATCGTCAGCGCCGAATCCGGCCGCCTCGCCGACACCGACATCGCGGTGACCGACAAGGCGGTGGAGGTCTGCCCCGTCGGCGTGATCATCAAGAAGCACGTGGGCTTCAAGACCCCCATCGGCCGGCGCCGTTTCGACGCCCGGCCGATCCGCGCCCAGGCCCTGGACGACGCCCCCCGACCCCCGCGCCATGGCTGAGCGCAAACTGCGTATCGCCACCGCCTCGCTCGCCGGCTGCTTCGGCTGCCACATGTCGCTGCTCGACATCGACGAGCGGATCTTTGCCCTGCTCGAGAAGGTCGAGTTCGACCGCACGCCGCTCACCGACATCAAGCACTGCGGCCCCTGCGACATCGGCCTCATCGAAGGCGGCGTGTGCAACGCGGAGAACGTCGAGGTGCTGCGCGAATTCCGCAGGAACTGCAAGCTCCTGGTCGCCATGGGGGCCTGCGCCGTCACCGGCGGGTTGCCTGCCCAGCGCAACCACCTCGATCTGGGGGCCTGCCTGCAGGAGGTCTATCTCACCGAACCAAGCCTGGTCAACGGCCAGATCCCCAACGATCCGGAGCTGCCCCTGCCGCTGGACAAGGTGCACCCGCTGCACGAGGTGGTGAAGGTGGATTACTTCCTGCCCGGCTGCCCGCCCTCGGCCGATGCCATCTGGAAGTTCCTCACCGACCTCATCGCCGGGCGCACCCCCAGGCTGGGCCACGGTCTGATCCAGTACGACTGATCAGCGATGACCACGGACACGCCTCCACTGCCGTCCCTCGAAACCGCCGCGCACCCAGGCGGGCTGCGCCGGGTGGCCATCGACCCCCTCTCGCGCGTCGAGGGCCACGGCAAGGTCACCCTGCTCTTGGACGAGCACGACCAGGTGCACGAGGTACGCCTGCACATCGTCGAATTCCGCGGCTTCGAGAAATTCATTCAGGGCCGCCCCTACTGGGAGGTGCCGGTGATGGTGCAGCGCCTGTGCGGCATCTGCCCGGTCTCGCATCACCTGGCTGCGGCCAAGGCGGTGGACCAGATCGTCGGCGCCCACCGCCTCACGCCCACGGCGGAGAAGATCCGCCGCCTCATGCACTACGGCCAGATCCTGCAGTCGCACGCCCTGCACTTCTTCCATCTGGCCTCGCCCGACCTGCTCTTCGGCTTCGACTCCGATGTGGCCCGCCGCAACCTCGTCGGTGTGGCCGAGACCTACCCGGAGATCACGAGAAAGGGGGTGCTGCTGCGCAAGTACGGCCAGGAGGTGATCCGCATCACGGCCGGCAAGCGTATCCACGGCACGGGGGCGATCCCGGGCGGGGTGAACAAAAACCTCACGCTGGCCGAGCGCGACGCGCTGCTCGAGGACATCTACCAGACCATCGCCTGGTGCCGCGAGGCGGTCCATCTCGCCCGCCGCCTCTACGAGCAGAATGCGCCGCTGTACAACGAATTCGGCCGCATCGATGCGCACCAGCTCTCGCTCGTGCGCACCGACGGCGCCATGGACCTCTACCACGGGGGCCTGCGCGCCCGCACCCGTGACGGGCGGACCCTGTTCGACCACCTCGACTACAACCACTACTGGGAGCACATCTTCGAGGAGGTGAAGCCCTGGTCCTACATGAAATTCCCCTTCTTCCGCGACCTCGGCCCCGAGGCGGGCTGGTACCGCGTCGGCCCGCTGGCGCGGGTTGCCCTCTGCGACGCCATCCCCACCCCCTTCGCCGACCACGAACGCCGCGAGTTCCTGGCCTGTTCGGACGGCGCCGCGGCCGGCGCCACCCTGGGCACGCACTGGGCGCGCATGATCGAGATGCTGCACGCGGCCGAGGTGATCAAGGAGCTGCTGCACGACCCCGACATCCTGGGCGACGCGCTCGTCACCCGCGGCGAGCGCCAGGAGCGCGGTGTGGGCGTGATCGAGGCGCCGCGCGGCACCCTCATCCACCACTACCGGGTGAACGAGGAGGACGTGGTGACCCGCTGCAACCTCATCGTCTCCACCACCCACAACAACCAGGCCATGAACGAGGCGATCCGCCAGGTGGCCAGGCGGTACCTCAGCGGCCGCAAGCTCACCGAGGCCCTGCTCAACCACATCGAGGTCGCCATCCGCGCCTTCGACCCCTGCCTGTCCTGCGCCACCCATGCCTTGGGGCAGATGCCCCTCGCGGTGGAGCTCCTCGACGTCGAGGGGCGGCAGGTCGACCGTATCACGCGCGATGCCCCACCTGTCTGCTGAGCCGCCCGCACCACGGCTCATCCTCGGCATTGGCAACCCCAGCCGCGGCGACGATGCCCTCGGCCCGCTCCTCATCGAACGGCTGACGGGCCGGGTCGGTCCCGAGGTGGAACTGCTCACCGATTTCCAGCTGCAGATGGAATATGTGCTGGATCTGGCGGGGCGGCAGGAGGTGATCATCGCCGATGCCGCCGCCTACGGACCGGCCCCCTTCCGCTTCGGGCCCGTCACGGCGGCGGCGGACACCGCCTACACCACGCACAGCCTGTCGCCCGCGGCGCTGCTGCGGGCCTACCGCCTGCACCACGCGGCCCCGCCGCCCCCCTGCCATGTGCTCGCCATCCGCGGTTACGTCTTCGAGCTGGGACAGCCGCTGAGCGCGCAGGCCGAGAGCAATCTTCAGGCCGCCGTGCGCTTCATGCTCGAACGCTGAGTCACCGGCGCGGGTAGGTGAGCTTCAGCGACCGCCCTCGCGTACACACTTCTTCACGAAACTCTCGCGTGCCGCGCCATACAGCTTGCGCTCTTCGGCTGTCGCCTCGCAGCGGGCCGAGCGCGCGGCGGCCAGGGGATCCGATTCGCACTTCTTGAGGTAGCTCGCGCGGGCCGCACCACGGAGTTTCCTACCGTCGGCCAGGGCGGCGCAGTCGATGCTGCCGGCGCCGCGCGCATCGGCCTCGCACTTCTTGATGAAACTCGCCTTGGCCGTCCCCGCCAGCTTCTTCTCCGCCGCCAGGGCCTCGCAGGCCGCATCGGCGGCATGCACCTGGACGATGCCGAAAGGGACGCACAGCACGGCAAGGATGAGACGTTTCATGACCAGGCTTCCGATCAGTGGATCAGGACGCATCATGGGTCCGAAGCCGGCCCGTGGCAACGGCCTTGCCCGCCGGCAAGGCTAGACGCGCGCGGAACTTGTGCAAGTTTTCGTCGCGCGCGGCCCGAGGTTCGAGCGCGAAGCGCACTCGTGCGATCGGTGCGGCGTGCCTCGCGGCTGCGAGATCGGGACGCGCAGCAGAACATTTCACGAGCCCCAGCCGGGACGGATGCGGGGGTGTGGGTGGGATGGAGGCGCGAACCGGAATCGAACCGATGTACACGGCTTTGCAGGCCGCTGCATAACCACTCTGCCATCGCGCCGTCGGGGCCGACGCTGTCCGTTCGGTCCCAAAAAACCAAGGGGGAAAGCGTGGCGGCTTTCCCCCGATCGATCTGGAGCGGGAAACGAGTCTCGAACTCGCGACCTCAACCTTGGCAAGGTTGCGCTCTACCAACTGAGCTATTCCCGCATCGGAGCTTGGAAATTCTATTCCACGTCACCGATTTGTCAACTGCCGCGCCGGCGCCGTCGAGTCCTGTCCCCGCAGCGCGCGCCAGGCCATGAAGAGGTAGTGGAACATGGACCACAGGGTGAGGAAGGCGGCGATGTCCAGCAGCCAGCGCCCCAGCCACTGGGCACTCAAGGGTCCGATCGGATCGTGGTAGAGCAGGAGCAGGATGGCCGTCATCTGCGCGGTGGTCTTGAGCTTGCCGATGTAGGACACCGCCACGCTCTTGGAGCGCCCCTCCTTGGCCATCCATTCGCGTAGCGCCGAGATGGCGATCTCGCGGCCGATGATGATCAGCGAGGCGGCCACCCCGGCCCGGTCCAGGTCCACCAGCACGATGAGGGCCGCCGCGACCATCAGCTTGTCCGCCACCGGGTCGAGGAAGGCGCCGAAGGCCGAGGTCTGGTCAAGCCGCCGCGCCAGCCACCCATCCAGCCAGTCGGTGACGGCGGCCAGGGCAAACAGGCCGGTGGCCAGCAGGTTGAGCGAATGCTTGGGCAGCAGCCCGTCCGGCAGGTAGAACACCAGCACGAACAGCGGGATGAGCCCGATGCGCAACCAGGTGAGGGTGTTGGGCAGGTTGAACGGCATGGCACAGTGTAGGGGTTCAACCCAGATTATCCATTAGGACGCGGGAAGGCGCGCCGCCCATGGTCGAGGCAGTTTGCGCGCGACTGTAGCAGGCGAGGTTGAACACCTCGCCGAGAAAACGAGCGGGGATACTCTCCTCATCCCCGCGAGTCTCGAGCAAGCGAAGCGCAGTGGCCAGTAGCGCGCAAAATGGCCGGCCAGGGGCGAACGAGGCCCGCGTAGGCAGATACTGCGCGTTGGATCCTCCACCGCTGGCGTGGGTAAATCGCCAAGCGAAGATATGGGCGGTCTAATGGATGATCTGGGTTCAATGCAATTCGCGGTAGATGCGCTCGGCCAGCGCCCGACTGATCCCCTCCACCTGGGCGAGCTCCTCCACCCCGGCGGCCTTGAGGCCGCGTAATCCGCCGAAGGTGGCGAGCAGGCGCTGCCGGCGCACCGGACCGATGCCAGCGATGTCCTCCAGGGTGGAGCGGCTGCGGCGCTTCTCCCGCCGCGCGCGGTGGCCGGTGATGGCGAAGCGGTGCGCCTCGTCACGGATCTGCTGGATCAGGTGCAGCCCCGGGTGATCCGGTGGCAGGCGCAGGGGCTCGGCCTCGTCCGGGTGGAAGAGCTGTTCCTGGCCCGGCTTGCGCGCCTCCCCCTTGGCCACCCCCAGCATGGGCAGGTCCGCCAGGCCCAGCTCGCCGAGCACCGCCATCGCCACGTTGAGCTGGCCGCGACCGCCGTCGATCAGCAGCAGGTCCGGCAGCCGTCCTTCCCCCGCCGCCAGCTTGCCGTAGCGGCGCGCGAGCGCCTCGCGCAAGGCGTAATAGTCGTCGCCCGGCGTCGGGTTGGCAATGTTGTAGCGGCGGTATTGCGAAGGCTGCATGGCCCCCCGGTCGTAGACGACGCAGGCGACCACGGTGGCCTCGCCCAGGGTATGGCTGACGTCCAGGCACTCGATGCGCTCGATGCCGCTCTCGTGCAGGGCCTCGTTCAGTGCCGCCAGCCGCGCCTCCTGGCTCGCGCGCTGGCCTTCGCGCGCTGCTAGGGCCTGGCGCGCGTTCTCCTCGGCAAGCCGCAGCCACACCCGCCGCTCGCCGATCGGGCGGGTGACCACCTGCACCCGGCGGCCGGCCCGTTCCGCCAGCCACGCCCCCACGCCCTCCACCTCCGCGGACAGCACGACCAGGGCCGGCACCTCGTGCGCGGCATAGTGCTGGGAGAGGAAGGCCTCCAGCACCTGCGTGGCATCGGCCTGCTCGGCGTGGTCGGGAAAGAACGCCCGCCCGCCCAGGTTGCGCCCGGCCCGGATCATGGTCAGATAGACGCAGGCCGCGCCGTCCCGCGCGACGGCGGCGATCACGTCCACGTCGCGGGTGCCGCGGCTCTCGATGAACTGCTTCTCGCGCACGCGCGCGAGCGCGTGGATCTGGTCGCGGTAGCCGGCCGCCTCTTCATAGCGCAGCTCGGCCGCCGCCCGTTCCATCTCGGCGCTGAGGCGGCCCAGCACCTCGGCATCCCTACCGCTCAGGAACAGCGCCGCGTCCTCCACGTCGCGGGCGTAATCCTCCGGCGCGATCAGGCCGACGCAGGGGGCGCTGCAACGGCGGATCTGGTAGAGCAGGCAGGGACGCGAGCGGTGGGCGAACACCGTGTCCTCGCAGGTGCGCAGCCGGAAGACCTTCTGCAGGATCGGTATGCTCTCGCGCACCGCGTGCGCGCTGGGATAGGGGCCAAAGTAGCGGTGGCGGCGGTCGGTGGGCCCGCGATAGAAGGCAAGCCGCGGAAACGCGTGTCCGGTCAGGATCAGGTAGGGATAGGACTTGTCGTCGCGGAAGAGGATGTTGTAGCGCGGCGCCTCGGCCTTGATCAGGTTGTTCTCCAGCAGCAAGGCCTCAGACTCGGAGCGCGTCACCGTGACCTGGATGTCGCGCACGCGCGCGACCATGAGCGCGATGCGCGGCGAGAGGTCCGTCTTCTGGAAATAGCTCGACACACGCTTTTTCAGGTCGCGCGCCTTGCCGACGTAGAGCAGCGCCGCGTCCTCGCCCAGCATGCGATACACGCCCGGCAGGTTGGGCAGCCGCGCGAGCAGCGGCGCGGGGTCGAAGGGCGGATGGCCAGTGGCGCTCACAATGCGTCCAGCGGGCTCGCCACCCCACGCCCG
>JBBIKZ010000031.1:0-22352 GCA_037445185.1 Hydrogenophilales bacterium | reverse complement strand
CGCGCACAGACCCGAGCGCGGGCGCGTAGCGGCCTCACCTTCCGGGTGAGCGTGCTCGGAGGCGCAAACGTCAGGTTCCATGCGTCTTTGCGAAGGCCAAGGAGCGGTCAACTGAGGTTTTTAGGTTCAACTTCCTGCTCACCTCGGAGCAGATCCCGCAGGCCCTGGCGGTCTGGATCACCGCACAGGACATGACCGCCTGGCAGTTCCTGCTCATCGTCAACCTGACCCTGCTGCTCGCCGGGCAATTCATGGAGCCTTCCTCCATCATCCTCATCCTCGCCCCTTGTTCCTGCCCATCGCCGTCCATCTGGGCATAGACCCCATCCACCTGGGCATCATCATGACCGTCAACATGGAGATCGGCATGATCACCCCGCCGGTGGGACTCAACCTCTACGTCGCGAGCCACCTCTCCCGTCTGGGCTTGACCGAGGTGTCCAAGGGGGCGCTGCCCTTCGTGGCGGTGATGCTCATCTACCTGGCCCTGATCACCTACGTGCCGGAGATCTCGCTCACCCTGGTCGACCTCCTCTACGGGCCGGCGCCGACGCCTGCGCCAGTTGGCGGCCCGATCTAAGACTAAGGGCATCCCGGCCTTGCCAGGAGAGTATTGGGTCTAATCGTGTCCGATGCGCCAGACCCCACGTCGCCTCTTCGTCTTCCTGTTCGCCCTGCTCCAGTGCCTGGGGCCGCTGCTACACGCCCACGTACACGCGGGCGGCCACGGCGGCGTGCATCTGCATGGCTGGCCAACCCGGGTGCATGGCGACCAGGTGCCGACCGGGGTGGATATCCAAGCCGTCGATGGGTTCGAGGTCGCGATCAACCTGCCCCCTTGCCTGCAGCCGAGGCTGGATGCGGGCGATGCCATGCCGGGCCGCGTCTTGCGCCTGCCGCTCAGCCTGGCAGAGCGCGGACGGTGGCCTGAACGCCCCCACACCGCGGTGCTGCCCGGGCCACCCTCGCATCTGATCCCCCTGCCGGGCGCCCCGCCCACCGCCTGAGCCCTGCACGGGTGGCCTGACCAGCCCAGACCACCGCCCCCGCTGCCACGGTTGGCCGGGGGGTGGCGCAGGTCAGGCGCTCCCCCCAGCGTGTTTGGCGCGCTACGCGCCGGGTCATCACCGGATTCGACATCGAAGGGTCGCCATGAAGTCTCGTCTTTGCCTCCTGTTGTTCCTGACCCTGCCTGCCTGGGGCGGCGACAGGCTCATCCCCATCACCGACGCCCAGCGTGCCGCGCTGCGCATCGCCACCGTGCCCGTGGTGGCGCATGCCGGGGCCATGACGGTGGACCTGCCCGCAACCGTCGCCATCCCACCCGCCCAGGAACGGGCCGTCTCCGCCCCGCTGGCGGGGTTGGTCACCGAGGTGCGCGTCGCCGCGGGCGAGACTGTGCGCGCCGGGCAGGTCCTGGCCGTGCTGCGCGCCGAGGCCCTGGTGATCGCCCAGCGTGATCTGGCCCAGGCGGCCGTGCAGTGGCGGCTGGCGACGGAGACCGCGCAGCGCGAGGAGGCCCTGTACCGCGAGGGCATCATCCCGGAGGGGCGGGTCCAGGCCGCCCGCGCCAACCTCGCCCAGGCCCGCGCACAGGTGGAGGAGCGGCGCGCCTGGCTCCGCCTCATGGGGCTGCCCATGGCCGCCATCCAGGCCGCCGAGCGCAGCGAGCGCTTAACCGACAGCATCGCGCTCAGCGCACCCATCGCTGGGGTGGTGCTGGAGCGCTCCGCCGTGACGGGGGCGCGGGTGGAAGCGGCCACCCCCCTGTTCCGGATCGCCAGGCTGGACCCGCTGTGGCTGGAGATCCAGGCCCCGGCGGAAGTGGCCGCTCTGGTCAGGATAGGTCAGGGGGTGAGCGTGCCGGGCAAGTCCGCGGAGGGCAAGGTGGTGTCGGTGGGGCCGGGGGTCAGCGCCGCCCAGACCGTGCCCGTGCGCGCACGCGTGGCCAATCCGGATGGCCGGCTGCGGCTCAACCAGCATGTCTCCGTGCGCATCGCTGACCTGGCCGGGCGCAAGCAATGGCGTGTCCCGGCCAGGGCGTTGGTGCGCGCCGAGGGACAACACTGGGTGTTCGTGGAACGGCCGGGCGGCTTCGAGCCCGAGGCGGTGCGTGTCCTCTCCCAGTCCGCGCAGAGCACCGCGGTGGACGCCCCCTTCAGCGGCCAGGAACGCGTCGCCGTGGAGGGCGTGGCGGCGCTCAAGGCGGCCTGGCAGGGCATGGGCGGGGGCGAGTAGATGCTTGCCCGCCTGACGGAATTCGCTCTCACGCAGCGGCTGCTGGTCCTGGGCCTTGCGCTGCTGCTCACGGCTGCCGGCCTCGAGGCCTGGCGCACGCTGCCCATCGACGCCTTCCCGGACGTCTCCACCACCCAGGTCAAGATCATCCTCAAGGCCCCGGGCATGACCCCGGAGGAGGTGGAGACGCGCATCGCCGCCCTCGTCGAGACGGAGATGCTGGGCATCCCCAGGCAGCGCATCCTGCGCTCCGTGTCGAAATACGGACTCACCGACATCACCATCGACTTCGAGGACGGCACCGACATCTACTGGGCCCGAAGCCAGGTGACGGAACGGCTCAACAACGTGCTGGCCGACCTGCCGGAGGGCGTGACGGGGGGACTCGCCCCCATCACCACGCCGCTGTCGGAGATGTTCATGTTCACCGTGGAGGCGCCCGAGCTCTCGCTCGCCGAGCGGCGGGCCCTGCTCGACTGGGTGATCCGGCCGCAGTTGCGCACCCTCCCGGGCGTGGCCGACGTCAATGCCCTGGGCGGCCTGGTGCAGACCTTCGAGGTGGCCCCCGACAACGCCGCCATGAGCGCCCGCGGGGTGACGTTGACGGAACTCGCCGAGGCCATCCGCGCCAGCAACCGCAACGACGGCGCCGGTCGCCTCACCGAGGGCGAGGAGGTCTGGCTGGTGCGGGTCGAGGGGGCGGTCAAGACGCTGGAGGACCTGGCCGCCATCGTCGTGAAGACCGTCGACGGCGTGCCGGTGCGGGTGGCGGACGTCGCCACGGTGGACCTGGGCAGCCTCACCCGCTACGGCGGCGTGACCCAGGACGGGCGCGGTGAGGCGGTGCAGGGCCTGGTGCTGGGGCTCAAGGGGGCCAATGCGCAGCAGGTGGTGGTGGCGGTCAAGCAGCGGCTGGCCGAGATCGCGCCCATGCTGCCCAAGGGGGTGGAGATCCGCCCTTTCTATGACCGCTCCGGCCTGGTGACCCGCGCGGTGGGGACGGTCACCCAGGCCCTCATGGAGGCCATCGTCCTCGTGCTGGTGCTGCTCTTCCTCTACCTCGGCAACGTACGGGCGGCGCTCACCGTGGCGCTCACCCTGCCGCTCGCGGCCCTGGCCACCTTCTTGCTCATGCAGCAGCTTGGCATCTCCGCCAACCTGATGAGTCTGGGGGGGCTGGCCATCGCCATCGGCATGCTGGTGGACGGGGCGGTGGTGGTGGTGGAGAACATCGTCAACCGTCTGGCGCACGATCAAGCCCCGCAACCCAAACTGCACAAGGTGTTTCGCGCCGTGCGCGAGGTGGCGACCCCCACCGCCAGCGGGGTGGCGATCATCATCATCGTCTTCCTCCCTCTGCTCACCCTGCAGGGCCTGGAGGGCAAGCTGTTCATCCCGGTGGCCCTGACCATCGTCTTCGCCCTGGCCGCGGCCCTCATGCTGTCGCTGACCGTGGTGCCGGTGCTCGCCTCCTGGCTGCTCAAGGAGGACCCGCACGGCGACCCCTGGCTGGTGCGCGTGGCGCTGCGCGTCTACACACCCGTGCTGGACTTCGCGCTCGAGCGCGTGAAGACGGTGCTCGCCGCCGCCCTCCTGCTCCTGGCCGTGGCCGCGGCGCTCTATCCCTTCATCGGCAAGTCCTTCATGCCCACCCTCGACGAGGGCGACCTGCTGGTGCAGCTGGAGAAGCTGCCCTCCATCAGCCTGGAGGAGAGCCTGGCCCTGGACCGGCGCGTGCAGCAAGCCCTCATGCGCCGCATCCCCGAGATCCGCGGCGTGGTGGCCCGGGCGGGCTCGGACGAGCTGGGGCTCGATCCGATGGGGCTCAATGAGACCGACAGCTTCCTGGTCCTCAAGTCCATGGAAGAGTGGCGCAAGCCGGACAAAGAGTGGCTCATGGAGGAGATCCGCCGGGTCATGGCCGACTTTCCCGGCATCGACTACGCCTTCACCCAGCCCATCGACATGCGAGTGTCCGAGATGCTCACCGGCAGCCGGGGCGATCTGGCGGTCAAGATCTTCGGCCCGGACATCGACACCCTGAACGCGCTCGCCGACCAGGTCGAAGCGACGCTGAAGGCGGTGCCCGGTGCGCAGGACGTGTTCGCCAAGAAGAACGAGGGGGTGCAGTACTTCCGGGTGGAGGTGGACCGCCTGGCCGCCGGCCGCTACGGGCTCAGCATCGACGACGTGGCGGCCTTCCTCAAGGCCCACCTGGAAGGGGTGTCCCTGGGCGTGGTGCAGGAGGGCGTCAAACGTACCCCCCTGGTGCTGCGCGCCGGCGAGAACGTACGTATGTCGCCGGCGCTGTTCCAGGCCCTGCGCATCCCAACCGCATCCGGCGTGGCCCTCCCGCTCGAGCAGATCGCCACCCTGGTGCGCAGCGAAGGACCGGTGGCGGTCTATCGGGAGAACGCCGCCCGCTACGTGACCGTGCAGGGCAACGTCACCGGCCGCGATCTGGTCGGCTTCGTCGAGGAGGTGCAGTCCGCCCTGGCCGCGAAGGTGAAGCTGCCCGAGGGCTACCGGGTGACCTATGGCGGACAGTTCGAGAACCAGCAGCGCGCGGCGGCGCGGCTCGCCATCGTGGTGCCCATCGCCCTGGCCCTGATCTTCGCCCTGCTCTTCGCCACCTTCGGCTCGGTGGGGCAGGCGACCCTGGTCATCGCCAACATCCCCTTCGCCCTGGTGGGCGGCCTCGTCGCCCTGTTCGTGAGCGGCGAATACCTGTCGGTGCCCGCCTCGATCGGCTTCATCGCCCTGCTCGGCATCGCGGTGCTCAACGGCGTGGTGCTGGTGAGCCACTTCAACCAGCTCGCCGCCCAGGGCATGCCGGCCGACCGGGTCGTTCGGGAGGGGACGCTCAGGCGGCTGCGGCCGGTGCTGATGACCGCCAGCATCACCGCCTTCGGCCTCGTCCCCCTGCTCCTGGCCACGGGTCCCGGCTCGGAGATCCAGAAGCCCCTGGCCATCGTCGTGGTGGGTGGCCTGGTCACCTCCACGGCCCTGACCCTCATCCTGCTGCCGGTGCTCTACCGGCGCTTCATCCTCAAGGGGGTGACATGAACCTCGTGCAACTGACCCTGACCGCGCCGCGGCATCTGGAGGAGGAGCTGGTCGAGCAGCTGCTCGCCCATCCCGAATGGGCTGCCGGCTTCACCCTGTTCCAGACCGAGGGCCACAGTACCCGCACCGAGGCCCTCAGCGCCCGGGAGCGGGTACGCGGCCGCGCCCACAGAATGACCGCGCAGATCGTCCTCGAGGCGGCGCAGGCCGAGACCCTGCTCGCCCACCTGAGACACCATCTGCCCAAGCCGGACGTGGCCTATTGGCTCACGCCGGTGATCGAATTCGGGAGACTCGCATGAAGCGCATGCAAGCCCTGCTCTTGCTCCTGCTCATCCCTGTGTTCGGCGTCTGTGGCGCGACGGCGGAGCCGCCGGCGGACCTGCCCGATGCGCAAGCGGTCCTCGCCGCCCTGGACAACCACCCGCAGGTGCGTGCCGCCCAGGCCCGCTTGCGTGCCGCACAGGCCGAACACCAGCGCCTGCGCGCCGGCGAACACGAATATGGCCTGCGGCTCAACGCCCAGCGCCGGGACGTCAGCGGCGGAGGCGGTCGCAACGAATGGGAGGCGGCCATCGAACGGGGTCTGCGTCTGCCCGACAAGGCGCAACTGGATGACCGCATCGGCGCCGAGGGTGTGCAGGAGGCCGAGGAGCGGGTGGGCGATGCCCGCCATGAGGCGGCCAGACGGCTCCTCACGCTCTGGTACCAGGCCCTGCAGGCCCAGGCCGAGACCCGGCTGTGGCAGGAGCAGGTGGCGCTGCTGCAGGCGGAGGAACGCATCGTCCACAGCCGGGTGAAAAACGGCGATGCCGCCCGCATGCAGGCCCTGCAGGCGGCGGCCGCCGTCGCCCAGGCCGTCTCCCAGCTCGAGCAGGCGCGAGTGCGCGTGCGCACGGCCTTGGCCGAGTTGCGCGGGCAATTTCCAGAACTGCCGGTGCCCGCCGACAGGGCGGCGGAGCCCAGGCTGCCCGCCGGTGACGAGGCGCACTGGCAGGCCCTGACGCTGGCGCACAACCACGAACTGCTCGCCGCCCAGCGCGCCGCCGAACGCGCCCGCCTGCAGGCCCGGCGCGCCGCTGCGGAGCGGCGACCCGATCCGGTACTGGGCCTGCACTATGCCAGCGAACAGGGCGGTGAGGAGCGGGTGCTGGGACTCACCCTGAGCATCGCGCTGCCCGGCGAGGGCCGTCGTGCCGCGGGCAGCCTGTATGCGGCGGAGGCCGACGCGCTCATGGAGACGGAGGCGACCATCCGCCGCCGTCTGGCCACCGAGGCCGCGGGCAACTGGCTGCGCGCATCCGCTGCCGTCGCGTCGCATCGCCGTCTCCTGCAGGCAGCCGAGGCGGCGGCGCGCCACGCGGATCTCGCCCGGCGCGCCCACGAGCTGGGGGAACTGGGATTGACCGAGGTCCTGCAGGCCCAGCGTGCCAGCCTGGAGACAGGCCTTGCGGCGGAACAGGCCCGCTTGAGCGCCAACGAGGCCATCGCCCGGCTGCTGCTCGATGCCCATCAGCTCTGGCCCCTGGGGCATGAACACCACTGACCCATCGTTCCCGCTCAACGCCAAAACCCCAGCCGGCACTGGTGGACAGGGTCCGCTCCCTTTCGCGAACAGGGTGCGCTCCTACAACTTCAGCACATGCGGTTTGGGGGAACGAAACAAAAGGACGACCGCAGCTGCCTGCCTCCCCTGAAGGGGCAGGCGGGGCGCTGGACGGAACTCACGGCCTCATTGGCCGGTCCTGCCCCAGCTCGGGGAATCGCTGCCCATGGACCGCTCGATGGCGGCCACCAGGATGCGCACCTCGTCACCGGTGAGGTCCGGGTAGGCCTCGTGTACCATGCGAAGCGCGAGGTAGTCGATGGAACTGCCGGCCCACTCCTTCTTGGAGTGGAAAAAATGGTCGAGCTTCTCCCGCACCTCGCCGTAGATCGTGCGCAAGCGCGGGTGTTTGCGCCGCTCCGGCCGTTCCTGACCGGTCTGATCGATATACGTCAGCATGGCCTGTCTCCTGAGTATCCTGTCCCCCTTGGGAACTTTTCCAGCATCTGCGTTGTTCGCGCGGCTTGCGTTGCCCGAGCTTGAGCCCGACACCCGCAACGTACAACAACACCCTACCGCCCTGTGCGGTGACCGTCAGCCGAACCGTATACAGGTACTTGTTTTATAGCCGAAAAGACTAGTCAATGTAATCCCAGCACAATACTGGCCGCAAAGCGCCGAGATCGACCCCATGACCCTCCCGACCCAGACCAGCCCCGCACCGGCGGGGTTGGTCACCCTGAGCCACGTGATCTATGCCCTGCACGCCCTCACCGTGGTGAGCGGCCTGATGACGCCGGCCTTCGTCGTGACGGCCTTCATCACCGGCTGGCCCTCCCTCATCGCCATCATCCTCAATTACGTGAAGCGGAGGGAGGCTCGCGGAACCTGGCTGGAGTCCCATTTCCGCTGGCAGATCCGCACCTTCTGGTACGCTGCCCTGTGGCTGCTGGTCAGCCTGCTGCTGATGCTCACCCTCATCGGCATCCCCGTGGCGCTCGGTCTGATCATCATCGCCGGCGTCTGGGTGCTCTACCGGGTGGTGCGGGGTTGGCTGCGGCTCAACGATGGGCGGGAGATGCCGGTATGACCGGCCTCAGGGCGCGGTCGGCGCCGGGATCGGCGCATAATCCATGACCACCGTGCCCAGCCTGGCCGTGAGCCCCATCACGGGGATGACCACCCTTTTTTTGCCCTCGGCGCCCGGCAGGACGTCCACCTGGGGCGCGTCGAGCAGCGCAGCGGGATAGAGGGCGGCGAAGTCGCCGCCCTGGTAGCGCTTGTCGCTCGAGAGCAGCAGCTTGCCGTTCGGGCCGGCCAGCACCACCCGCTCGACCCCCTCCATCCGCACCAGCGCGTTGAAGAACTGATCGACCTGGTCCAGGTTGTTGCGGATCAGCTCCCCGCGCACCGCCCAGCCCAGCGCCATGCCGAAGCGGCGCTGCGAGGTGTCGTCCTGGCGGGCGGTGAAGTCCTGCATGCGGGCGAGCAGCGCGGCCCTGTCCGACGCGAAGTCACGGGTCAGCGCCGCACGCTCGCGCTCCAGGCGGTCCTCGGCCGCGCCTATGGCGACGCGCGCCCAGACGAAGACCATCACCAGCAGCAGGGCGAGCAGCAGGCTCACCCACAGGGGAAGCCTGGTCTCCTGCAGCAGGGCGAGCGGATGGCGCTTTTGCGGCTGCGGTCGTTCTTCCTCGAGAAGTTCGCTCATCTCTCGTCATGTCCTTGCGATAGCGGCGGGTGGGCAATGCGAACGGCGCATCAGGTCCTCTCCCCGCCGCCCTGGCCGCCCTTGAAGAGGCTCATCATATCGCCGGGCATGGGAAAGACGATGGTGTTGGACCGATCCGTGGCGATGGTGGTCAGGGTCTGCAGGTATCTGAGCTGCATGGCCTGCGGGTTCCTGGCCAGCATATCGGCCGCGGCGATGAGCTTCTCCGCCGCCTGCAGCTCGCCCTCGGCGTGGATCACCTTGGCGCGCCGCTCGCGCTCGGCCTCGGCCTGCTTGGCGATGGCGCGGACCATGGATTCGTCGAGATCGACGTGCTTGATCTCCACGTTGGAAACCTTGATGCCCCAGGCGTCGGTCTGGCTGTCCAGCACCTGCTGGATGTCGAGGTTGAGCCGTTCCCGCTCGGCCAGCATCTCGTCCAGTTCGTGCTTGCCCAGCACCGCGCGCAGGGTGGTCTGGGAGAGCTGGCTGGTGGCGGACATGTAGTCCTCCACCTGCAGGATGGCCTTGGCCGGATCGACCACACGGAAATAGACCACGGCGTTGACCTTGACCGAGACGTTATCGCGCGAGATCACGTCCTGGGTGGGCACGTCCAGGACGATGATACGCAGGTCCACCTTGACCATCTGCTGGATGCCGGGAATGACCAGGATGAGGCCGGGCCCCTTGACCTTCCAGAACCGGCCCAGCATGAAGATGACGCCCCGCTCGTACTCGCGCAGGATGCGCAGCGAGGCGAAGATGAGGAAGAGCAGGATGAGCAGGAAGCCCAGGCCGCCGAAATCGAACATGTCCGTCTCCTTCCCGTTGTCGGTGAGTCGAGAATAACACTATTGTTTTGCAGATTCCTGCAGGGGTTCCACCTCCAGGGTCAGGCCATCGACGCGTTTGACCCTGAAGCGCGCGCCGCGGCCGAGGGGGCGGGGGCAGCGGATGCGCCAGGTCTCGCCATGGACGCGCGCCCAGCCCTCGGTCGCGCAGTCCTCCAGCACCTGGCCCTCGGCGCCCACCAGTTCCTCGGCCCCCGTGGCCACAGGGCGGCGACGCGCCTTGACCGCCATGCCGACGACGAAGAACATGAACAGCGCGGTGCTGGCGGTGAACGCGAGGATGATGCCCCAGGGTAGCCCATAGCCCGGCACGTCGGTGTCGATCAGCATGACCGAGCCCACCACGAAGGCGATGAGCCCGCCCAGGCCGAGGATGCCGAAGCTGGGCATGAAGACCTCGGCGACCATGAAGGCGATGCCGATGAAGATGAGGGCGAGGCCGGCATAGTCCACCGGCAACATGTTGAGCGCGAACAGGGCCATGAGCAGGCTGATGGCGCCGATCACACCCGGCACGCCGAAGCCCGGGTTGGCGAACTCGTAGATCAGGCCGTAGATGCCGATCAGCATCAGGATGTAGGCGATGCTCGGGTCGCCGATCACCGCCAGCAGGCGACTGCGCCAGTCCGGCTCGAGCGCGGTGGGGCTCACCCCCCGGGTGGCCAGCGTCACCTCGCCCTGCGCCGTCCTGACCCGGCGCCCGTCGAGCTTGGTGAGCAGGTCGGCGACATCCTCGGCGACGAGGTCGATCACCCGCTCCTTCAGGGCCTGCTCCGCCGACAGGCTCACCGCCTCGCGCACCGCCCGCTCCGCCCAGGCCACGTTGCGCCCCCGCAGTTCGGCCAGGCTGCGGATGTAGGCGGCGGCGTCGTGCACCTGCTTGCGGGTGAGGGCATCGCCGGCCGGCGCCCCGTCGGCCTTCTCGCCCTTGCCGTCGGCGGCCTTGTCCTTGTCGGCCTCGGGTGCGGGTTTGTCCTGGCCGGGCTGCGGCCCGCCGATGCCGATGGCCACCGGGGTTGCCGCCCCGAGGTTGGTGGCCGGCGCCATGGCGGCGATGTGGCTGGCATAGAGGATGTAGGTGCCGGCGCTGGCCGCGCGCGCGCCCTGCGGATAGACGAAGGTGGCCACCGGCACCGGCGAGGCGAGGATGGCCTGGATGATCTCGCGCATGGAGGTGTCGAGCCCGCCCGACGTGTCGAGCTTGATCACCGCGAGCTGGGCCCCGTCCTCGGCGGCGCGTTTGAGGCCGCGGATGACGTAGTCGGCACTGGCCGGGCCGATCGCCCCCTGCACCGTGAGCAGCGTCACAGGCCGGGCCTGGGCGGCCCAGATCGGCAGCAGCAGAAAAAGGATCAGCAACAGGCGTTGGGGCATGGTGTGGGGTCGGGCAAGCGTGCGTAGTCCTTTCCATTCTAGTCCGCTCTTGTGACGTGTGCGCGCCGCCCGGCCGGCGCGCGCGGGCACGCAGTCCCGCCCGCGAGCAAGGCAGCCACCCTCCGGAACCGGCCGCGGCCACACCGTTCAGTCCGAGCTCGCGGGGCTCACGAGCACCAGACCGAGGCTGTAGTGGCGCGTCTCCGACCAGCGCCCGAAGGTGCCGCCCACGCTGGCGTCGAGCTGCAGGTGGCCGGACAGGAACTCATGGCGCACACCGAGCTGCCAGCCGGGCCGCTCGCCGGAGGTGCCAAAGCTCTCCAGCGACAGGCGTGTGGCGGCCGCAACCTCGGTGTCGTAGGCCAGGCCCCAGGTGGCGCGGACCTGGCGGCTCCCCGCCGCGCGTGTGCGCAGCCCCCCCAGATTGACGTGCACGAGGTGGGCTTCATTCCCCAGGGGGAAGGTGGCGATGCCGTTGAGCACGTGTTCGTGCGTGCCGTCGTGCTGCCGCCCGCCCAGGGCGAGGGCGAGACCGGCCTGGGCATGGTCGTAGTCACGCAGCATGCGTTTGATCTGCCAGGCATGGAGCGTAGACGCCGGCGCCCCGTCCGGTCGGAGCCGCGCGCCGCCGAAGGCGAACTCGCTGCGGCCGAGGGGATTGCAGGCCGGGTTGAGCCAAACGGCGCGATGATCGCGACCGTGTTCGCTCCAGGCCTCGAGCTGACAGGCACCGGGCTCGACGATGGCGGCATCGTCGGTCGCCAGGGGCCGCCCGGCCTGGGCCGGCAGGCTGTAGGCGGCCAGGACGAGCAGCAGGGCGTGCAGGCACGCTCCTGCATGACGGTAGGCGGGGGCGCAGGCGGGGTTTTTCATGGTCTGGGCTCGCGGGTCGGGCCGCCGGCCGGTACAATGCCTGGTTGGCTTGCGCAGGCGTATCGCATGCTGTCAGGGGCCATGTCGTAGGTCTCCGAGCCGAGGATGGGAAGGGGCCGATGCTAACAAAAACCGGTGAAATCCAAGCTCGCCCCCGGTCATCGACCGATCCCAGGCAGCCGCCGGTGCGGCGCATGCGCGGCAGACCCGGTTTCCGCCGACCGCCCTGTTGTGCTCAAATCCGCACTCCCGGTCCGTGCGTGCTTCAAGCGCTCGCCCCGCCCCTCCGGTCGAACCACTCATGCAGATCAGCGTCGCCGAACTCATCGTCGGTTTCCTGCAGCGCCTGGGCGTCGAGGCGATCTTCGGCATGCCCGGCGCGCACATCCTGCCGGTCTACGACGCCCTGTACGACACGGGCATCCGCACCGTGCTGGCCAAGCACGAGCAGGGGGCGGCCTTCATGGCCGGCGGCTACGCCCGCGCCGGCGGCCGTATCGGCGCCTGCATCGCCACCGCCGGCCCCGGCGCCACCAACCTCGTCACCGGCATCGCCAACGCCTATGCCGACCGTCTGCCGGTGCTGGCCATCACCGGCGAGACCGCCACCTACATCTTCGGCCGCGGCGGACTGCAGGAGAGCTCGGGCGAGGGGGGCAGCGTCGATCAGGCCGAGCTCTTCCGCGCCCTCACCCGCTACCGCAAGCAGGTGGAGCGCACCGACTACCTGGAGGCGGTGCTCAACCAGGCCGCCGGCGCCCTGCTTGACGAAGCGCCCGGCCCGGTCCTGCTCGCCCTGCCCTTCAACGTGCAGAAGGAGCGCGTGGACGCCGCCCTCCTCGACCGGCTGCGCCTCGAACGGCCCGCCAGCCGGCTGCCCGACGGGCGGGCCGTGCACCGCCTGGCGCAGATGCTCACGGAGGCGCGCCACCCCGTCATCCTCGCCGGCCACGGCTGCCTGCGCGCCGGCGCCCAAGCCGAGCTCGCCCAGCTCGCGCAGCGCCTGGGCATCCCCGTGGCCACCAGCCTCAAGGCCAAGGGGGCGGTGGACGAGTCGGCACCGTTCGCCCTCGGCAGCCTGGGCGTGACCTCCAGCGGCGAGGCCTACCGCCACATCGTCGCCCAGGCCGATCTGCTCCTCGTCCTCGGCGCCAGTTTCGGCGAGCGCACGAGCTATGTCTGGGACCAGGACCTGATCGCGGGCAAGCGCATCGTCCAGGTGGACCTCGATGCCCGCCAGCTCGGCAAGGTCCTGCCCACCGCGCTCGCGATCCAGGGCGACATCCGCGCCGTGCTCGCCGCCGTGCTCGACCTGCTGCCGCAAGGGCCATCTGCGTCCACGCCGCCGGCAGCAGGGGTCGAGGTCGTCCGTGCCGCCGAGCGCGGCGACTATGCCCTGTTCCGCGAGGGCTTCGCCACCGTGCGGTACTTCTTCCTCACCCTGGCGCAGCGCCTGCCGCGCGACACAGTAGTGTTCGACGACAACATCATCTTCGCGCAGAACTTATATCGCGTCGGCGGCAACCACCGCTACTACCCCAACACCGGCATCTCCGCCCTGGGGCACGCCATCCCCGCCGCCATCGGCGCGCGGCTCACCCTGCCCAGGCAGACCGCCGTCTTCGCCATCCTGGGCGACGGCGGTTTCCAGATGTGCGGCATGGAGCTCATGACCGCCAAGAATTACGGCCTGCCGCTCAACGTCGTGCTGTTGAGCAACGGCACCATGGGCCTGGTGCGCAAGAATCAGTACCAACACTACCGGCAGCGCTATATCAGCTGCGACTTCGTCAACCCCGACTACGCGCTGCTCGCGCGCGCCTTCGGCCTGACCTACCGGCGGGTGGCAAGCGAGGCCGATGTCGAGGCGGTGTTCGACGGCCTGGACCTGGTCGGCGGCAGCAACCTGATCGAGGTCACACTCGAGCGCGACCTCTTCCCCAACTACTCCTCGCGGCGATGACCCCCCGCCACGACTTCGTCGTCGTCATCCCGGTGGCCGACCGCCCACGCCAGCTCACCGCCTGCCTCGCCAGTCTCGCGCGCCTGCTCGAACGCCACCCCTATGCCGCGGCGGTGCGCGTGCTCATCGTCGACGACAGTCTCGAGCCGGAAGCGGTCGCCCGGCACCGGGCGCTGGCCGCGGCCCGGACGCGGGCGGGGCTAACCACCGACCACCTCGACCGCGCGGCGCAACGCGCGCTGGTGGAGGCGCTGCCCGCACCGCTGCGGGCGCGGCTGACCGGCGTGCTGGGCGGGGCCGGGGCGGGCGGCCGCCTCGGCGCCTCCGTCGCCCGCAATCTGGCCAGTCTGTGGCTTGCCCGCCAGCCCCGTGCCGGCTGCCCGCGGCTTGCCTGGTTCGTCGACAGCGACGAGCGCTTCGAGCTCGAGGCGGCGGCGCCGGGCGCGCACACCGTGCTGACACCCGACTACCTGCACACCCTCGACCGCCTCTTCGCCGAGCGGCCCCTTGAGGTCCTGACGGGCAAGGTCGTGGGCGACCCGCCGGTCTCCCCGGCGGTGATGGCCACCACCCTGCTCGACGATATCCTGGTCTTTCTCACCGACCTGGCCGGCCGCGACCCGCATGCCCCCTGCCGCTACCACGGCGACGCCGCCCAGGCGGATGGTGCCGCCTATCATGACCTGGCCGACCTCTTCGGCTACCCTCCCACCGCGTCGGTCGCCTACCGCTGCCCCCTGGCAGGGGCGCATGACCATGCCGCCTGTCTGGCGCAGTTCGCGGCCGGGCTCACGCGTTTCTTCCATGGCGTGCATCCCACGCGCGGCAGCCGGTTCGTGCCCGGCGCGCCCCTGGCGCCCACCCCGGCGCGCACGGTCTACACCGGCAACTACGTCGTCACCGAGTCCGCCCTCGCCTGGTTCATCCCCTATGCCTCCCTTGGGCTGCGCATGGCCGGGCCCACCCTCGGCCGCCTGCTCAAGGCCACGCTCGGCGAGCGTTTCGCGAGCGTCGACCTGCCACTCATGCACGGCCGCACCCTCGCCGGCTTGGGGCGCTCGGAATGCCGGCCAGGAGTGCATGACACCCCGCAGGGGGTGGACCTGAGCGAGGAATTCGAACGCCAGTATTACGGCGATGTGCTTTTGTTCACGGTGGAGGCGCTCACCGCACTGGGGTACCCCGAAGCGCCACCGGACGAGGGGCAGATCCGGCACACGCTGACGACACTCGAGGCGCGTCTTAACGCGCGCTACGCGGCGCAGCAGCGGGCGATAGCCGAGCGCATGCAGCGTCTGCTGGGCCTGCTGGGCGGGGCCGGCCACTGGTGGGAGAAAGCGGCATTCGCGCCGGCACGCACGGCCTTGTTGGATTTCCTGCACGAACTCAGGCGCAATTTCGGCCTTGAGGCGCGGCCATGGCAGCGGCTCAGTGAGCCCGAGCGGCGCGCGGGGCAGCTCGAGCGGATCGCCGCGGCGCTCGCGCGCTACCCCGACGAGCGCGCCGCTTGGCGGGCGGCACTGGGCCGGGCATGAACGTCTTCGTCCTCACCGCCGGGCGCAGCGGTTCCACCACCTTCATCGCCGCCTGCCGGCACATCACCAACTACACCTGTGGGCACGAGACCCGCGTGCAGCTCGTTGGCCCCGAGCGGCTCAACTACCCCGAGCGACACATCGAGGCGGACAACCGCCTGGTCTGGTATCTGGGGCGGTTGCAGGCGGCCTATGGCGATCGCGCCCGCTATGTGCACCTCGTGCGCGAACCCGAGGCCTGCGCGGCGAGCTTCGCCCGCCGCGCCGATTTCGGCATCATGCAGGCCTGGCGCGAGGGCGTGCTGCTCGGCGGCGGGCTGGGGCTCACGCCTCTCGCGCTCGCCCGCGACTACCTCGACACCGTCGAGGCCAACCTCGCCCTCTTTCTGCGCGACAAGCGCCAAGTGATGACCTTCCGCCTGGAGCAAGCGCGGGTGGACTTCCTCGCCTTCTGGGACTGGATCGGCGCCGAGGGCGACCTCGCGGCGGCCCTGGCGGAGTGGGACCGGCGCTACAACGCCTCGCCCCCCGACTGAGCGCTGCGGCGCAGGACGGCGCAGCCACGCTCGGTCGGCGGCTCGGTGACGACGAAATTTGCAAACTCCGCCCGCCAGCGCGCGAGGATCTCCCGTTCACCCGACCGCGCCGCATCGTCCAGGAACAGGGTGCAGGCGGGGCTGAGCCGAGCGTGGAGCAGCGGTAGGGCGGGGTAGCGCGCCAGCCGGGCCAGCCGCCCCGGCGGAGCGTCGATCACCAGGAGATCGATCGGCACCTGGGGAAGCGCGGCGAGGTCGTACCAGAGATAGCGCTCGCCACCGAGGACCCAGGGCCGCAGCGGGGCATCGAGCACCGTCGCCCAACCGGCCAGGCCGTAGCGCTCAAGCTCTGCGCGGCAGCATGCGGCATGTTCGGGCGCATGTTCGAGGCCAAAGAGTCTCCCCCGTTCAACCATGGCACAAGTGCGCGCCATGAACAGGGTGGTGAGCCCGCTGCCGCACTCGACGATCGTGTGCGGCCGGTGAGCGAGGATGTGGTCGATGATGAGGCCGAGGAAGTCGGCAGCCGCGCTCCAGTGGCGGACATAGGGCAGCCCCTGCCGCAGGCCTAGGCGCTCGCCCAACGCGAGACAGGCCTCGAGCGCCGCCCGCCGCCGCAGAAACTCAGCGTTCTCCATGCGCGCCTTAGGCACTCGTCAGCGACTTCTGCGCAGCATGTCCCGACGCCCCGCTCACGGTGCGACGTCCGCCGCCTCCACCCGCACCAGCCGGGTATGACCGTAGCCGCGCGTGTAGTCGAGGAGAGAGATGACCGTCGGGACGACCTTGACGAAGGCGATCAGGGCGGGGTCTTCCGGCTCGGGCATCTCCGCCCACTGCGGGAATTTGCGCCGGAGCAGGTCCTGGGCATGCCGGCGCTCGTCCGGGTCGGTGACCACGCGGGCGGTCCCACCCAGGGAGAGGCCACGGATCTGGTTCCAGTCCGGATAGTCCCGGTCTATGGTGGCGGAGACCTTGTCGTTCAGACGGATGTTGGCCACCTTCTGCCCGTCGGGGTCGCAGGCGAAGTAGAGGACGAGGCCGTCATTGGCATAGGCCACGGTGGTGGCCTGGGGCCAGCCGTCCGGACGGACGGTGGCCAGGGTCATGACGTCGTGACCGGCCATCAGGTCGAGGATGCATTGGCGGTCGCTCGCTTCCATGTTCGACTCCCGGCAGGTGTGATGGACCAGACTCGCACACAGGCTGGTTACAGGTCGCGCCCAGGCGCCGACCTGGAGGCCCCCAACGCGGCCCGGGTTCGCCAAAGGCGGATCGAACCACATGGTCCTGGGGGCCCTGGGTCAGGCTTCGGCCTGACGCGCCGACCTGAATGCCGACCTCCGACCCCTGCATGCGTCGGGGGTCGGTGTCGGAGAATGTGGTCGATGTGCGCCAAAACGACCAGGCCCGCTCATGCGGGCCTGGTCGCGGCGGCTCACGCGGACTCAGATGAACAGACAGATGTCCGTCTCGCCGGCGAACTCGAAGAAGGTGGCCGCGCCACCGTATTCGATGCCGTCGATGAAGTCGCTGTGCTCGAAGCCGAACAACTCCACCGTCATCTGGCAGGCGATGAACTTGACGTCCGCCTCCTGGCAGAGGCTCCTCAACTCGGGGATGGTGGCCACGCCGTTGTTCTTGATGGTCTGCTTCATCAGCGTGGTGGCCAGCGATTCGAATCCCGGCACGATGGCCTGCACCGCGTTGGGGATGTTCCAGTTGATGTCGCGGAACCACTTGGGTCCGAATGGCATCTTCATGGGCATGCCGGGATTGCCCAGGGGGCTCACCTTGAGGTCGCTCACGTCCTTCTTGAGCAGTTGCAGGCCGTAGAAGGTGAAGAAGATCTGGGTCTCGTAGCCCAGCGCGGCGGCCGTGGAGGCCAGGATGAAGGGTGGGTAGGCCCAATCCAGGGTCCCCTTGGTCGCTATGATCGCCAGCTTTTTCTCGTCCATCACACCACCTCTGCGTCAGGTTGGCAGGCCACCTCGCCAGGCGAGGCCCGGAAGGTCGTTACTTCTTCTTGATGTAAAAGGTGAATTCGCCGTTACCTTCGGTCGAGGACAGCAGTTCGTTGCCCGTCTGCTTGGCAAAGGCCGCGAAGTCCTTGACCGAACCCGGATCGGTGGCGATGACCCGCAGGATCTCGCCGGAGGCCATCTCGTTCAGGGTCTTCTTGGTGCGGAGGATGGGCAGGGGGCAGTTCAGGCCGCGTGCGTCGAGGTCTTTATTGAAATCCATTCGGGCTTCTCCTTCAACAAATTAGGAAGTGCTGAAAAAAGCTGGGCAACATTAAACCAGTTGCAACCTGATTGCAACCGGCGCGTTCAGGCCGCGCCGGAACCCCTGTTCAGGTCAGGAGGACGGGTAGGTGATGGGGCGGCCGGAACGGGCCCAGGCCTGGATACCGCCGGCCAGGTTGTGCATGTTGCGATAGCCCTTGGCGGCCATGAAGGCGCAGGCCTGCGCGGAACGGGCGCCGGAGTTGCAGTAGATGACCACCGGCTTGTCGTCGGGCACCTCGTCGGCGCGCAGGGGCAGCAGATGCAGCGGGATGTGGATGGCGCCATCGATCACGCCGCGCGCCACCTCGGCATCGGTGCGCACGTCGATCAGGTGTATGCCCTCCTTGTTGCCGGCATCCAGAAAATCAACGCCCACTTCCTTGAAATTGTACATGCCGTACATGACCCACTCCTCTCAAAATATTAGACTCGACTAATATACGGATTTTCGCCGCCTTTTCAACCCCATCCGCGCATCTATCCCATTGCTTCAGAAGGGTTTTAGGCCGCCGAGCCGCTGCCCGGCACCCGGCGTGATGCATTACAACGGCTGCGGGATCGGGGCTACAATGCGCGATGCCCCCTAATTCAAGCCCGCCGTGACATGAAAAGCAGCGAAATCCGTCGCCAGTTTCTGGACTACTTCGCCTCCAAGGGACACACCATCGTCCCCTCCAGCCCGCTGGTGCCGGCCAACGACCCCACCCTGCTGTTCACCAACGCCGGCATGGTGCAGTTCAAGGACGTCTTCCTCGGCCGCGAGACGCGGCCCTATGTCCGGGCCGCCTCCAGCCAGCGCTGCGTGCGGGCCGGCGGCAAGCACAACGACCTCGAGAACGTCGGCTACACCGCCAGGCATCACACCTTCTTCGAGATGCTGGGCAACTTCAGCTTCGGCGACTATTTCAAGCGCAACGCGATCGAATACGCCTGGGAGTTCCTCACCGGCGTACTGGCCATCCCGCCGGACAGGCTGTGGGTGACGGTCTATCAGGACGACGACGAGGCCTACGACATCTGGGCCAACGAGATCGGCATCCCCGCCGGACGCCTGGTGCGCATCGGCGACAACAAGGGGGCCAAGTATCACTCGGACAACTTCTGGCAGATGGGCGACACCGGCCCCTGCGGCCCCTGCACCGAGATCTTCTACGACCACGGCCCGGAGGTGGCGGGTGGCCCGCCGGGCTCGGCCCAGGCCGACGGCGACCGCTACATCGAGATCTGGAACGTGGTGTTCATGCAGTACAACCGCGACGAGGCGGGCGTCCTGCATCCCCTGCCCAAGCCCTCGGTGGACACGGGCATGGGTCTGGAGCGCATCAGCGCGGTCATGCAGGGGGTGCACTCGAACTACGACATCGATCTCTTCCGTGACCTGATCGCGGCCGCCGCGCGCGAGACCGGTTGCACCGATCTCGGCAGCAACTCGCTCAAGGTCATCGCCGACCACATCCGCGCCTGCGCCTTCCTCATCGTCGACGGCGTCATCCCGGGCAACGAGGGGCGCGGCTATGTCCTGCGGCGCATCATCCGGCGCGCCATCCGCCATGGCTACAAGCTGGGCCAGAAGCGCCCCTTCTTCCACCGCCTGGTGGACGACCTGGCAGGAGTGATGGGCGAGGCCTATCCGGAGCTGCCGGCGGCGCGCGACAACGTGGCGGCCATCCTCCGGCAGGAGGAGGAGCGTTTCGCCGAGACCCTGGAGCACGGCATGGGCGTGCTGGAGCAGGCCATGCAGTCGGAGGACCGCATGCTCGACGGCGAGACCGTATTCAAGCTCTACGACACCTATGGCTTCCCCCTCGACCTCACCGCCGACATCGCCCGCGAGCGCGGCTTCAACGTCGACTTCGCCGGTTTCGAGGCGGCCATGGCGCAGCAGCGCGAGCGCGCCCGCGCGGCCAGCAAGTTCACCCTGGGCAGGGGCCTGGAATTCTCCGGCCAGCCCACCGAGTTCGTCGGCTATGACACGCTGGAGCAGGACGGGCGTATCCTCGCCCTCTACAAGGAAGGCAGCCCGGTGCGCGAGATCGTCGCCGGCGACGAGGCGGTCGTCGTGCTCGACCGCACGCCCTTCTACGCCGAGTCCGGCGGCCAGGTCGGCGACGTCGGCGAGCTCGCCTGCGGGCACGGCGTGTTTCGGGTCGAGGATACCCAGAAGATCCAGGCCGAGGTCTTCGGCCACAAGGGTCGGCTCACCACCGGCCGTCTGGCGGTGGGCGACGTGGTCGACGCGCGGGTGGACATGCGGGCGCGCCAGATGGCGGCCTACCACCACTCCGCCACGCATCTGCTGCACGCCGCCCTGCGTGTGGTCCTGGGCAAGCACGTCACGCAGAAGGGCTCCCTGGTCACGCCGGAGCACACCCGGTTCGACTTCTCCCATCCCCAGCCGGTCACCCCGGAGGAGATCCGGCGCATCGAGGACCTGGTCAACGCCGAGATCCGCCGCAACAGCCGGGTGGAGACCCGGCTGATGAAGCACGACGAGGCCATCCGCGCCGGCGCCATGGCCCTGTTCGGCGAGAAGTACGGCGAGGAGGTGCGGGTGGTCGGCATGGGTGAGTTCTCCACCGAACTGTGCGGCGGCACCCACGTGCGGCGCACCGGCGACATCGGCCTGTTCAAGATCGTCGCCGAGGGCGGCGTGGCCGCCGGCATCCGCCGCATCGAGGCCGTCTGCGGCCCGGCCGCCCTGGCCTACCTCCAGCAGCAGGAGGACACCCTGCGCAAGGTGGCTGATCGTCTCAAGGCCCAGCCCGCCGAGATCACCGCGCGGCTCGCCCAGATCCAGGAGCAGGTGCGCACGCTGGAGAAGGAACTCGACCGCTACAAGGCCAAGCTCGCCTCCGCCCAGGGCGAGGATCTGGCCGAACAGGCCGTCGAGGTGCGCGGCGTCAAGGTCCTGGCGGCCGTCATCGAGGGCGCGGATGCTAAAGCGCTGCGCGAACTGGCCGATAAGTTGCGTGACCGGCTGCGCTCCTGTGCCCTGGTGCTGGCCAGCGTGGCCGACGGCAAGGTGACCCTGATCGCGGCGGTGACGCCTGATCTGACGGGGCGGGTCAAGGCCGGCGACTTGGTCAACCTCGTCGCCATGCAGGTCGGCGGCAAGGGCGGTGGGCGCCCTGACATGGCGCAGGCGGGCGGTAACGATCCGACCAGGTTGCCCTCCGCCCTGGCGGGCGTTGCGGCCTGGGTCGAGGGCAAACTGGCGCCGTCCGAGGCTTGAACGCGAGGTTGCGAAGACACATGTTCGGATTCTTCAAAAAGAAGAAAAAAGGCTCGGAGGACCCTCTGAGCGACCTGTCCACCGTCTCGCGGTGGATGGAGAACCTTCCCGTCGGCGACATCTACACCGCCCAGGAGCAGGTGGTGCAGAACCTGATCCAGTTCAACCACGCCAGGCTGCCCATGTCGAAGGACCGGCTCGCCGTACTCATGCACCTCGACGAGCAGACGCGCGACATGCAGTACACGCTGTGTCTGCAGTATCTGCGCAACCCGCGCATGTCCAAGGTGATCGAGTCGCGCCTGTGGACCGGGATTCATGCCTTCTACTGGGAGGTGACCCGCGGCTACCACGCCTTCCTCATGGACTTCGTCTCCAACCCGGGCGGCAGCCGCATCCAGGCCATGGTGCCGCTCATCACGGCACGCGCCATCCGGGGCTTCGCCGACATCTTCAAATGGCGCTACTACTTCCGCTACGAGAAGGTGGAGGAGAAACTCTGGCTACGGCTGCACAACCTCTACCGCATCGCCGAGTTCGATGGCTTCCATGCCAACAAATTCAAGGTCTATGCCAACGACAACCAGGTCTCCAGCTGCGAGGCCGAGTACCTGCAGGCCCTGCTGCTCTCCCCCCTGGGCACCGGCAGCCTGACCCCCAGGCAGCTGGACATGGTCGACCGCTGGCTGGACAACTGGTCGCACCTGCTCAGCCTGGAAACGATCTACGACCCGCAACGTCACCATCTCTACCTGGATACCGCCCTGGGCACGGGTCTGAGGCGGATACACGGGGAGCGCGAGCCCACCCACCGCTACGTGGCGACGGAAAAGCTGCTCGACCACATCGACGTGGTCAAGCGCTCGCTCAAGACCGGCACCACGCCCGCCGCGCTCGGACTGGGCGAGGACTTCCGCCTGCCGGAAGGCTACGAACTGCTCGACCAGGTGGTGTTCGAGTGGTCGGCGGTGAGCAACCTGGACCGGCGGCGCACGCCGCGACACACCGAGAACGCCCGCTGGGAGGTCATCCGCGACCTCTACAGCATCTGTCTGCGCATCCAGGCCGACAAGGAGCTGGCCGCCTCAGCGGGCATACGCGAGGGCCTCACGCCGGAGGAAATCCTGGACATCAAG
>JBBIKZ010000030.1:0-22662 GCA_037445185.1 Hydrogenophilales bacterium | reverse complement strand
GGGGGAAGCCCCCCTGACAAGGGGGGTGGTCGCTTCAGCGACCGGGGGAAGCCCCCCTGACAAGGGGGGTGGTCGCTTCAGCGACCGGGGGGTTATCCTCATCGACCCCTGACGGCGGCTGTCGTCAAGGCGGCTAACCCCCCGGCCCTGCGGGCCACCCCCGGCCCCCTTGATAAAGAGGTGGCGGCATGAGCCGTCGGGGGATTCCGGCCGCCCGCTTGCGTAGGCTCAACATACGCGTTGCGAATGGTAGCCTGCGCTGAAACAGTGCTAAACCTGTTTTCAGGCGGGCTTCATCGCTTTCAGGGGGCTGCGCTCGCCGCCGTGCGCTTCAGCACGCCGAGGCGGGTGCCGATATATCCTAAAAACCTCAGTTGAACGCGCCCGAAGGCGGGTTTGTGCGTGTGGGGGGCCCGGCGCGACGACGCCGCGGGGTCGTTCCCCGCAAGGAGGAGCAACGCAGCCAGACGCGCGCACAGACCCGAAAGCGGGCGCGTAGCGGCCTCACCTTCCGGGTGAGCGTGCTCGGAGGCGCAAACGTCAGGTTCCATGCGTCTTTGCGAAGGCCAAGGAGCGGTCAACTGAGGTTTTTAGGATATATTCTCACCGCAGTGCACATGCCCCCATTGTGAACCTGTCCGCATTGCCCGAGCTGTTGATCTCCTGGCTCAAGAACCAGGGGGCAGGGATGTTGCAGCCCCAGCGCGGGCAAGACGCCGGCGCGATCTCGTTCAGGCCAGGACAGCAGTATGCCGGCCAGGTGCTGGAAAACCTGGGCAACGGCCGCAGCCTGGTCAGGGTGGGCAAGGAGGTGTTGGACATGGCCCTGCCCGGTGGGCAGGCCAGGCCGGGGGAGACGCTGCGTCTGACCTATGTCGCCGCCAGCCCGCGCCCTACCTTTGTGCTGGCGCAGACGGCGGCGCCCGGCGGGCCGCAACCGGTGCAGTTGAGCCAGGCGGCGCAACAGGTCAGCGCCTTGATCCGCCTGGCGCAGGCCCCGCCCGCAGTCCCATCTGCAAGCCCGCCCCCGGCCGCCGGCGGCACCACCGCCACGCCGCCTCCGCCTGGTGCTGCCGCGTCCGCCCGCGTGCCGTCCGTGCCGGTCGCTCAGACGGGCGCCGCGTCCGGTCCCCCGGCCCAGCGGCCCATCGTCGCGGATGTCAGCCTGCTGCTCAACCCTGCGAGCCCGGCCAGCAATCTCAGCGCAGCCTTGGCCAGCCGCACCGCCCTGCCGGCAATGGCGATGGTCGGCCAGGCCGTTGACGGGCTGCGCTCAGCGCTGGCACCCAGCGCCAACCTTGCCACCCAGGGCGTGGCGCAGCTCGCCCTGGCGGGCCAGGCCGTCCTGCCGCAGCGGCTGCGCCAGGTCGTGCGCGAGAGCGGCCTGTTCTACGAATCGCACCTGGCCCGCTGGAGCAAGGGCGAGCTGTCACTGGAGGGCATCCTGCGCGAGCCGCAGGCCCGCCTCACTCAGGCCGACCGGCCGACCACCGGCCTGGCGGAGCTCGGCCGCATGCCGGAAGAGGCCGCCCGCCTGGCCAGTCGCCAGCTCATGATGCTGGAAGGCGGCCCCTTCGTCTGGCAGGGCCAGGTCTGGCCCGGACAGCCTATGGCATGGCTGGTGGAGGAGCGGCCCGGCGGCGGCGAGGGCGAGGCGGATGCCCCGCTGTGGCGTACTGAGCTCAGGCTCTCCCTACCAAGACTGGGCAAGGTGACCGCTGAGCTCGTCTTCTCCGCCCAGGGTGTGCAGATCCGCATCGATGCGGCCTCCGAGGAGAGCCTGGCCGAGCTCCGGGCCGCGCTTCCGGCATTGGGTAGGCGGCTGCGCGAGGTGGATCTCGAGGTGTTGGGCCTGGCCGCCCGGCTTGGCGAACCGGATGCGCCATGACGGGGTCCGAGCGGCGCATGCAGGCGGTGGCCCTGGCCTATGCCGCCGAGGACGGCGCCCCCCGCGTGGTGGCCAAGGGGCGGGGACTCGTGGCCGAGGAGATCATCGCCCGCGCGCGGGAGGCCGGGGTCTTCGTGCACGAGTCGCCCGAATTGGTGGGGTTGCTCATGCAGGTGGACCTGGACGAGCGCATCCCGCCCGCCCTTTACGTCGCCGTGGCGGAACTGCTGGCCTGGATCTACCGGCTGGAGCAGGGCTTGTCCCCTGTGGCCGGCCTGGGGGAAGACAACAGGTCGAGCGCACCCCCCTGACCCCGATGGGCCTGCCTGCCGCCAAGCCTGCCACCTACGAGGACCTGCTCGCCCTGCCGGAGCATCTGGTCGGCGAGCTCATCGCCGGCCGGCTGGTCACCCAACCCCGGCCGGCGCCGCGGCAGGCGCGCTGTTATTCCGCCATCGGGGCGGCGTTGTTCGATCCCTATGACCGTGGCAGGGGAGGGCCCGGCGGCTGGTGGATCCTGGACGAGCCCGAGTTGCACCTCGCCGGCCACGTCCTGGTACCAGACCTGGCCGGCTGGCGGCGCGAGCGCCTGCCGCGGCTGCCCGATACGGCCTGGTTCGAGCAGGCGCTGGACTGGGTGTGCGAGATCCTCTCTCCGGCCACCGCACGGGTGGACCGGGCGGAGAAGCTGCCCCTCTACGCCGGCCTGGGGGTCGGGCATGCCTGGCTGGTGGACCCCGACCTGCGCCTGCTGGAGGCCTATGAAAACCAGGGCGGGCGCTGGTTGCTGTTGGGCAGTTTCCAAGACGCCGCGAGTGTGGCCATCCCTCCGTTCGAGGCGGTGAGCCTGGAGCTCGCCCTGCTGTGGGCGGATTGAGCCGGGCGGAGATCAAGCCCGGGTCATCCATAGGAATGCAGGTCGGCCCGTAGGCCGGAGGTAAGTGGGGTTTCAGCCCTACAATCGTGAAGCGCGATAACAACGCCGTCGGCCTGAAGGCCGACCAACGACCGGTCAAGAGAACGAAGGGCCAGCCCGTGTTTTCTTGTCATCCGAGCAACCCCCCGGCCCCCTTGACAAAGGGGGTGGCGGCTCGAGCCGCCGGGGGATTCCGGCCGCGCAGGGCTGACATGCGTTTTGCGGGTCTTGGTTTGTGCCTCTATTGTGGGCCGGCTGGGTGTGCTGGGGGCATTCATCCTGCCGCCGTCCGCACCGATGAGCCGGACGCATTCGGCATCCGCAACACCGCCAGCAGTTCCTGCTCCAGGGCGAGACGTTCGCCGACCCGCTCCAGGGCCGAGCCTTCCAGCACGAAGGCATCCTCCGCCCGGCTGCCCAGGGTGTTGATCTTGGCCGAGCGCACGTTGACCCTGTGCCGGTCCAGGACCTGTGCCACGTCGTAGAGCAGGCCCGGCCGGTCGCCGGCGGTCAGGCTGAGCAGATGGCCGTGGCCGGACTCCACCGGGCTCAGGGTGAGGCCCGGCTCGAGGGGAAAGGATTTGAGCTGGCGCGGCAGGCGTCCGGTCGGCGCAGGCTCGAGCGCCGCCTGGTCGCGGATGCGGGCGGCGAGTTCGTACTCGATGTAGTTGAGGATGTCGCGATAGGGGGTGCCCCGGTTTTCCGGGTCCATGATCAGGAAACTGTCCAGGGCGTAACCGTCCCGCGTGGCATGTATCTTGGCCTCTAGCACGGTGTAGCGCAGGCTGGCGAAGAAGCCGCAGATGCGTGCGAACAGTCCGGGCTGATCGGGGGCGTAGACCATCACCTCCACCCCCTCGCCGATGGGTGCGAGTCGGGCCCGTACCACGATCGTCTCGCGCCCCAACACCGGCAGCAGCCGCCGCGTCTGCCAGGCGATCTCCTGCGCCGACAGGCGCAGGAACCAAACGTCGTCCAGGCGTGACCACAGCGCCTCCTCCGCGCCGGGCGGGTAGCCGTACAGGCGCAGATTCGCCCGCGCCTGCTCCTTCTTGGCCTCGACGCCGTCGAGGGCGGGCTGTCCACCCTCCAGCGCGCGCCGGGCGGCCAGATAGAGCTCTCGCAACAGCTTCTCCTTCCAGGCATTCCAGATGCCGGGATTGGTGCCGCGGATGTCGGCGACGGTGAGGAGATAGAGCGCGGTGAGCCGATGCACATTGCCGCAGGTGCGGGCGAAGGCATCGATCACCGCCGGGTCGCTGAGGTCCTGCTTCTGCGCGGTGGAAGACATCACGAGGTGATGCCGCACCAGCCAGGCGACGAGGTCCGCGTCCGGGCGCGGCAGGTCGTGCTGGCGGCAGAAGCGGCGGGCATCGCGCTCACCCAGCGTGGAATGATCCCCGCCGCGCCCCTTGGCGATGTCGTGGAACAGGGCCGCCAGATAAAGCAGATCGGGACGGTCGAACTCGGCCATCAGCCGGTGCGCCAGGGGCAGCTCGTGGGCAAACTCGGTGAGCCTGAGGCGGCGCAGGTTGCGCAGGACCATCAGGATGTGCTCGTCCACCGGGTAGATGTGGTAGAGGTCGTGCTGCATCTGGCCGGTGATGCGCCCGAAGGCCGGCAGGTAACGCCCCAGGATGCCCAGCCGGTGCATCAGGCGCAGCACCCGGGTGACGCCGCGCGGTTCTCGCAACAAAGCGATGAATTGCGCCCGGCGCTGCGGGTCGCCGCGGTAGGCCTTGTCGATGCGTTTGCCCGCGCGCCACAAGGCGCGCAGCAGTCGCGGTGACAGCCCGCCCAATTCGGGATGTCGCGCCAGCGCCAGGAAGGCGCCCAGGACCGCCTCGGGCTCGTGGGTGAGCAGATCTTCCGAGCTGATGTCCAGCAGCGCCCCCCGTTGCAGGAAACCGGGAAAGCCCGCCAGCGGCTGTGTCGCGGTGATGGGTTTGATGCGGCAGCGCAGCGCGCTGAGCAGGAACTCGCAGGCGAGCGAGAGTTCGCGCGCGGTCTGGAAGTAGCGCTGCATGAGCCGCTCCGAGGCGCGCCGGGGCGGGCGGGGGGCGATACCCATGTCGGCCGCCAGCCGCTCCTGCAGCTCGAACACCAGTCTGTCCTCGCGCCGTCCGGCGGCGAGGTGGAGCCGGATGCGCAGCTGCGCCAGGAAGCCGATCAGGGCCTCGATGTGGCGGGCCTCAGCGGCGCTGAGCAGCCCTTCGCGTGCCAGGCCGTGCAGGCTGGGCGGCAGCCCCGCGGCCTGACTCACCCAAAGCACGGTGTGCAGATCGCGCAGGCCGCCCGGATGCTCCTTGACGTCGGGCTCCAGCCGCAAGGCCCTGTCCTCGGCGCGGCCATGCCGGTTTTGCTGCTCGAGGAGCTTGGCCTCGAAGAAGGCAGCCGGGTCCAGCATGGTCAGGTAGCGTTGTCTGAACCGCTCGTACAGCCCGGCATCGCCGACGAGCAGACGGGATTCGAGCAGATTGGTCTGTATGGTCACGTCGCGGGCCGATTCTTCCAGACAGACCGACAGGCTGCGCACGCTATGCCCCACCGGCAGCCCCACGTCCCAGAACAACCCGATGAGGGGCTCGAAGCGGGTCTGCTCCGCCGGCGGCAGGTCGTCGTCGAGCAGGATCAGCACGTCCACGTCGGAATGCGGATAGAGTTCCGCGCGACCATACCCGCCCACGGCCACCAGCGCGGCCCCGCGCGGCAGGTCATGGGCGTGCCAGACCCGACGGAAGAGATGATCGGCGGCCCGTGCCAGGCCGGCGAGCAGGGGACGGGGGCGGGGACGGGCGAGGTAGGCCGCGATCAGGGCCTCGCGCGCCGCGAGGTATTCGGCCCGCCAGACCGAGACAGCCGGCTGGGCAGGGGTCACGCCACCTGGGTCATGGCCTGCTCGACGAAGGCCGGAGGCGGGGGGCTCCCCGCCGAGAGGGTCAGCACCTCGTAACCGGTCTCGGTCACCAGCACGGTGTGCTCCCACTGCGCGGACAACGAGTGGTCCTTGGTCACCACCGTCCAGCCGTCGCCCAACACGCGGATGTCGCGCCGGCCGGCGTTGATCATGGGTTCGATGGTGAAGGTCATGCCGGGTTTAAGATCCACGCCGGTGCCCGGCTTGCCGTAATGCACCACCTGGGGCTCCTCGTGGAATTGACGGCCGATGCCGTGGCCGCAGAACTCGCGCACCACGCTGAAGCCGTTGGCCTCGGCATGGCGCTGGATGGCATGGCCGATGTCGCCCAGGCGCGCCCCCGGGCGCACGGCCTGGATGCCCTTCCACATGCACTCGTAGGTGACGTTGATGAGCCGGCTGGCGAGGATGGAGGGGGTGCCGACGACGAACATGCGCGAGGTGTCGCCATGCCAGCCGTCTGGTGTGATGACGGTGACGTCCAGGTTCACCATGTCGCCGGACTTGAGCTTCCGATCGCCCGGAATGCCGTGGCAGACCTGATGGTTGACGGACGTGCAGATGGATTTGGGATAGGGTTTGTGACCGGGTGGCGCATAGTTCAGCGGCGCGGGGGTGGTGCCCTGCACCGTCACCATGTAGTTATGGCACAGCCGGTCGAGTTCACCAGTGGTGATGCTGGGCTGGACGAAAGGGGTGATGTAGTCCAGCACCTCGGCGGCCAGGCGGCAGGCCCGGCGCATCTGTTCGATCTCTTCCGCGGTCTTGATGGTGATGGGCATGGTCCGTATCCCGGTCAAACCCTCAGGGTAAGGCCTGGCGCGGGCAGTGTAAAGCCGCCCCGGCCCCATAACACCATGATTTTCAAGGGGTCATTCGCTGGCCAGGCGTTCGAAACGGGTATAGGTCCCGTGGCCTGCGCCGATGTCGATGGCCTCGACCTCCGCCGCCGGCGGCCCCTGCCAGGCCCAGGCGATCAAGGCCTCCACCTGGGCCGCCTCGCCCTGCAGCATGGCCTCCACCGTACCGTCGCGCCGGTTGCGCACCCAGCCCACCACCCCTAGCCGTTCCGCCTCCTGGCGCATGGACTCGCGATACCACACGCCCTGCACGCGGCCGCGGATGACGAGATGGCGGGTGATCATCATCCCAGATTTGTCATTAGGCCGGCCAGTGCCTTCGTCGGTCGCTCGGGCATGCTAGAAGGTAGCGCTATTGCCACGCCACCGAGGCCTGCACGCGCCAGGGCCTCTGTCTGGCGGCATCTTCCCGCCCGTGCGCTTAGCCCTCGAGGTTCACCATGGGCTCGTTGCCTGTGTGCGCATCTGCTCGCCATACGACTCGCCATCATCGCGTGCCCTAAAGACAAATCTGGGATCACTTCACGCGCATGCCGGGCTGGGCGCCGCTGTCCGGCGCGAGCAGGAAGGGCCCGCCGCGCTCGTCGGAGGCGGCGAGCACCATGCCCTCGGAGAGGCCGAACTTCATTTTGCGCGGCGCCAGGTTGGCCACCATCACCGTGAGCCGCCCGACCAGGCTCTCCGGCGCATAGGCCGACTTGATGCCGGCGAACACGGTGCGCGTCTCGCCGCCCAGGTCCAGGGTGAGCCGCAGCAGCTTGTCCGCGCCTTCCACGTGCTCGGCCTGGACGATGCGCACTACGCGCAGGTCCAGCTTGGCGAAATCGTCGATGGCGATCGTCGCCGCCCCCGCGGCGGGGGAGGGCGGGGCGGCGGCCGCACCGACCTCGGCCACCGCATGCTGTTGATGCTCGCCATGCCGCACGGGGGCGGGCGGCGGCACCAGGGTCTCGCGGTTTTCCGCCAGCATCGCCTCGATCGCCTTGGGGTCCACCCGCGTCATCAGGTGCCGGTAGGGCTGGATGACATGGTCGGTGAGCAGCCGGCCGGCGTCCTGCCAGGCGAGCGGCGGGATGTTGAGGAAGGCCTCGACCTCGTTGGCCAGACGCGGCAGCACCGGCTTCAGATACAGGGTGAGCAGCCGGAAGGCGTTGATCGCCACCGTGCACACCGTATGGAGCTCTGCCTCGCGGCCTTGCTGTTTCGCCATCTCCCAGGGCTTGTGTTGGTCCACGTATTGGTTGGCCAGATCGGCCAGGGCCATGATCTCGCGCAGGGCCTTGCCGTACTCGCGCGCCTCGTAGTGCGCCGCGATCGCCTCGGCCGCCGCCTGCATGGCCGGCAGCGGCGTGTCGGCGGCCGGCACCTGGCCCAGCCGGCCGCCGAAGCGCTTGGCGATGAAGCCGGCGGTGCGGCTGGCGATGTTGACGTACTTGCCGACGAGGTCGCTGTTGACCCGGGCGACGAAGTCCTCCAGGTTCAGATCGATGTCCTCCAGGCTCGGCCCCAGCTTGGCCGCGTAGTAGTAGCGCAGCCACTCCGGATTGAGGTGCTTCAGGTAGCTCTCGGCGGTGATGAAGGTGCCGCGCGACTTGGACATCTTCTGTCCGTTGACGGTGAGAAAGCCGTGGCAGAACACGCCGCTCGGCGTGCGCAAGCCGGCGAACTCCAGCATCGCCGGCCAGAACAGGGCATGGAAGTAGAGGATGTCCTTGCCGATGAAGTGATACACCTCGGTGCCGGCCGCGCGCGCCGCATCGCGGTCCCAGTAGGCCGCGAAGTCCAGCCCCTCGCGCGCGCACAGGGCCTGGAAGCTGCCCAGGTAGCCAATGGGGGCATCCAGCCAGACGTAGAAATACTTGCCCGGTGCGTCCGGGATCGCGAAGCCGAAATAGGGCGCATCGCGCGAGATGTCCCAGTCGGTGAGCCCCGCATCGAGCCACTCCCTGAGCTTGTTGGCGGCCTCCTCCTGCACCCGCGGCGGCTGCGTCCACTCGCGCAGGAAGGCGCCGCAGCGGGGGTCGGACAGGCGGAAGAAATAGTGCTCCGAGCGCTTGCGCACCGGGCTCACGCCGGACACGGCGGAATAGGGGTTGATGAGCTCCGTGGGCTGGTAGGCCGCGCCGCACACCTCGCAGGCATCGCCGTACTGGTCGCGTGCGTGGCACTTGGGGCATTCGCCTTTGATGAACCGGTCGGGTAGGAACATCGCCTTGACCGGGTCATAGAACTGCTCGATCGCCCTCACCTCGATCAACCCCGCCGCCTTGAGCCGCGCGTAGATGTCCTCGGCGTGGCGCCGGGTCTCCTCGCTGTGTGTGCTGGCATAATGGTCGAAGCCGATCAGGAAGCCGTCGAAGTCGCGCTTGTGCTCGTGCCAGACGCGGGCGACCAGCTGCTCCGGCGTGATGCCCTCCTTCTCCGCTCGCAGCATGATGGGCGTGCCGTGGGTGTCGTCGGCGCAGGCATACCAGCACTCATGGCCGCGCATCTTCTGGAAGCGCACCCAGACGTCGGTCTGGATGTATTCCACCAGGTGGCCCAGGTGGATGGCGCCGTTGGCGTAGGGTAAGGCTGAGGTGACGAGGATGCGGCGGGTCATGATGGTCCGTCGTTAGATGTTCGTATCATTTTACGCGGCCTGGCTGCCGGGAGACACGAGACTTGCCACGACACCCACCCCGCTCGCGCACTACCCTGCTCAATGCCGGCGTGAGGAAACGTGAGGCCTGGGCCTGGGCGATGTACGACTTCGCCAATTCGGGCTACACCACGGTGGTCATCACCGCCGTGTTCAACGCCTACTTCGTCGTTGTCGTCGCGGGCAACACGACCTGGGCGACGCTCGCGTGGACCTCGGCGCTGGCCGTCTCCTACGGCCTGATCATGCTCACCGCGCCGGCGATCGGGGCCTATGCCGATCTGCGCACGGCCAAGAAGCGGCTGCTCGCCATGACCACCGTGGGCTGCGTGCTGGCCACCGCCGCCCTGGCCTTGGTGGGGCCGGGCGAACTGTGGCTTGGGGTGGCGCTGGTGGTCTTGAGCAATTTCTTCTTCGGCACCGGCGAGAACCTGATCGCCGCCTTCCTGCCGGAGCTCGCGCGCGGCCGCGGCATGGCCAGGCTCTCCGGCCTCGGCTGGGGGCTGGGCTATCTGGGCGGCATACTCACCCTGGGGCTTTGTCTCGCCTACATCGACCAGGCCCAGGCCGCAGGGCGGGGGGCGGCCGAGTACGTCCCGGGGGCGATGCTCATCACCGCCGGTGTCTTTCTGCTCGCGGCGCTGCCCACCTTCGTCTTCCTGCGCGAGCGCGGCGCCGGGTTCTCGCCGGGTGCGCATGCCATCCGTGCGGCCTATCGCCGGGTCGGCGACACCCTGCGGCGTGCGCGCAGCTTCCCCGACCTGTTCCGCTTCCTCGCCTGCATCGTGTTCTACCAGGCGGGCGTGCAGGCGGTCATCGCGCTCGCCGCGGTCTATGCCCAGCAGGCCATGGGCTTCGACACCCGGGCGAGCATCCTGCTCATCCTGGCGGTCAACGTCACGGCGGCGATCGGTGCGGTGGTCTTCGGCCATGTCCAGGATCGCCTCGGCCACAAGCCCACGCTCGCCCTCACCCTGGCGGGCTGGCTGGTCACCGTCGTGCTGGCCTGGTTCGCCACCGAACCAGGCCTGTTCTGGCTGGCGGCCAACGTCGCCGGCCTGTGCCTCGGCGCCTCGCAGTCGGCCGGCCGCGCCCTGGTGGGGTATCTGAGCCCCCTGCCGCAGCGCGCCGAGTTCTTCGGCCTGTGGGGGCTGGCGGTCAAGCTCTCCGCCATCCTCGGGCCCATCACCTATGGCCTGGCCGTGTGGCTGACCGCCGGCGCGCATCGACCGGCCATGCTGACGCTGGGGGGTTTCTTCGTCATCGCACTGATCATCCTGGCCGGGGTGGATGTGCGGCGCGGCCGCCGCCGGGCCCTGCAGGGCGCGAAAATGCCAATTGCCGCCGGCGCGGCGCTTGGTTAGAATTGCCGAGCTTTAGGCGCGTAGCTCAGCTGGTTAGAGCATCACCTTGACATGGTGGGGGTCGTTGGTTCGAGTCCAATCGCGCCTACCAGCTACCATCGGGAACAGCGTAGATGACCTTGCGAACTTGCACCCTTTGCAACAGCCACGGAGCGGGTTGAAGGCTTCCTCGTCTGAACCGAGAGAAAAGTGCGGCCCGACCGCACTTTTTTTTTGATTTCGCTTTGCGGAGCGCAACATGCCTCAGATCACCCTTCCCGACGGCTCGGTCCGATCCTTCGACCAGCCGGTGAGCGTTGCCCAGGTGGCCGCCAGCATCGGCGCGGGACTCGCCCGCGCCGCCCTGGCCGGCAAGGTGGACGGCCGGCTGGTCGACGTGAGCCACGTCATCGACCAGGACGCGCAGCTCGCCATCGTCACCGACCGGGACCCTGAGGGCCTGGAGCTCATCCGCCACTCCACCGCCCACCTGCTCGCCTACGCGGTGAAGGAGCTCTTCCCGGACGCGCAGGTGACCATCGGGCCGGTGATCGAGGACGGTTTCTATTACGACTTCGCCTACAAGCGGCCCTTCACGCCGGAGGACCTGGCGGCGATCGAAAAGCGCATGCAGGAGCTGGCCAGGCGCGACATCCCGGTCAAGCGCGAGGAATGGGACCGCGACGAGGCGGTGCGTTTTTTCGAGTCGATCGGCGAGAGATACAAGGCCGAGATCATCCACGACATCCCCGCCGGCGAGACCATCTCCCTCTACCGCGAGGGCGACTTCATCGACCTGTGCCGCGGCCCGCACGTCCCCTCGACCGGCAAGCTCAAGGTCTTCAAGCTCATGAAGGTGGCCGGCGCCTATTGGCGCGGGGACCATCGCAACGAGATGCTGCAGCGCATCTACGGCACGGCCTGGGCCAAGAAGGAGGACCTGGAGGCATACCTGCACCGGCTGGAGGAGGCCGAACGGCGCGACCACCGCAGGCTGGGCAAGCAGCTCGATCTGTTCCACCTGCAGGACGAGGCGCCGGGCATGGTGTTCTGGCACCCGAACGGCTGGGTCCTGTGGCAGGAGATCGAGCAGTACATGCGGCGCAAGTTCCGCGAGTATGGCTACCAGGAGGTGAAGACCCCCACGGTCATGGACCGCTCGCTGTGGGAGCGGTCGGGGCACTGGGAGAACTACCGCGAGAACATGTTCACCACCGCCTCGGAGAACCGGGATTACGCCGTCAAGCCCATGAACTGCCCGGGCCACTTGCAGATCTTCAACCATGGGCTGCATTCCTACCGCGACCTGCCGCTCAGGATCGCCGAGTTCGGCTCCTGCCACCGCAACGAGCCCTCAGGCGCGCTGCACGGGTTGATGCGCGTGCGCGCCTTCACCCAGGACGATGCGCACATCTTCTGCACCGAGGACCAGATCCAGGGCGAGGTGTCGGCCTTCATCCGCATGCTGCAGGCGGTCTATGCCGACTTCGGTTTCAACGACGTGCTGGTCAAGCTCTCCACCCGGCCGGAGAAACGGGTCGGCGTGGACGAGACCTGGGACCGCGCCGAGGCCGCGCTGGCCGCCGCCCTGGAGCAGAACCACCTGGCCTTCGAGTTGCAGCCGGGGGAGGGGGCCTTCTACGGGCCCAAGATCGAGTTCACGCTGAAGGACTCCCTCGGGCGGCTGTGGCAGGTGGGCACCATACAGCTCGACTTCAACCTACCGGTGCGGCTCGGGGCCGAATACGTCGCCGAGGACAATACGCGTCGCCCACCGGTGATGCTGCACCGTGCCATCCTGGGCTCCCTCGAGCGTTTCATCGGCATCCTGATCGAACACTACGCCGGCAACTTCCCGCTCTGGCTCGCGCCGGTGCAGGCGGTGGTCATGAGCATCACCGACGCCCAGGCGGAATATGCCGGAGAGGTGACGCAAGCCCTTAAAAATCAAGGCTTCCGGGTGAAGACGGACTTGAGGAACGAGAAGATTACCTATAAAATCCGCGAGCATGCCATGCAACGCGTCCCCTATCTGCTGATCGTCGGCGAGAAGGAAAGGGCGCAAGGCATGGTGGCGGTGAGGATCCGCGGCGGCGAGGACCTGGGCCAGATGCGCCTGGATGAGCTGATCGGTCGTCTGCGCGAGGAGATGGACAGGAGAGCCGGCTAGCGCGTCGGCTCTTCTTTGTTTTGAAAGGGGTTGAGCATCGCACTGGACAAGGAGTTGCGGATCAACGGCGAGATCGACGCGCCGCAGGTCCGGCTGATAGGGGAAGACGGCGCCCAGTTGGGCATCGTCAGCTTGAGGGAGGCCCTGCTCAAGGCGGAGGATGCAGACCTGGACCTGGTGGAGATCGCCCCCCAGGCGCAGCCGCCGGTGTGCAAGATCATGGACTATGGCAAATACAAGTACCATGAGCAGAAGAAGCAGCACGAGGCCAGGCTCAAGCAGAAGCAAATCCAGATCAAGGAGATCAAGTTTCGGCCCCGCACCGACGATGCGGACTACCAGGTCAAGCTGAGGAACCTCATCCGCTTCCTGACCGAAGGCGACAAGGCCAAGGTCACGTTGCGCTTCCGGGGCCGGGAGATGGCCCACCAGGAATTCGGCCTGCAGCTCCTGAAGCGCGTCGAGGCGGATCTCGCCGAATATGCCAGCGTGGAGCAGTACCCCAAGCTGGAAGGCCGTCAGATGGTCATGGTGCTGACGCCGAAAAAGAGGAAGTAAAGCGAACGGTTTCAAGAGGCGAGGCGCGGGCCTCCGATTCTGCGCCGCACAAGTGCCGCGAGGTCGGTGAAGCATCCCGGTGTGCGGGATCACCTGGCGGCATCGAATAGGAGCAAAGCAATGCCCAAGATGAAGACCAAGAGCGGGGCGGCCAAGCGCTTCCGCGTGCGCGGCAGCGGCGGGGTCAAACGCACCCATGCCTATCTGCGCCACATCCTCACCAAGAAGAGCACCAAGCGCAAGCGCGGCCTGCGTGGCATGACCGGGGTTCATGCCACCGACCTGGGCCACATCCGCGCCATGATGCCCTACGCCTGAGGAGGAACGGACATGCCACGCGTGAAAAGAGGGACCACCGCCCGCGCCAGCCACAAGAAGGTGATCGCAGCCGCCAAGGGCTATCGCGGCCGCCGCAACAACGTCTTCCGCGTCGCCAACGAGGCGGTGATGAAGGCGGGGCAATATGCCTATCGCGACCGCCGACAGCGCAAGCGCCAGTTCCGCGCCCTGTGGATCGCCCGCATCAACGCCGCGGTGCGCGAGCTCGGTCTGGACATGAACTACAGCCAGTTCATGAACGGGCTGAAGAAGGCCACGATCGCCATCGACCGCAAGATCCTGGCCGACATGGCCGTATTCGATCCGGCGGCGTTCGCCAAGGTGGCCGCGCAGGCCAAGGCCAGCCTGGGGGGCTGACACCACCGTCGCGTCAGCCGCCAGCGGGGTGCCCGGGCTCAGGCCTTGCCTGAACCCACTCCCCGTGGGGAACGATGGATCCGCTGCGGCCCCGTGCCTGGGTGTGCTGCGTCCAGAGGGCGGCCTAGGCTTGCCTTTGTCAGAGGGAGGCCGATGCCTCCCTTTGTTCATCCGAGCCAACCATGAAACAGCTTGACGAGATCGTAGAAGAGGCCAGATCGGCCTTTGCCGCCACCACCTCGCTGCCTGCCCTGGACCAGGCCAAGGCCCGCTTCCTGGGCAAGAGCGGTCTGATCACCGAGCTGATGAAGGGCCTGGCTGGCATGCCGCCGGATGCGCGCCGCGAGGCGGGGGCCCGCATCAACAAGGCCAAGGCCGAGGTCGAGGGGTTGCTCAGGGCGCGGCGCGAGGCCATCGAGGCCGAGGCGCTCGAGGCCCAGCTCAGGCAGGAGGCGCTGGACGTGACGCTGCCGGGCCGCGGCGCCGGCCTGGGCGGCCTGCATCCCGTCACCCGCACCCTGCAGCGCATCGAGCGGCTGTTCGCATCCATCGGTTTCGACGTGGCCGAAGGACCCGAGATCGAGACCGATTTCTATAACTTCACGGCGCTCAACATCCCTGAGGACCATCCAGCGCGGGCGATGCACGACACCTTCTATCTGGAAGGCGGCCAACTGCTGCGCACGCACACCTCGCCCGTGCAGGTGCGCTACATGCTGGACCACCCGCCGCCGCTCAGGATCATCGCGCCGGGCCGGGTCTACCGCTGCGACTCCGATGTCACCCACACCCCGATGTTCCACCAGGTGGAGGGCTTGTGGGTGGACGAGACGGTGAGTTTCGCCGACCTCAAGGGGGTGCTGGCCGACTTCATGGCCCGGTTCTTCGAGCGTGAACATCTCCCGGTGCGCTTCCGCGCCTCCTTCTTCCCGTTCACCGAGCCCTCGGCGGAGATGGACATCGGCTGCGTGATCTGCGAGGGCGCCGGCTGCCGGGTGTGTTCCCAGACCGGCTGGCTGGAGGTGCTGGGCTGCGGCATGGTACATCCCAAGGTCTTCGCCCACGTCGGCATCGATGCCGAGCGCTGGCAGGGCTTCGCCTTCGGCCTGGGTGTCGAGCGCCTGGCCATGTTGCGCTACGGGGTGGACGACCTGCGGCTGTTCTTCGAGAACGATGTCCGCTTCCTGCGCCAGTTCGCCTGAGGAGCCCCTGCCATGCAATTTTCGGAACGCTGGTTGCGCAGCCTGGTACGGACCGATCGGTCCATGCAGGACCTGGGACACGCCCTGACCATGGCCGGCCTCGAACTGGAGGCCCTGCAACCGGTCGCGCCCGCCTTTCAGGGCGTGGTGGTGGCCGATATCCTGACCGCCGAACGCCATCCGGATGCGGATCGGCTGCAGGTGTGCACGGTGCGCACAGGGGAGGGGGCGCCGCTCACCGTCGTCTGCGGCGCGCCGAATGCCCGGGTGGGACTGAAGACCGCCTGCGCCCTGGTCGGCGCCAAGCTGCCCGAGCTCGAGATCCGTCAGGCCAGGGTGCGCGGCGTCGATTCCTTCGGCATGCTCTGCTCGGCGAAGGAGCTCGGCATCAGCCTTGAGGCCGACGGCATCATGGAGCTGCCGGCGGATGCCCCGGTCGGTGCCGACCTGCGTGCGTACCTGCATCTGGACGATCATCTCATCACCCTCAAACTCACCCCCAACCGGGGCGATTGCCTGTCTCTGACCGGCATCGCCCGCGAGGTGGCCGCCCTGACCGGTGCCGAACGTGTAGCGGTGGACTGCACACCGGTGCAAGCCAGCCGACCCGACACCCACCCGGTCATCGTCGAGGCGCCCGAGGCCTGCCCGGTCTATTGCGGACGCGTGCTCAGGGGACTCGACCCCGAGGCCCGGACGCCGGACTGGATGAGCGAACGCCTTGCGCGGTCCGGCCTGCGCCCCATCCATCCGGTGGTCGACGTCACCAACTACGTCCTGCTGGAATTGGGGCAGCCCATGCATGCCTTCGATCTGGCCAGACTACAAGGCTCCGTGCGCGTGCGTTGGGCGCAAGACGGCGAACCCCTGGCCTTGCTTGACGGGCAGACCGTCCGGCTCGATGCGAACAGCCTGGTCATCGCCGACGATCGCGGTCCGCTCGCCCTGGCGGGCATCATGGGCGGGGCCGCCAGCGGGGTGACCGCCGCCACGCGCGATGTCTTCCTCGAGGCCGCCCACTTCACGCCTGCCGCCCTCGCCGACCGTGCCCGTCGCTACGGCCTGTCCACGGATTCGTCCTACCGCTTCGAACGCGGTGTCGATCCGCGGCTGCCGCGTCAGGCCATGGAGCGTGCGACCCGCCTGATCCTGGACATCTGTGGCGGCGAGGCCGGCGAGATCGTCGTAGCGGGCCCCGGCGTCCCCGCGCGCACGCGCATCGCCTTCCGGCCGGCACGTGCGCGTCGGTTGCTGGGGGTGGAGGTCACGGAAGAGGAGATGCGCGCCATCCTGGACCGGCTGGGCATGGACGTCTCGTCCCAGGGCGAGACCTGGCAGGTCCTGCCCCCCTCATGGCGCTTCGATCTCGAAATCGAGGTGGATCTGATCGAGGAGGTGGCGCGACTGCGCGGCTACGCGCACATCCCTGCTGCGGCGCCCCGGGCGGCCCATAGCCTGTTGCCCGCGTCGGAACGCCTGAGGTCCGAGTCGGAGATCAAGAACCTCGTCTCGACAATCGGTTACCAGGAAGTTGTGACATACAGCTTCATATCATCTGAACAACATGATGATTTCAATATAGAAAAAGATCGCATCACGCTGCGCAACCCGATCGCCGCCCAGATGGACGTGATGCGCGGCAGCCTGATGCCGGGCCTGGTGCAGACCCTGCGCCACAATCTCAACCACGGCCAGGAGCGTCTGCGCGTGTTCGAGATGGGGCGCTGTTTCCTCGGCCGGGATGCGGACAGCCAACCCCTGCGGCTGGCCGGCCTAGCCTACGGGTCGGCCTGGCCGGAACAGTGGGCCGCGCCGCAGCGCTGGGTCGATTTCTTCGACCTCAAGGCGGATGTGGAGGCCCTGTTCTGGCCCGCCCGGCCGCAATTCAGGACAGACACCCACCCCGCCCTGCATCCCGGTCAGACGGCACGCGTGTGGCTGGGGGGCGAGGCGGTCGGCTGGGTCGGCAGCTTGCATCCGCGGCTCGCGCAGAAGTATGGATTCGCGCGCAGCCCCCTGCTGTTCGAGCTGGACTGCGCCGCCCTGTCGTCCCGTACGCTGCCCAGGCATCGCGGCATCTCCCGCTTCCCCGCCGTGCGACGGGACATCGCCGTGGTGGTGGACAGCGACCTGGCGGTGGGTGAGATCCTCGAGGCGGTGCGTGAGGCCCTGCCTGCCACCGTCACGGAGTTCGAGCTCTTTGACGTGTATCAGGGCAAGGGCGTGGACCCTGGTAAAAAAAGTCTTGCATTCAGGATGTTGTTACAACATACTGAGAAAACACTTACAGAATCGGAGATCGATGCCGCGGTCTCCCGAGTGCTTGCCTTCCTGTCCGAACGCTTCAACGCCGCGTTGCGCGCATAGCGTGCATCCCCGGGTCGGGGGGAACACGCCGCCCACCTGCCGTAGTGGGGAGGACACCCCGGGACGATCCTGCCATTGACTTGAGAGGACTTAGCTGATGACGACGCTCACCAAGGCCGAACTCGCCACCCTGCTGTTCGAGAAGGTCGGCCTCAACAAGCGCGAAGCCAAGGAAATGGTCGAGGTCTTCTTCGAGGAGGTGCGCACGGCGCTGGCGTCGGGCGACAGTGTGAAACTCTCCGGATTCGGCAACTTCCAGTTGCGCGACAAGCCGCAGCGACCCGGCCGCAACCCCAAGACCGGTGAGGAGATGCCCATCGCCGCACGACGCGTGGTCACCTTCCACGCCAGCCAGAAACTCAAGGCCATGGTGGAGCAGTCCCATGTCGGACCACGTGCCGAGCCGTGAGCTGCCGCCCATCCCGTCGAAGCGGTACTTCACCATCGGCGAGGTGAGCGAACTGTGCGGGGTCAAACCCCATGTCCTGCGCTATTGGGAACAGGAGTTCAGCCAGCTCAAGCCGGTGAAGCGGCGCGGCAATCGCCGCTACTACCAGCATCACGAAGTGATGTTGATCCGCCGCATCCGCGAGCTGCTCTACGAGCAGGGCTTCACCATCAGCGGCGCACGCAACCGCCTGCTCAGCGAGGGGGGGGGCGAGGACGGTGGGGGCGGCAAGGCGGCCTCCAACTCGGCGCCGTTCGATCTCGCCGGCCTGAAGGCCGAGCTCAAGGCCATCCTCGTCCTCCTCAAAGGCTGAACCCCGGCCGCCGCGATGTATGCGGCGCGCTGTTCAAGCCCGGATATTTCATGAGGCCGCCTCTGGATCCGAACCAACCCAGCGCCAGTACTGGCATTGCCGACATGCTGGCCGACAACCGTATCGTACCGCCGGGCTAAACTTGGAGCGTAGACCCGAGGGGGTGGGCGCATGGGGCAGGAGATCGGCCGGACCGTTTTCGACACCGACGACTTCGACCGCTTTGCCGAGCTGTTGCGGCAGGAGACCGAACGCCTGCTCGCCTGGGCGCGGGCGGGCGGGTTTCGCGACGAACGGCATGTCGCGGGCTTCGAACTGGAGGCCTGGCTCCTGGACCATGCCGGCTCGCCTTACCCCGTCAATGAGGCGTTTCTGGCCGTCCTGGCCGATGCCATGGTGGTGCCGGAATTGTCCCGCTTCAACATCGAGGTCAACGGCACGCCGCAGGTCCTGGCGCCCGGCGCCCTGCTGGCGATGGAAGCGGAGCTGGGGGCGACCTGGCGACGCGCCCAGGACGTGGCCCATGGCATGGATGCCCAGCTCGCCAGCATCGGCATCCCCCCCACGCTGCGGGAAGACGATCTGACCCTGGACACCATGTCCGCGATGAACCGCTACGTGGTGCTCAACGAGCAGGTCATCCGGCAGCGTGCGGGTCAACCGCTGCGCATCCACATCGAAGGGGAACAAGTCCTCGATCTGGGACGCTCGGACGTCATGCTTGAGGCGGCCACCACCTCCTTCCAACTGCATCTGCAGGTGCCGGAACGCGACAGCGCCCGTTATTACAACGCCAGTCTGCTCACCTGCGGGCCCTTGCTGGCGCTGGCGACGAACTCGCCCCTGTTGTTCGGACGCAGACTGTGGCAGGAGACACGCATCCCCCTGTTCGAGCAGTCCGTCGACCTCGGCGGCTACGGCGGTCTGGGCGATGTCACCGCCAGACGGGTCTCGCTGGGCCGGGGTTATGTGCAGCAGACCCTGCTCGAACTCTACCGGGAAAACCTGGACCTCTTTCCCGTCCTCCTGCCCATGCCCTTGGATGAGCCCGCCGAACGCTTTCCCCACGTCAGGCTGCACAACGGCTCCATCTGGCGCTGGGTGCGTCCCCTCATCGGCTTCGACGCAAAGGGCGAGGCCCATGTGCGCATCGAGCAGCGTGTGCTGCCGAGCGGGCCCACCCTGCTCGACATGATGGCGAACGCCGCCTTCTACTACGGCCTGGCCCATGCCCTCGCGCACCGGCAGGAGGCGCCGGAGCACGCCCTCGGCTTCGATGCCGTCCGGCGCAACTTCTATCAGGGCGCACGCCTTGGCCTTGCGGCCGAGTTCGTCTGGCTGGACGGCCGCAGCCACCCAGCCCGCAGTCTGCTGCGGGAATTGTTGCGCCAGGCCCGCGATGGGCTGGCGGCATTGGGCCTCAGCGCTGCCGAAGGGGAACGCTACTTCGGCGTCCTCGAGGCCCGGCTCGAGACCGGCCAGACCGGGGCGGACTGGCTGGTGCGCCACTGGCATCGCTGTGACGAGGATCTGCCGCAGCTGATGGCGGATTATCTGGAAAACCAGCGCTCGGGCGCGCCCGTGCACGAGTGGTCGGCATGACCCTGCTCACCACCTACGATCACCTGCCCGCAGGGCTGCTCGATCTGGAGGCGGCGCGTCTGCATGAGCGTCTTGCGGGGCCGACCCTGATCCACCTACCGGGTCGCAGGCGCGAACCGCTGTTCGTTGCCGTGCTCCTGCACGGCAACGAGGACACCGGTTGGGAGGCCATGCGGCAGGTGCTGGCGCGGCATCAACTGCATGGGCTGCCGAGGGCGCTGTCCCTGTTCATCGGCAATGTAGCGGCGGCGCGGGTGGGGCTGCGACGCCTGGCGGGCCAGGTCGACTACAACCGGGTCTGGCCGGGGACGCCCGAGGCGTCCGGGCCAGCGGCCGCGGTGATGCGCCAGGTGCTAGACGACATGGCCCAGCGCGCGGTCTTCGCCAGCGTGGACATCCACAACAACACCGGGCTCAATCCCCACTACGCCTGCGTCAACCGTCTGGAGGCCCGATTCCTCCAGCTCGCCACCCTGTTCTCGCGCACCGTCGTCTATTTCCTGCGTCCGCTCGGCGTGCAGTCCGCCGCCTTCGCCGAGCTCTGTCCGGCCGTCACCATCGAGTGCGGCAAGCCGGGCGCCACCCACGGCGAGACCCATGCCGCCGACTTCATCGAGGCCTGCCTCAGCCTGGCCGCCTTCCCCAGCCACCCCGTGCCGCCCCAGGACATCGACCTCTATCACACCGTCGCCACGGTCAAGGTGCCTGAACAGGTCAGCCTCGCCTTCGAGCCCGCCGAGGCGGACATCGTCTTCCCCGCCGACCTGGATCACCTCAATTTCCGCGAACTGTCGGCGGGCAGCGCGTTGGGACGACTGCGTGGCGGCCTCGCCCGTCCCCTGGAGGTGACGGATGAATCCGGCGTCGATGTCGCCCAGCGCCTCTTCGACTGGCGGGATGGCCGCCTGCGCCTGCGCAGGCGGCTCATGCCGGCCATGCTGACCATGGACGCCAAGGTCATCCGCCAGGACTGCCTGTGCTACCTCATGGAGAGATTGCCCTATCCTGGCTGAGTGCAGCGTGTCGAGCTGCGACCACGTCGGGCAGACGCCCATCCAGTAGGCCAGTGGCCGCGCGGCCGTAAGCGGATCGCCCCGCTTCGTTCTCGGGTTTACCGCTCGCGCCCGACCCCTTATAATGCGCGGCTCGTCGGGGCGTAGCGCAGCCTGGTAGCGCACCTGCATGGGGTGCAGGGGGTCGGAAGTTCGAATCTTCTCGCCCCGACCACAATTCCCTCATCACGCACGTGGCCAATGCGAATCCTCCTCAGCAACGATGACGGCTATTTCGCACCTGGCCTGGCCGTCCTGGCAGCGACGCTGTCTGCCCAGTCACACGAGGTCACGGTGGTGGCCCCGGAGCGCGACCGCAGCGGGGCCAGCAACTCGCTGACCCTGGACCGGCCCCTCTCGGTTCGGCGTACACCCAACGGTTTCTTCCACGTCAACGGCACGCCCACGGATTGCGTACACCTGGCAGTCACCGGCTTGCTGCCGCATCTGCCGGACATGGTCATCTCCGGCATCAACCATGGCGCCAACATGGGCGACGACACGATCTACTCCGGCACCGTGGCGGCCGCCACCGAGGGCTTCCTGCTCGGTATCCCGTCCATGGCCGTGTCGCTGGCGAACATCCAGGAGGAAAACTTCCAGACCGCCGCGGACTTCGTGGCCGGGCTGGTCGCGCGTTTTGCCGCCCATCCCTTGGCGGAGCCGGTTCTGTTCAACATCAACGTGCCGGACGTCCCGCCGGAGGCACTGCAGGGGGTGGAGGTGACCCGGCTGGGCCGCCGGCACAAGGCCCAGGACGTGGTGAAGACCATCAACCCGCGCAACCAGGTCATGTACTGGGTCGGGGCGGCGGGGGCGGCGCAGGATGCGGGGCCGGGCACCGATTTCCACGCCGTGGCGAACAACCGTGTCTCCATCACCCCTTTGCAGATCGACCTCACGCGCTATCCGCAGATGGGCCTGCTGGAGGATTGGCTCGGGCTATGAGCGACCCGAGCGGCATCGGCATGACCTCGCAGCGCACGCGCGCGCGCATGGTGGAGCGGCTGCGCGAGCAAGGCATCCAGGACCCGCTGGTGCTGGCGGCCATGAACGAGATCCCGCGCCACCTCTTCGTGCAGGAAGGGCTGCAGAGCCGCGCCTACGAGGACACCCCCCTGCCCATCGGCGAGGGGCAAACCATCTCCAGCCCCTATACCGTGGCGCGTAGCTGCGAATTGGCCTGTCAGGGACGGCCGCTCGACAAGGTGCTGGAGATCGGTGGCGGCTGCGGTTACCAGGCTGCCGTGCTGTCCAGGCTGGCCAAGCGCGTCATCAGCCTGGAGCGCATCGCCAAGCTGGTCGGCAAGGCCCGCCTGAACCTCGACCGGCTGCGCATCCGCAACGTGCTGGTCAAGGTCGCGGACGGCAGTCGCGGTTATCCGCGCGAGGCACCTTACGATGCCATCGTGGTGGCTGCCGCCATGCCCTTCATCCCGCCCGAGCTCATCGCCCAGCTCAAACCCGGGGGACGGCTCATCGCCCCGGTCGGTCAAGGCGAGGACCAGCGTCTGATGATGGTGGAGGCACGCGAGGAGGGGCTGCTGGAAAAGGAACTGGAGGCGGTCAAATTCGTGCCCCTGCGCTCGGGAGTCGCCTGAAGGCTGCGGTCTGGTTTGTTTGTCTGTCGCTACTCGGCGTCCTCCAGCTCGCCGGCTGTGCCTCCACGACCCGGCCGGCCCCGGTTAT
>JBBIKZ010000029.1:0-23123 GCA_037445185.1 Hydrogenophilales bacterium | reverse complement strand
AGATGCAAGGCGCACGGAGCGCAGCGACCGAGACATATCAAATAGATAGGCGAGGGCGCGAGCACCGCGCAACGCCGCAGATGGCCCACCGCAGTAGTTTTTCAACGGCCTGTTAAGCCCTGACCACTTCGGCTTCGATCACGTTTTGGCTTCGGCCGCCTGCCCTGCGGGCAGGCTTAACCTGCGCCCCCGCGCAGGTTAGCCTACGCCGAAACTTGGAGCTTTGCTGACAGGTTGGCGATGCCAGTCATCGTGCCAGCTTTTACACCACTTCAGCTTCGATCACGTTTTGGCTTCGGCCGCCTGCCCTGCGGGCAGGCTTAACCTGCGCCCCCGCGCAGGTTAGCCTACGCCGAAACTTGTTGCCGCACAGAGGTATTTGCGTCCGCAGGCACCGTTCCTGTACTCACACCACTTCGGCTTCGATCACGTTTTGGCTTCGGCCGCCTGCCCTGCGGGCAGGCTTAACCTGCGCCCCCGCGCAGGTTAGCCTACGCCGAAACTTGTTGCCGCACAGAGGTATTTGCGTCCGCAGGCACCGTTCCTGTACTCACACCACTTCGGCTTCGATCACGTTTTGGCTTCGGCCGCCTGCCCTGCGGGCAGGCTTAACCTGCGCCCCCGCGCAGGTTAGCCTACGCCGAAACTTGTTGCCGCACAGAGGTATTTGCGTCCGCAGGCACCGTTCCTGTACTCACACCACTTCGGCTTCGATCACGTTTTGGCTTCGGCCGCCTGCCCTGCGGGCAGGCTTAACCTGCGCCCCCGCGCAGGTTAGCCTACGCCGAAACTTGGAGCTTTGCTGACAGGTTGGCGATGCCAGTCATCGTGCCAGCTTTTACACCACTTCGGCTTCGATCACGTTTTCAAAAACGAAGCGGCCGCCTTCCACATCCACGCGGATGACGTCCTTGGGACCGAAGCGGCCTGCGAGGATCTCCTTGGCGAGCGGATTTTCGATCTCGTTCTGGATGGCGCGCTTGAGCGGGCGGGCGCCATAGACCGGGTCGAAGCCGACCTTGGCCAGTTCGGCGATGGCGGCGTCGCTGACCTCCAGCTTCATCTCCATCTGGGCCAGGCGTTTTTCCAGCTGCTTCAACTGGATGCGGGCGATTTCCGCGATATGCCGCTCGTCCAGGGCATGGAAGACCACCACCTCGTCGATGCGGTTGATGAACTCGGGGCGGAAATAGTTTTTCACCTCGGCCATCACCGCGAGCTTGATCACTTGATAGTCGTCGCCCGACATGGCCTGGATCATCTGGCTGCCGAGGTTGCTGGTCATGACGATGACCGTGTTGCGGAAATCGACCGTGCGGCCCTGACCGTCGGTGAGCCGTCCGTCGTCGAGCACCTGCAGCAGCACGTTGAAGACGTCCGGGTGCGCCTTCTCCACCTCGTCGAGCAGGATCACCGAGTAAGGCTTGCGCCGCACCGCCTCGGTCAGATACCCCCCCTCCTCGTAACCGACGTAGCCAGGCGGCGCGCCGATGAGCCTTGCCACCGAGTGTTTCTCCATGAACTCGCTCATGTCGAGCCGCACCATGTGTTCCTCGGAGTCGAACAGGAACTCGGCTAGGGCCTTGCACAGCTCGGTCTTGCCTACGCCGGTGGGGCCCAAGAAGAGGAAGGAGCCATAAGGCCGACGGGGGTCGGAAAGCCCCGCACGCGACCGGCGGATGGCGTCCGAGACCACCCGCACCGCTTCGTCCTGGCCGACGACGCGTCGGTGTATGCGTTCCTCCATCTTTAGCAGTTTGTCGCGCTCGCCCTGCATCAGCTTGGCCACCGGGATGCCGGTGGCACGCGAGACCACCTCGGCGATCTCCTCGGCACCCACCTCCTTGCGCAAGAGTTTGAACTCGCGCTTGCCTTCGCCGGCTTGTTCCGCCTGCCTGAGTTGGGCCTCCAACTGCGGAAGTCTTCCGTACTGGATCTCGGCCACCTTGTCGAACAGCCCCTTCCTCTGCAGCTCGGCCATCTGCGCCTTGAGTTGGTCGATCTCCTCCTTGATGTGCTGGGCACCCTGCACCAGCGCCTTTTCCGCCTTCCAGATCTCCTCGAGGTCAGAGTATTCCTTCTCCAGCTTGCGAATCTCATCCTCGATGAGGGCGAGGCGCTTCTGGCTGGCCTCGTCCTTCTCCTTCTTCACCGCCTCGCGCTCGATCTTGAGCTGGATCAGGCGCCGGTCGAGCCGGTCCATCTCCTCCGGCTTGGAGTCGATCTCCATCTTGATGCGCGCGGCGGCCTCGTCGATCAGATCGATGGCCTTGTCGGGTAGGAAGCGGTCGGTGATGTAGCGGTGCGACAGCTCCGCTGCGGCGACGATGGCCGGATCGGTGATCTCCACGCCATGGTGCAGCTCGTACTTCTCCTGCAACCCACGCAGGATGGCGATGGTGTCCTCCACGCTGGGCTCATCCACCATGACCTTCTGGAATCGGCGCTCGAGCGCGGCGTCTTTCTCGATGTACTTGCGGTATTCGTCCAGGGTGGTGGCGCCGATGCAGTGCAGCTCGCCGCGGGCGAGGGCGGGTTTGAGCATGTTGCCGGCATCGATCGCCCCCTCTGCCTTGCCGGCGCCGACCATGGTGTGGATCTCGTCGATGAACAGGATGATGCGCCCTTCGTCCTGGGCGATCTCCTTGAGCACGGCCTTGAGCCGCTCCTCGAACTCGCCGCGATACTTCGCCCCGGCCAGTAGCCCCGCCATGTCCAGCACCAGCACACGCTTGTTTTTCAGCGTCTCGGGCACCTCGCCGTTGACGATGCGCTGCGCCAATCCCTCGACGATGGCGGTCTTGCCCACGCCCGGCTCGCCGATCAGCACCGGATTGTTCTTCGTGCGCCGCTGCAAGATCTGTACGACGCGGCGGATCTCGTCGTCGCGGCCGATCACCGGGTCGAGCTTGCCCAGGCGGGCGCGCTCGGTCAGGTCGAGGGTGTATTTCGCCAGGGCCTGCCGTCGTGACTCGGCATCCTGGCTGTCGACCCCGGCCCCGCCACGCATGGCGTCGATGGCGGCGGTCAGGTTCTGCACCGTCGCGCCATGTTCCTTCAGCAGCCGGCCAGTGTCACCCTTGTCTTCCAGGCAGGCGAGCAGGAAGAGCTCCGAGGCGATGTAGGCATCGCCGCGCTTTTGCGCCAGCCTGTCGGTCAGGTTGAAGAGATTGTTCAGTTCGCGCGAGATGTTGACCTCGCCACCCGTGCCCTCCACCTTGGGCAGCCGGTCCAGGGCCTGCTGGATGCCGGCGACCAGTGCCGGCACACGCACCCCGGCGCGCTGCAACAAGGCCTTGGCCGAACCGTCCTCCTGGTTGATCAGGGCCGCCAGCACATGCAGCGGCTCGATATACGGGTTGTCGTTGCCGACCGCCAGGCTCTGCGCCTCCTGAATGGCGGCCTGGAACGGCGTGGTGAGCTTGTCGAAACGCATGGTACGTATTCCTTGCTCGATGATGGACTGCAGTCAAGGTGGGGGAACGGGAAAACATTTCAAGTCAAGAGGGTTATACTGCACCCGTTGCGTCATCCAGGAGACGACGATGGGCCTGCCATTGCGACACCCGCATGAACGCTACACCTATGCAGACTATAGACGATGGCCGGAAGAGCAACGCTACGAGCTGATCGATGGCGTGGCCTACGCCATGGCCGGGCCCAGCCGCCGGCATCAACGCCTGGTCGGTGAGCTTTACAGGCAGTTGGCCAATGCCCTGGAGGACCACCCCTGCCAGGTCTACATCGCCCCCTTCGACGTGCGCCTGCCCAAGGCCGACGAGGCGGATGTCGAGATCGACACCATCGTGCAGTCCGACCTGTCCGTCTTCTGCGACCCGGGCAAGCTCGATGATGCCGGTGCGCGTGGCGCACCCGACTGGGTCATCGAGGTCCTCTCCCCGGCCACCGCCGGCCACGACCAGATCGTCAAGCGCCGGGTCTAGGAGCGCGCCGGGGTGCGGGAGTTCTGGCTGGTGCATCCCACCGACCGGGTGGTCACCGTCTATTGGCTGATGGATGGCGCCTACGGCCGGCCCGACGTCCATGAGCTCACCGGCTGCACGGCGAGCCGGGTATTGCCGGAACTCGCCATCGATTGGGACCGCGCGCAGCGTGACCTGGACTGAGCAGGAACTGAAGGCGGCGGTTGAGGCCAACGTCGCCGCCGCCCTGGCCGAGGACCTGGGCAGCCGCGGCGACGTGACCGCCGCGCTCATCCCTGCCGAGCGGCGCGCCCGGGCAGTCGTCATCACGCGGGAGGACGCCGTGCTGGCCGGTCGGCCCTGGTTCGAGACCTGCTTCCGTGCCCTCGATCCTCAGGCGAGGATCGTCTGGCATGTGCTAGAGGGCGGGCGCATCGAGGCCGGCCAGCGTCTGTGCGAGATCGAGGGCAATGCCCGCGCCCTGCTCAGTGCGGAGCGGCCCGCGCTCAACTTCCTGCAGACCCTCTCCGCCGTGGCCACCGAGACGCGACGCTTTGTCGAGGCCGTCGCCGGCACGCGGGCGCGCATTTACGACACCCGCAAGACCCTGCCCGGCCTCAGACTGGCCGAGAAATACGCGGTCAGCTGCGGTGGCGGCGAGAACCACCGCATGGGGCTCTACGACGGCATCCTCATCAAGGAGAACCATATCGCCGCCGCCGGCGGCATCCAGCCTGCCTTAGCGGCAGCCCGACGCCTGGCACCACCGGGCGTGTTCATCCAGATCGAGGTCGAGACCCTGGGCCAGCTGCAGGAGGCCCTGGCGGCCGGCGCGACCTTGGTGTTGCTCGACAACTTCGACCTGGAGACCATGCGCGAGGCCGTGCGCCTGACCGCCGGACGCGCCGAGCTGGAGGCCTCCGGCGGGGTGAGCCTCACCACCGTGCGCGCCATCGCCGAGACCGGCGTGGACCGCATCTCGGTAGGGGCGCTGACCAAGAATGTGCGGGCGGTGGATCTGTCCATGCGCCTGATGCGCGACAAATAGTTCACCCTCCAGCCTGATTTTTCAGTATCATTGACGAACCTGCACGGCGGCTTGCCGTGCAAACCTCATCGTCACCCGACCTCCCCCGCGTCTGTCCCTTCACACGGCATCGGCGAAGCAAGTGGTCAGCCGATGAAAAACCGAGATCCCTACGACCCCGTGTAGCGGTCTCGCCCCGCCGGACCATCCCGGCCCATCCGTGTTTGAAGGAGATCGCCCATGGCTTTCGCCACCCTCGGCCTCGCGCCGCAACTGCTCCAGGCCGTCACCGCCGCCGGCTTCACCCAGCCCACCGCCGTCCAGACCCAGGCCATCCCGCCCGCGCTCGCGGGACATGACCTGCTGGTGTCCTCCCAGACCGGCAGCGGCAAGACCGCCGCCTTCATGCTGCCCTGCCTGCAGCGGCTGATGACCGCCGGCCCGGCCAGGACACCCCGCGTGCTGGTCCTCACCCCCACCCGCGAACTGGCACAGCAGGTCGCCAAGGCCAGCGCCGATCTCGCCGGCAGGCGAGGGCCGCGCATCGCCGTGCTGGTCGGCGGCGCGCCCTATGCCGTGCAGCTCAAACGGCTCAGGGATCCCCTCGACATCGTGGTGGCGACACCCGGCCGGCTGATGGACATCCTCCAGCGCGGCAGGCTGGATCTCGGCGGCATCCAGACCCTGGTCCTGGACGAGGCCGACCGCATGCTGGACATGGGCTTCATCGACGACATCGAGGCCATCGCCGCGCGGCTGCCGGCAGAACGCCAGACCCTGCTCTTCTCCGCCACGCTGGACGGTGTGGTGGGGGGCCTCGCGAGCCGCATGACCCGTAACGCGCGCCGCATCGAAATCGCCCGCACACCGGAGGCCGCACCGAAGATCGACCAGAAGCTGCTCTTCGCCGATGGCCACGAGCACAAGCTCAAGTTGCTCGACCACCTGCTATCCGACCTCGAGCTCAAACAGGCCGTCGTGTTCACCGCCACCAAGGCCGGCGCCGAGGACCTGGCCGGCCGGCTGGCGGACCAGGGTCACGCCGTCGAGGCCCTGCATGGCGACATGAACCAGGGCGCGCGCAACCGCGCCTTGCGTGCACTGCGCGCGGGCCGGGCGCGCATCCTGGTGGCGACCGACGTCGCCGCCCGCGGGCTCGACGTGCCGGGCATCAGCCACGTCGTCAACTTCGACCTGCCCATGCAGGCGGAGGACTATGTGCACCGCATCGGCCGCACCGGGCGTGCCGGCCGCGAAGGATGGGCCTACACCCTGGCGCATCACCGCGAACAGGGCAAGATCAAGGGCATCGAACGCTACACTGGCAAGGCCATCCCCGTCGCCACCCTGCCTGGCCTCGAGCCCAAGGCGCGCACGGCCAGGCCTGCCGCTGGCTGGAAAACCGGTGACACCAGGAAACGCTCTGGCAAACCCGGTCAGGGCAAGACCTACGGCGATTCCAGCGCCGGCAGTCCCGGCGCAAGGCGTAGCCGCCCGTCCTGGTAGACGGCCGTCCGACCACAGGACAGGTCACGCGTCTGTTCTGGCGACCCACCTTGTCCGTACGGCCAGCGACCCCCTGATAATGGGGGGATAACTCGGCCTTCAGGCCGAAGGGGCGTTCTTGCGATTTACGGTCACGGTCGTCGGCCAGAAGGCCAACCTACGCCCCCTCGCTGTTTGCCGGCGGGGTATCCGCCTGGTGCCCATTGGCGAGCAGGAGGACGCAGACGCGCCCGGCCTGCGCCCAGGCGGCCGACGCCTCGGTCCAGATGTCCACCAGCGTCGCCAACGTCTCCCGCTCCAGGGCGTGCGCGTGTGCGATCAGCACGATCACCGGCCCCGACCACCAGGACAAGTCGAACAGGCACTCCTCCAGCGCGTCCCAGTTCCTGCCGTAGTAGTCGGGAAAACGCAGCGCTTCCCCCAAGGCCTGCAGCAGCCGGTCCTTGTCCGGGCAGTCGCGGGCGTCCAGGCGGAGGATGTCCGGTCGCTCGGCGATCACGGCATTGAGCCTGGTCTCCTCCGTGATCAGGACATCGGGGCGGGTGCCGGAGCGGTGCGATGCATCCGCCAGCCGCAGCCAGTAGACGCCGTTATGGGAGGGGTGATCGAGGATTTCGGTCAAGGCTGGCATGTCACTCCCGGATGCGCTTGAAGGAGCGGTAATGGTCGGCGGTATACCAGTAGTCGCCATCGCGGCCGGCGACGATGCGGCGGGCGCCGCGGTCGCGGGCGCCCGGCGTGACCACGGTGTACTCGCGATAATAGCCGCGCGGCTGCGGCGGCAGTCGCCCCTCCCGGTTGTGGAACACCGTGCCGTCCTTGGCATAGGGGAACGGCCCGCCGCGTTTGATGAGCGCCAGGGTCTGCCGGCCTTCCGGCGGGAGCTGCGAGACGTGGATGCTCCCCGGCTCGGTTACCCGATCGGCGTGCCAGAAGGCGAGCCCCACTGCCGGCAGCACGAGCAGCGCCATGAGCCGGAGGAGCTGGCCCACCAGTGCCGCACCGACGTCCCGCAGGCAGTGACCGCCCAGTCGCGGGGAGGGCGCGCATGGCGCGTCAGGGGGACTGGTCATCTCGGTCTCGATGGATGCGACCCCGCCTCGCGCCAGCCGCGGGAGGCTCCCATGCGCCGGCTGGGGTCGGTCCCGACCGCCCTGCCTCAAGGGCACCTCGAAAAATCGTCGCGAGCGGCCCGAGTGCAAGGCGGACGGAGCGCAGCGACCGAGACATATCAAGGAGATAGGCGAGGGAGGGAGCACCGCCCAACGCAGCAATCGGGCGCGCAGCAGATTTTTCGAGATGCCCTTCAGTCGTTGGCATGCCGGGCGATGTAGTCCTTGACCGCCTGGGTGTCGGGGTCCATCACCTCGACGCGCTGCGACAGCGCTTCCAGATTCTCCAGACCTGCGGGGCGCTCGGGGGCGCGTCCGAGGGCCTCGCGGATGGCATCCTCGAACTTGGCCGGCAAGGCCGTCTCCAGGCAGACGAGCGGCACACCCGCCTCGCGGTGTTCCAGGCCGACCTTGAGGCCGTCGGCGGTGTGGGTGTCGATCATGGTGCCGTAGCGTTCCCAGACCATGCGGATGGTGGCGATGCGGTTGGCATGGTTGCTCGAGCCCGAGGTGAAGCCGAATTCGGCGACACGGTCGAACAGTCCGGTGGGCTTCAAGTCGAACGATTGCCCCCGGTCGACTGCGGCCCAGAGCGCACGCACCCTACCGGCATCGCGGCCGGCGAGGTCGAAGACGAAGCGCTCGAAATTGGAGGCCTTGGAGATGTCCATCGAGGGGCTCGAGGTGTGCAGCGTCTCGCTCGCGGCGCGCGGCCGATAGACACCGGTGCGGAAGAACTCGTCGAGCACGTCGTTTTCGTTGGTGGCCACGATCAGCCTACGGATGGGCAGGCCCATCATGCGCGCGATGTGCCCGGCGCAGACGTTGCCGAAGTTGCCGGAGGGCACGGAAAAGCTCACCTCGTCGGCGTTCGAGGCGGTGACCGCGAAATAGGCCTTGAAGTAGTAGATCACCTGGGCCGCCACCCGCGCCCAATTGATGGAGTTGACCGCGCCGATGCGATATTTCGCCTTGAATTCAAGGTCGTTGGACACGTTCTTGACGATGTCCTGACAGTCGTCGAACACCCCGCGGATGGCGATGTTGTGGATGTTGGCGTCCGTGAGCGACCACATCTGCGCCTGCTGGAAGCGGGTCATGCCCTCGGCCGGGGCGAGCATGAACACGCGCACGTGGCGCTTGCCGCGCATGGCGTACTCCGCGGCCGAGCCGGTGTCGCCGGAGGTGGCGCCGAGGATGTTGACGTCCCGTCCCGCCTTGTCGAGTGCATACTCGAACAGGTTGCCCAGGAGCTGCATGGCCATGTCCTTGAAGGCGAGCGTGGGGCCGTTGGACAGCTCCAGGAGATAGAGCCCCTCTTCCAGGCGGCGCACCGGGGTGATTTGGGCATAGTCCGAATCCGGCCGGCCGTGGCTGTAGGTCTCGGCGGTGTAGGTGCGGTCGATCAGAGTCCGCAGGTCGGCCGCCGGGATGTCGTCGATCAGACGCGAGAGGATGGCGAAGGCGAGCTGCCGGTAGTCCATGTCGCGCATGGCCGCGAGGTCGTCGGCGGAGAAATGCGGGTACGACTCCGGGACATACAGGCCGCCGTCCGGTGCCAGGCCGCCGAGCAGGATTTCGAGGAAGGATTGCGCCGGCGCCAAGCCACGGGTGCTGACGTACCTCATCAAGCCGCCACCTCCACGTATTCGATGCTGCTGGCAGGCGGTGGTGTGGGTAGGCCGTCTTCCCTCAACCCGGCGATGTGGAACTCGATCGCGTCACGGATGGACTTGTCGGCATCCTCGAGCGTCGATCCCGTGGCAACGCAACCTGGCAGATCGGGCACGTAGACGGAGTAATTGCTTCCAGCCTTTTCGATCACCACCGCATAGTGCATATCCACCTCACTTCTTCAATCCCGCCTGCTCGAGGATACTGTTCAACGTGCCGGGTGCCAAATCGTCGCTGGGTTTGCCGGCCACCGTCACCCTTCCGGGTTTGTCTGGATGCTTGGATTGCCGGTGGCTGCCCCGCGTGGACACCAAGTACCACCCATCATCCGTCAGCAGACGCAGGGTGTCGCTGATCTTCATCCAGCAATCTAGTGCAGAGATCAGCTGTTGAGCGCTTCCATGCGTATCCGGATGACCCTGCCCTCGATGCTGTCCAAGGCCTCGATGCGCTCGATGGCGGCATTGACCGCGCGTTCCTTGGCCAGGTGGGTGAGCATCACCACATCGGCCTGATTCTCCCCCTCCTCCGGTTCGCGCTGGATCAGGGCGTCGATGGAGATGCCCAGCTCGGCCAGGATGCGGGTGACATCGGCCAGCACGCCGGGCTTGTCCTGTGCCCGCATGCGCAGATAGTAGGCGGAGACCACCTCCTCCATCGGCAGCACCCTGAGGTCGGCGAGCTGATCGGGCTGGAAGGCCAGGTGCGGCACCCGATGGTTGGGGTCGGCGGTGTGCAGGCGGGTCACATCCACCAGATCGGCCACTACGGCGCTGGCGGTGGGCTCGGCGCCGGCACCGGCGCCATAGTACAGGGTGGCGCCGACGGCATCGCCTTTGACCAGCACGGCGTTCATCACCCCCTCCACATTGGCGATGAGCCGCTTGGCCGGGATCAGGGTGGGATGCACGCGCAGTTCGATGCCTGTCTCATGCCGCTTGGTGATGCCCAAGAGCTTGATGCGGTAGCCGAGCTGCTCGGCGTAGCGGATGTCTGCGCTGTCCAGTTTCGAGATGCCCTCGATGTACGCGGCGTCGAACTGCATGGGCACGCCGAAGGCGATGGCCGACAGGATGGTGATCTTGTGCGCGGCGTCTATGCCCTCGATGTCGAAGGTGGGGTCGGCCTCGGCATAGCCCTTGGCCTGGGCCTCCCTGAGCACGTCGTCGAAGGCGCGCCCCTCGTCGCGCATCTTGGAGAGGATGAAGTTGCAGGTGCCGTTGATGATGCCGGCCAGCCACTCGATGCGGTTGGCGGTGAGCCCCTCGCGGATCGCCTTGATGATGGGGATGCCGCCCGCCACCGCGGCCTCGAACGCGACCATCACGCCCTTCTCCTGCGCCCGCTTGAAGATCTCGTTGCCGTGCTTGGCGATCAGGGCCTTGTTCGCGGTCACCACATGCTTGCCGTTGGCGATCGCGGTGAGCACCAGATCCTTCGCCGGCGAGATGCCGCCGATCAGTTCGACCACGATGTCGATGTCCGGGTTGTTCACCACCGAGGCCGGGTCGTCGGTGATGACCAGGCCCGCGGCGGCATATTTGGCGTGCGCCCGCTCGACATTGCGCACGGCGGCGTGGGTGACGCGGATCTGGCGTCCGGCACGCCGGCTGATCTCTTCCTGGTTGCGCCGCAGCACGGTGAGGGTCCCGCCGCCGACGGTTCCCAGACCCAACAGACCGACATGGATGGGCTTCATTTCAATATTCCGTCTTTCCTGAACATATCGCGCAGCCCGCGTATCGCCTGCCGTGTCCTATGTTCATTCTCGATGAGGGAGAAACGCACGTGGTCATCGCCGTATTCGCCGAAGCCCACGCCGGGCGAGACCGCGACCTTGGCCTCGTTGAGCAGCTTCTTGGAGAATTCGAGCGACTTCATGTGCGCGTAGGGCTCGGGGATGGGCGTCCAGACGAACATGGTGGCGCGGGGCGGCTCGATCTTCCAGCCGATCTCGTTGAGCCCCTTGACCAGCGCGTCGCGTCGCCGACGATACATCTCGCAGATCTCGCGCACACAGTCCTGCGGCCCCTCCAGGGCGGTGATGGCGGCCACCTGGATGGGGGTGAAGGTGCCGTAGTCGTGATAGCTCTTGACGCGGGCGAGCGCCGCGCACAGGGTGGGGTTGCCGACCATGAAGCCGACCCGCCAGCCCGGCATGTTGTAGCTCTTGGACAGGGTGAAGAACTCCACCGCGATGTCCTTCGCCCCCTTCACCTGCAGAATGGAGGGGGCGCGGTAGCCGTCGAAGACGATGTCGGCATAGGCCAGGTCGTGCACCACCCAGATGCCGTATTCGCGGGCCATGGCCACCACCTTCTCGAAGAAGCTGAGTTCCACGCATTGCGTGGTCGGATTCGACGGGAAGTTGAGGATCAGCATCTTCGGCTTGGGCCAGTGATTGCGGATCGCCGTCTCCATCTCCTGGAAGAAGTCCACCCCCGGCGTCATGGGGATGTGGCGAATGTCGGCGCCGGCGATCACCGGGCCATAGATGTGGATCGGGTAGCTGGGATTGGGCACCATGACGATGTCGCCCTGGTCCAGGGTGGCCAGCGCCAAGTGGGCGATCCCCTCCTTGGAGCCGATGGTGACGATGGCCTCGCGCTCCGGGTCCAGGTCCACGTCAAAGCGGGTCTTGTACCAGTTGGTGATCGCCTTTCGCAACCGCGGGATGCCCTTGGACATCGAGTAGCGGTGCGTGTCGCCGCGGCGGGCGGTTTCGATCAGCTTGTCGACGATGTGCTGGGGCGTGGGCTGGTCCGGGTTGCCCATGCCGAAGTCGATGATGTCTTCGCCACGCCGCCTGGCGGCCATCTTGATGTCGCCAGTGATGTTGAAGACATAGGGAGGCAGCCGCTTGATGCGGGGAAAATCGTCCATCGCTGACGGGGCGTTCCAAAAGCGTGTAATCTTACCTTAGCGCCCGATTTTCGGGCAATTTCGTGGGATGCCGCCATGAAACTGCATCTGACGACCGCTCAGGGCGTGCACCTGATCACCGGCTATGGCGATGGCTACGTGGAAGTCAACGCGCGCCGCTATGCGTCGAGCCTGATCCTCCTGCCGGACCGGGTGATCCCCGACTGGTCGGTGCCGACGCTCGCCGCCCTGACCAGCCGGCACCTCGGCGTCCTGGCCGAACATCAGCCGGAGATCGTGCTGCTCGGGACCGGCCGCCGCCACCGCTTCCCCGCCCCCGCCCTGCTGGCCGAGCTGATCATGCATGACATCGGCCTGGAGGTGATGGACAGCCAGGCCGCCTGCCGGACCTACAACATCCTGGTGGCGGAGGGCCGGCGCGTGGCCGCCGCCCTGATCCTGGAGGCCGCCTGAGCGTCCCGGGCCTGATCAGCTGCCGGTGACCGGCATGATCTCGGCAAACCGCCCGATCGCCCAGAACTCCCCCACGTCCTTTTCGGGCTGGCGGGTGTCGGGCTGGCGTATGGCCAGCAGATGGGCAATGCCTGAGTTGCGGGCCGCCCGCAGCACCGGCAGGCTGTCGTCCACCAGCAGGGTCGAGCCCGGATCGTATGCCTCCACCCGGCGCAGGGCCTGCCAGAAGAGCGGATCCTCCTTGGCGAAACCGAAGCTGTGCGAGGTATGGATGGCGTCGAAGTGCACGGAAAGCCCCGTGCGCTGCATCTTCAGGTTGAGCGCCTTGTGGTGGGCGTTGGTCACCAGCACCACACGCTTGCCGGCGGCGCGGGTCTCGGCGAGGAACTGCGTCACGTCCGGATGCACGGCGATGAGGTGGGCCACCTCCTCCTTGAGCCGAACGATGTCGAGCTGGAGCCGCTCGGTCCAGTAGTCGACGCAATACCAGTTCAGCGTGCCGGCCTGTTCGCTGTAACGACGGAAGCACTCCGCGCGCGCCTCGGCCTCCGGCAGGCCGTGCTTTTCGGCGAACTTGGCCGGGACATAGACCTGCCAGAAGTGGTTGTCGTAGTGCAGGTCGAGCAGGGTGCCGTCCATGTCGAGCAGGACGGTGTCGATCTCCTTCCAGGGAAGCGGCAGCCCCATGTCCTCAATCCAGAAGATGCGAGGCCATGCCGTCGGCCAGCTTGGGCTCGAACCAGGTCGACTTGGGCGGCATCACCTGGCCGGCGTCGGCCACCGCCATCAGGTGTTCCATGCGCGTGGGGTGCAAGGAGAAGGCCAGGGCCATCTCGCCGCTATCCACACGTCGTTCCAGCTCGCCCAGGCCGCGGATGCCGCCGACGAAGTCGATGCGCTTGTCCCGGCGGGGGTCGGTGATGCCCAGGATGGGGGCGATGAGATGGTTCTGCAGCAGGCTCACGTCCAGCCGATCGACCGGGTCGTCCGGCACCAGGTCGGGATGGATGGTGAGCCGGCGCCATCTGCCGCCCAGGTACAGCCCGAATTGCCCGGGCTGCGCCGGCCTGACCGGAGCGCCGGCATCCTCCACGATAAAGCGCTCGGCCACCCGCGCGATGAATTCGGTCTCGCTCAGTCCGTTCAGATCCCTGATCACCCGGTTGTAATCGAGGATGCGCATCTGATGGTCGGGGAAGATCACCGCCAGGAAGTAGTTGTAGGCCTCCTCACCGGTGTGCTGCGGGTTCGCCGCCCTGCGCGCGGCACAGACCCGGCTTGCGGCGGCCGAGCGGTGGTGGCCGTCGGCGATGTACAGGGCGGGCATGGCGTCGAACAGGGCGGTGAGCCGGGCGATGCGGTCGGCATCGCGGATCACCCAGAGGGTGTGGCGCACGTTCGCCTCCGAGATCGCGTCGGCGTCGGGCTCGCCCTGTGTCGCAGCCGCCAGCAGCGCGTCCACCTCGGGGGCATGGGGATAGGCAAGCAGCACCGGCCCGGTCTGGGCATTGAGCGCCGTGATCTGCCGCACCCGATCGTCTTCCTTGTCCGGGCGGGTGTATTCATGTTTGCGGATGCGGTTCACGTCGTAGTCTGCCACGCTGGCCGCCGCGACGATGCCGGTCTGGACATGCTCGCCCATGAACAGCCGGTAGGCGTAGTAGTAAGGGGCCTCGTCCTGCTCGAGCACGCCCGCCTCCAGCATGCGCGCGAGGTTTTCCGCTGCCTTGGCATAGACCTCGGGGGCAAAGGGGTCGGTGCCCGGCGGCAGATCGATCTCCGGCTTGGAGATGTGCAGGAAGCTCCACGGCCGGCCTGCTGCCAAGGCCCGCGCCTCGGTGGTGTCGAGCACGTCGTAAGGCGGTGCGATGACCTCCTGGGCACGACCAGGGGCGGGTCGCAGGGCGGCGAAGGGACGGATGAGGGGCATGACGGTCGGTCCAACGGGAACAGGCCGCGATTGTAGCCCGAGTTGGCGAGGAACGCGGGGCGAGGCAGCGCGTCGCCTTGCCCGTGGACCCTAGCCACGAGTACCTTATCCGCATGACAGGGTATCGTGATCGGTTGGACTGGCTGCTGCAGGTGACTTACACCACCTGGCGGCTGTTCCAGCGCAACGGCCTGACCAACCATGCCGCCGCGACCGCCTTCTACTTCCTGCTCTCCGCCACCCCCCTGCTGCTTCTGCTCACCTACGCCATCCAGTGGCTCGCCGCGCTGGCCGAACAGTCGGTGCCGGCCACCATCCTGCTGGCCGCCCTGTATGAGCAGTTCAGGCTCGATGCGCTCGCGCAGATGGGGTTCATCCCCCAGCACGCCAGGCTTGGCGCCGGCGGCGTGGGGCTGATCACCCTCCTGCTCGCCTCGCGCAAGTTGGTCCATTCCCTCGAAGGGGCCTTCAAGGTCATCTTTCCGGAGGAGAGCAAGCGTCGTTTCGTCGTCTCCTGGACGCTGCCCTTCGTCATCATCCCCATCGCCTTCCTGCTCGTGGGCCTGGCGGTGGCCGCACAGGGGGCGCTCAATTTCCTCGTGCAGGCGGAGCTCCTGGGCGCCACGCGCGGCCTGCTGCTCAAGGGGCTGAACCTCGTGCTCGTCCTCGGCACGGTCTGGACGCTGGTGCTGGTGGCCTACTGGCGCCTGCCCCTGCAGCACCCGCGCCTGCGCCATGCGGCCGTCCTCGCCCTGCTCGCCACCCTCACCCTCTACCTGCTGTTCACCCTCTTCGGCGTCTTCTTCCAGGTGGAGAAATACCGCACCGTCTACGGCGCCCTCGGCGGCGTGGTGTTCGTGCTCATCGCCGCCTATTTCGCCTTCCTGGCCTTCTACCTCTGGGCCCAGTGTCTGTATGCCCTGTCCAAGGTGGACGTGGCCGCGCTGGAGAAGCTCTTTCTCGCCGGCAGCGGCGAGGGCGCAAGCCGGCTGGAGGGGCTCGTCTTCGGTCGCGCCAACCGCCTGCTCGCCAAGTACGGCCGCAGCTTTCCGGCGGGCGCGGAGATCATCCGCGAAGGCGACGACGCGAAAACGGCATTCTTCCTCTACGCCGGTCGGGTGCGGCTGACCAAGCGGGTCAACGGCGACGAGCGCAGCCTGACCGAACTGTCCGAGGGTGAACTGTTCGGCGAGATGGCCTATCTCCTCGGCGAAAAACGCACCGCCACGGTGACAGCTCTGACCGACGTGGTGGTGCTGGCCCTGCCGCCCGAGATGCTGGAGGAGCTCATGCGCTACTCCGCCCCCCTGTCGCGCCGCATCATCGCCACGCTGTGTCAGCGCCTCATGCGCATGAACCAGGCCACCGCGGGCTGAGGCAAGCGCATGGCCGGGTTTGGCGAACCTTTTCCTGACCGTGGAGCCAGGGCGCTCCGTACAGACATCGACCCCGGACGAAGCAAGGGGTCGTGGCCAGTCCTTCTGCGGCTGTCGGTCGGGGGTCAGGCCGAGGCAACAGGCCACGCGTCAGGCTCAAGCCGCCGGCCCGACGGACCAGCCGGGTTTATGCGTCGGCCCTTTATGGCTACCATCCGCGCATGCGGAATCGTTCTAGGGAAACGCTGACGAGATCGGCGCGCGGGATGAAGCGCCAGGCGCCCGGCGCGCAGCGACCGAAAGACATCGAGAAGATAGGCGAGGGGGGGAGCATCGCGCAAGGCAGCGATTCGCCCGGGAAGCCATCTATTCGGTCTCTCCCTCGACCCCTAGCGCGACACCCTGGCACTCAAGGGGTGGGTGCCGAGTCCACCCCCTCCCTCTGCCCCGACGCCTCGCGGCGTCGCCTGCTGGCAGCGGGCCTCGCCCTGCCCATGCTGTCACTCGCCGCCTGCCGCCCACCGCAGCCACCGGTGCGAGTGGCCGGCATCGTCTGGGTCGGTTACGAACCCCTGTTCCTTGCCCGCGAACTGGGCTACTACGACCAGACGCGTCTGCGGCTGGTGGAGTCCGGCTCCAACACGACCAGCCTCATGGCCCTGGCCACCGGGGACGTCGAGGCGGCCACCCTGACGCTGGACGAATGCCTCGTCGCCCGGGAGGGGGGGCTGGATGTACGGATCATCCTGGTCTTCGACGAGTCGGCCGGCGCCGACGTGGTCATGGCCCGGCCGGAGATCCGCACCCTGACCGATCTGCGCGGCAGGCGCATCGGCGTAGAAGCGAACGCCGTGGGCGCGCTGATGCTGGCCAAGCTGCTGGAGACGGCCGGCCTGGCGGCGGCGGACGTCGTCAAGGTCACGCTGACCTCGGAGCGGCACGTGGCCGCCTACCGCGCGGGCGAAGTCGATGCCCTGGTCACCTTCGAGCCCTACGCCACCCAGCTGGTCAAGGCGGGTGCCCGGCGTCTGCTCGACAGCAGAAGCTATCCCGGCCTGATCGTGGATGTCCTGGCGGCGCGGACCGAGGCCCTGCAGACGGCACCCGACCAGTTCGAGCAGCTCTGTGCCGGCTATTTCCGTGCCCTGGAGTATCTCGAGCGTGTCCCGACGCAGGCCGGCGACCTCATGGGCAGGCGCATGGGTCTGGGGCCTGACGAGGTGCTCGCCGCCGAAGCGCTGGTACGCTGGCGGCATCCGGTGCAGGGGGTCATCCCGCCGGCGAGCTTCATCCCACTGGCGGAAGAGTCGGGACTGATCGTCCCCCTGGGCGAGTGGGTGCTGCGCGAGAGCTGCCGCCTCATCAACCGCCTCGATCAGAGCGGCCACAGCCTGCGTATCGCCGTCAATGTCAGCCCGCGCCAGTTCCGCGAGCCCGATTTCGTGCAGCGGGTGCGCCACATCCTGGCCGAGACCGGGGCCGACCCCACGCACCTGATGCTGGAGATCACGGAAAACCTGCTGGTCGAGCAGCCGCACGAGGCGGTGGCGAGCATGACCGAGCTGGCCACCCTGGGACTGCGCTTCGCCATCGACGACTTCGGCACCGACTACTCGTCCCTGGCCTACCTCAAGCGCCTGCCGCTCGCCGAGCTCAAGATAGACAAGGGCTTCGTGCAGGACGTGCCTCAGGACGCCAACGACGTGGCCCTGGTCGAGACCATCCTGTCGATGGCGCGCCACCTCGGGCTGGAGGTGGTGGCCGAGGGGGTGGAGACGGCCGGTCAGCTCGAGTTTCTGGCAAGCCGCGGCTGCGGGCGCTTCCAGGGCTACTACTGGCAGCATCCCATGCCCTCGGAGGACTGGCTCGCCGCGCTCGCCCCCGGCCGCACGCTGCAGCCCGGCCAGTCCTGAGCAGGGTTGCACGGCGCGCGCCGCCGTCGATCTGGGATAATCCACGATTGCCTGTGTGATCGAAGCGATGTCTGAGCCGTACCTCTCTCTCACCGCCGGCCAGCGGCGCCGACTGCCCATGCCGCCCGGCTCGGCCGACGCCCTGGTCCTGGCCCGGCTGGCCGCCCGCACCCGCCTGCTGGTGCTGACCGAGACCGCACAGGCGGCATCGCGCCTCGCCGAGGAGGCGAAGTGGTTCGCACCGGATCGCACGGTGCGCCTGTTCCCGGACTGGGAGACCCTGCCCTACGACCCCATCTCGCCCCATCCCGATCTCGTCTCGGAACGGCTCGAGACCCTCTGGCTCGCCAGCCAGGCGAAGCTCGATCTGCTCATCACCCCGGCAGCGACCGCCACCCAGCGCCTGGCGCCGCCCGAGTTCCTGGCCGCCCACGCCTTCCTACTCAGGGTCGGCGAGCGCCTGGACGGCGCGGCGCTGCGCGAGCGGCTGATCCGGGCCGGCTACAGCCACGTCAGCCAGGTCCTCTCGCCCGGCGAGTTCGCCGTGCGCGGCGGGTTGATCGACCTCTACCCGACGGGCGCGGCCCTGCCGTTGCGCATCGAACTGCTGGACGATACGGTCGAGAGCCTGCGCACCTTCGACCCCGACACCCAGCGCACCCTCTACAAGGTCAATGACATCCGCCTGCTGCCGGCGCGCGAGTTCCCGCTGGACGAGGCCGGCATCACCCGCTTCCGCCAGAACTTCCGCGACCGCTTCGAGGGCGACCCGTCCAAGTGCCGTATCTACAAGGATGTCTCCAACCGGCTCGCCCCCGCCGGCGTGGAGTACTACCTACCGCTGTTCTTCGGCGAGACCGCCACCCTGTTCGACTACCTGCCGCAGGATGTCACCCTCGTCCTGCACGGTGACGTGCAGCGCGCGCTGGAGGGGTTCTGGGCCGACACGCGCGGCCGGCACCGTCTGCTCGGCGGCGATCGGGACCGGCCTCTGTTGCCGCCGGACGCCCTCTTTCTCCCCCCGGACGCCTTCTACGCCCGCATCCGTCCCTATGCCCGCCTGGAGCTGGGCGGCGCTGGCGAGGCCGGGCAGGCCCTGCCCTACGCCGCGCCGTCCGAGGTGGCGGTGGACCGCCGCGCCGAGGACCCCTATGCAAGGCTCAGGGCGCATCTGGCCGGTTTCGCGGGCTCGACCCTGCTCATCGCCGAGAGCCTGGGCCGGCGCGAGACCATGGCCCAGACCCTGGCCGAATACGGCCTGAAACCCGCCCTGACGGCGGGCTGGCCTGATCAGGGGTCAGGGAACAGGGAACAGGGAACAGCCGAACCGCAGCGTGACCCGTCCTCTGCCCCCCGTTTCCACCTCACCACCGGGCCGCTGGCGGCCGGCTTCGTCGATGTCGAGCGCGGGCTCACCGTCCTCACCGAGACCGAGCTCTACGCCCGCAGCCCCACGGCGCGCGCCGCCCGCACGATGCGGCCGACCCAGGTCGAGGGCCTGCTGCGCGATCTGTCGGAGCTCAAGGTCGGCGACCCGGTGGTGCACGTGCAGCACGGCATCGGACGCTATCTGGGGCTCGCCGGCATGGACCTGGGCGAGGGCGCGGAGGAGTTCCTCACCCTGGAATACGCCGGCGGCGACAAGCTCTACGTGCCCGTCGCCCATCTGCACCTGATCACCCGCTACATGGGCGGCGACCCGGAGACGGCCCCCCTGCACCGGCTCGGCAGCGGCCAATGGGAGAAGGCCAAGCGGCGGGCCATGGAGAAGGCGCGCGACACGGCGGCAGAATTGTTGCACCTCTACGCCCAGCGCGCCGCCAGGCAGGGTCATGCCTTCGCGTTCGGCCAGCACGACCTGGAGGCCTTCGCGGCCGGGTTCGGCTTCGAGGAGACCCCGGACCAGCTCGCCGCCATCGTGGCGGTGATCGCTGACATGCGCTCGGGCAGGCCCATGGACCGCCTGGTCTGCGGGGATGTGGGCTTCGGCAAGACCGAAGTGGCCCTGCGCGCCGCCTTCGTCGCCGCCGCCGCCGGGCGCCAGGTGGCCGTGCTGTGCCCCACCACCCTGCTGGCGGAGCAGCATTTCCAGACCTTCGCCGATCGCTTCGCCGACTTCCCGATCAAGATCGCGGAACTGTCGCGCTTCCGCTCGCCCAAGGAGGTGGCCGCCACCCTGGAGGGGTTGCGCGCCGGCCGCATCGACATCGTCATCGGCACCCACAAGCTGCTGGGCAAGGACATCGTCTTCAAGGACCTGGGCCTGGTGATCATCGACGAGGAGCATCGCTTCGGCGTGCGGCAGAAGGAAAGGCTCAAGCAGCTGCGCGCCGAGGTGGACGTGCTCACCCTCACCGCCACCCCCATCCCGCGGACGCTGGCCATGTCGCTCGAGGGCATACGCGACTTCTCCGTGATCGCCACGGCGCCGCAGAAGCGCCTGGCCATCAAGACCTTCGTGCAGCCCTACGCCGAGGGCCTCATTCGCGAGGCGGTGCTGCGGGAATTGAAGCGCGGCGGCCAGATCTACTTCCTGCACAACGAGGTGGAGACGATCGAGCAGATGCGCGAGCGGCTGGCAAAGCTCCTGCCCGAGGCGCGCATCGAGGTCGCCCACGGTCAGATGCCGGAGCGCGAGCTCGAGCACGTCATGCGCGACTTCTACCACCAGCGCTTCAACCTGCTCCTGTGCACCACCATCATCGAGACCGGCATCAACGTGCCCACCGCCAACACCATCCTCATCAACCGCGCCGACAAGTTCGGGCTGGCCCAGCTGCACCAGCTGCGCGGCCGGGTGGGGCGCTCGCATCACCAGGCCTATGCCTATCTGCTCACCCCCCCCGGCGCCAAGGTGACGCCGGCCGCCGCCAAGCGCCTGGAGGCCATCCAGTCCATGGAGGAGCTGGGATCGGGCTTCTATCTCGCCATGCACGACCTGGAGATCCGCGGCGCGGGCGAGGTGCTGGGCGAGGCGCAGAGCGGTGAGATGCAGGAGGTCGGCTTCAATCTTTTCAATGACATGCTGAACATCGCGGTCAAATCGCTCAAAGAAGGCCGCGAGCCCGACCTGGACGCCCCCCTGGCGGTGACGGCCGAGATCAACCTGCACGCCCCCGCCATGCTGCCCGAGTCCTACTGCCCCGACATCCACGAGCGGCTGGTGCTCTACAAGCGCCTGGCCAACTGTGCGACCGAGGCGGAGCTCGCGGCGATGGAGGAGGAACTCGTCGACCGCTTCGGCCTGCCGCCGGAGCCGGCGCGCACCTTGCTCGCCGTACACCGGCTGCGCATCCGCACCCAGCCCCTGGGCATCACGCGCCTCGAGGCCGGCCCCGCGAGCGTGACCGTCCAGTTCGTCCCCAACCCGCCCATCGACCCGACCAGGCTGATCCGCCTGATCCAGAGCGGGCCGGAATACCGCCTGGCCGGCCCGGACCGGTTGCGCCTCGAGCGGGGCGGGGCGACGCTGGAGGAGCGGCTGGCACTCGTGCGCGATTTCCTGCAGCAGATCGCTTAAGGCGCCGTCCCTGACGGTCGCGAGGACTCAGCCCTCGACGATGTCGACCTCGGTACAGGGTGGCACGAGGTCGAACAGCTCGGCCACGTCCGCATTGCGCATGCGGATGCAGCCGTGCGAGCGGGGGGCCTGCTCGAAGCGCTCGTCCGGCGTGCCGTGGATGTAGATGTAGCGGCGCATGGTGTCGCAGGTGCCGAGGCGGTTGAAACCCGGCTCCCTGCCCGAGAGCCAGAGGATGCGGGTCAAGATCCAGTCGCGCTCCGGCTCGGCCTCGCCCAGCTCGGGGGTGTAGACCTCGCCGGTGGGTCGGCGGGCGCGGAAGACGGCGCCGAGCGGCTGGCCGGCGCCGATCTTGGCGCGCACGATGTGCCGGCCGCGCGGCGTGCAGAAGCTGCCCGCCTGCTCGCCGGGCCCGTTGGCCGCGGTGGAGACGGGATAGCGGCGCAGGACCCGGCCGTCGTCATCGAACAGGGTCAGGGTCTGCCTGGCGAGACTAATCTCGATCCTCACGCTCGGGCAGGTCCTGTGTCCGGCGGCGTTGCGCGAAGAACTCGCTTACCAGGGCACCGCATTCGGCGGCCAGCACGCCGCCGACGATCTCGGCGTGGTGGTTCAGCCGCGGCTCGGCGTAGAGGTCGAGCACACTGCCGGCCATACCGGTCTTGGGGTCCCGCGCGCCATAGACCACGCGGGCGATGCGGGCGTGGAAGATGGCGCCGGTGCACATGGTGCAGGGTTCCAGGGTCACGTACAGGCTGCAGCCGGGCAGGCGGTAATTGCCCAGCCGCCTAGCCGCATCGCGCAAGGCCATCACCTCGGCATGCGCCGTGGGGTCATGGGTGGAGATGGGCCGGTTCCAGCCCGCGCCGATCACCTCGCCCTCGCGCACCACCACCGCCCCCACCGGTACCTCGCCGGCGGCCCGGGCAAGCCGCGCCTGCTCGAGCGCCAGGCGCATGAAATGCGCATCCACCTCGCCAGCCTGCAAGGCTACCTCCCCTGCGACAAGCGCCAGGCGGCCACCTCCAGGTCGTCGGGAAAGGTGACCTTGAGGTTGCTGCGGTCGCTCTCGACCAGTCGGGGGGCATAGCCCAGGGCCTCGACGGCCGAGGCCTCGTCCGTCACCCCGCTGCCGGCGCGCTCCAAGGCACTGAGTAGCAGGCCATGACGAAACATCTGCGGCGTCTGGGCACCCCACAGGCCCTCGCGCGGGACGGTCTCCGCGATGCGCCGCACCTTGCCCTCGCGCTTCAGGGTGTCGGCCACCGGTGCGGCCAAGATGCCGCCCACCGGGTCATCCCCGACCTCCGCCAGCAGCCTGTCCAGCAGGGCGGCGGTGAAACAGGGCCGGGCGGCGTCGTGCACCAGCACCCAGTCGTCCGCTGCCACCTCGTCGCGCATGGCCCTGAGGCCGTGCAACACGCTCAGCGCCCGGGTCGCGCCGCCGCAGCGCAGCACGGCCAGCTTGCGCAGGCCGCTCCAGTCATGCGCCGACCACCAGTCGTCCGCCGGCGAGAGCACGACATAAAGCCGCTCGATGCGCGGATGGCGCTCGAACACCTGCAGGGCGTGCCAGAGCATCGGTCGGCCATGGATAGACAGATACTGCTTGGGCATGTCGGTTTGCATGCGAGCGCCGACGCCGGCGGCGGGCAGCAGCGCGACATGGCGGGGTTTACGGGGGGGCATGTTGGTAATCTCGGTGGCGTGCCCTACATTTAACCTAGATCGTCCATTAGACCGGCCCGTGCCTTCGATCGACAGACAGAGTATGCGAGTATCACGGCTTTCGAGACAAGGTGACGG
>JBBIKZ010000028.1:0-23167 GCA_037445185.1 Hydrogenophilales bacterium | reverse complement strand
CGTCATGGCAGGTGGGATGAGGAGTTGAGATGCCCGCATCATGCCAGCAATGGCCGCCTGCCAGCCGTTTTTGCCCACCGGGCGGCAAGAAAAAATTCGATCAGACGGTGGGTTTTGCAAGAGGCTCCTATGGCTTTGTTTATGACTGGTTCTTCATCTCCCTCAAGGTGGCGAAAACCTCGGCGGGGTCCTGCAGCGAACGCCCAGACCAGCGTTCGGCCGCGAGCCTGAGTTCAGGCGCCTCGCAGCGCAGGAAGGGGTTGACGCGCAGCTCGCGTCCCAGGCGCACGGGCAGGGTGGGGCGGGCCGCTTTGCGCAGTTGCAGCGCCTCCTCCGCCCAGGCGGCCAGTTCCCTGTTGGTGGGGTCCACCTCGCGGGCAAAGGCGATGTTGGCCAGGGTGTATTCATGCGCGCAGCAGACCCGGGTGTCCTCGGGCAGGGCGGCGAGGCGCATGAGGGATCGATACATCTGGCGCGCCGTGCCTTCGAACAGACGGCCACAGCCACAGGAAAAAAGGGTGTCCCCGCAGAACAGATGCCCGTGGCCGAAGTAGGCCACGTGTCCGCGCGTGTGTCCCGGCACCGAGATGACCCGAAAACGGGCGGCGGGGGTGGTCAGTTCGATCTGGTCGTCATCGCCCACCGGACGGCTTACCGCCACGATGCCCTCGTCGCCCGGACCGTAGACCGGGCAGCCGTACAGGGCGGCCAGCGTGGCGACGCCGCCGACGTGATCGCCGTGATGGTGCGTGATCAGAATGGCCCAAAGACGCATGCCTCGAGCAGCGAGCCAGGCTACAATGGGCTCGGCCTCACCGGGGTCGACGACGGCGGCGGCGCGCTCGTCATGGATGACCCAGATGTAATTGTCCCGCAGGGCGGGTATCGGCAAAACCTTCAACATGGCCACATTCTGGACCTCAGCGACACGGCGTCAAGCATGCAGGACTGGCTGGAAACGGATCTGGGCAAGTACGTACTCGAGCGCGAGCTGGCCTGGTACGATGCCACCTGCGCCAACCTGTTCGGCTTCAACGCCATGCAGTTGGGCGAATGCCATACCGATTTCCTGCGTGCGAACCGCATGCCCTATCGCCTGTGCGGCGGTCAGGCCGGCGGCGTGTTTCATTGCGCGCTGGAGCAGTTGCCCATCGCCAGCGAGTGCCTGGACCTCCTGGCGCTGCCGCACGCGCTCGAATTCTCGCCACATCCGCATCAACTCCTGCGCGAATGCGAACAGGTGCTGCGTCCCGAAGGCCGATTGCTCATCTCCGGGTTCAACCCACTGAGCCTGTGGGGCTTGCGTCGCCGGTTATCGAGACAGGGCGCCGCCTATCCCTGGCATGGGCAGTTCATCCGCCTGACCCGGCTGAAGGACTGGCTTGCCCTGTTGGGCTTCGAACTGCAGGGCGGCCGCATGATTTGCTATGCTCCGCCCCTGGGTCGGCAGGACTGGCTCAACCGCTTCACCTGTATGGAAACCGCCGGCGATCGCTGGTGGGCGATGGGTGGGGGGGTCTATCTGCTGCATGCGATCAAGCGGCGGGTCGGCTTGCGTCTGATCGCCCCGAAATGGGACAAATCCTGGCTTGCCAGGCCGGTCCTGGGTCAGACGACCCGCAAACTGGCGAGCGAAGACAAACAATAAAGACAAACGATAACGCGATGGCTATCGAACCGGACACTCCTGTCGAGATTTACGCCGACGGCGCCTGCAAGGGCAACCCGGGGCCGGGCGGCTGGGGGGTGCTGCTGCGCCACGGCGACCGGCAGAAGACCCTCTACGGCGGTGAATCGTCGACCACCAACAACCGCATGGAACTCACCGCCGTCATCGAGGCCCTGCGCGCCCTTAAACGGCCGACCCGGGTCGCGGTCTACACCGACTCGCAATACGTGCAGAAGGGCATCACGGAGTGGTTGCCGAGTTGGAAACGGCGAGGCTGGAAGACCAGCGGCGGGACACCGGTCAAGAACCAGGACCTCTGGCAGGCCTTGGATGCGCTCGTGTCCCGTCATCAGGTGCAGTGGCACTGGGTGCGCGGCCATGCTGGCCATGCCGGCAACGAGGAGGCGGACCGGCTGGCCAATCTGGGCGTGCAGATGTGTAGCGGCGCAGCGGCATGAGGCAGGTGGTGCTGGATACCGAGACCACCGGTCTGGATCCCGCGCTCGGGCACCGCGTGATCGAGATCGGGGGGGTAGAGATCGTCAACCGCCATATCACCGGCGAGGTGTTTCATGTCTACCTCAATCCCGAACGGGACATCGATCCGGGGGCCATGGAGGTGCACGGACTGACCCGCGAGTTCCTGGAGGACAAGGCCCGCTTTCGCGAGATCGCGCCGGACTTCCTCGACTTCATCGCGGACGCCGAATTGATCATCCACAACGCCCCTTTCGATGTGGGTTTCCTCAATGCGGAACTGGCGCGACTGGATGCGGGCGAGCTAACTCGGCATTGCCTGGGCGTGCAGGACACCCTGAAGCTTGCGCGGGAACTGCATCCGGGCCAGAAGAACAATCTGGACGCCCTGTGCCGGCGATACGAGATCGACAACTCCGGCCGCGCCCTGCACGGCGCCTTGCTCGATGCCCGCCTGCTGGCCGAGGTCTATTTGGCCATGACGCGCGGGCAGGAGACCCTGGCCATGGAACACGTGGCGCTGGCTTTCTCGCAGCGCGGTCATCGGGACGCCCCTGCACGGCTGCGGGTGCTGCGCGCCAGCCCGGAGGAGCTGGCCGCCCATGCCGAGTACCTGCAGGCGATGGCCAGGGACTGCGGCGATGTCCACGTCTGGTAGGCGTGACACTCCGGCATGACGCGCTGGTTGCTCATTTCCTGCGGCCTCCTGCTGTCGTTCTGTCTGTGCGCGGGGGCCGCCGCCCAGGTTGGCGGGGGCGTTGCCCTGGTGTTGAGCGAGCGAGGGTCGGCCTATGAAGAGCTGGCCAGTGCCTTTGCCGAGGGCCTGGGCGATTGGCGGGGTTTGCGCGTCCTCTATCTGGACGGCCTGGATGCCAGGGACGTCCAGGCGTTGGCCAGGGAGGTCAGGTTGCTGGTGCCGGTCGGCATCAAGGCCACGCGCATGGTGGCGGAGCATGCCGGCGCCCAGGCGGCCGTCCTCGCGCTGATGGTGCCCCGCAGCGGCTACGAGGCGCAGCCGTGGCCAGCGGGCCTGTCACACGGCCGGCTGTCGGCCGTGTACATCGACCAGCCCCCTGGACGCTCCTTGAGCCTGATCCAGCAGATCCTGCCCAAGGCCAGACAGATCGGCGTGCTCCATTCCCAACAGGGCCAGGCCAACATCGCCGCCCTGTCGCAGGAAGCCGCCCGAAGGCGGATGTCGCTGCGCCTGGCCGAAGTGTCGCCGAGTGGGGAGGTCGGCGCCGCACTGCGGCAGGTCCTACCCGAGGTCGATGTCCTGCTGCTGCAACCAGACGCCACGGTCATCAATGCGAACAACGTCCAGCATGTGCTGTTGACCACCTACCGCTATCGCGTGCCGGTCATCGGTTTCTCGCGAGGGCTCGTGAAGGCGGGTGCGGTGGCCGCCGTCTATTCCACCCCGGCGCAGATCGGCGCGCAGGGCGCAAGAATCGCGCGGCAGTGGCGGCTGGGTGAGGACGACCTGCCGCCGCCCCGTCATTGCGACGAGTACGCGGTTGCACTCAATCAGCACGTCGCCCGCTCGCTGGGCCTGAGCCTGCCGGATGAATCCGCCATCAGGCTGCCATCGGGAGGCGAGCCATGATGCACCGCCTCGGCATCAAGGCACGTGTCCTGCTGCTGGCGCTGCTGCCCATCACCGTGATCTCGGTCGCCCTGACCTGGTATTTCATCACCAGTCGTCTGCAGGACATGGATCTGGCCATCGAGGATCAGGGCCGGGCCATGGCCCGCCAGCTCGCGCAGGCCTGCGAATACGGCCTGTTCATCGGCGACGTCGGGCTGCTCGAGGACCTGGCAAGTGGCTTGCGCGGCTATGATGCGGTGCGCAGCGTGCGCATCGCCGATCGCGACGGACGCATCTGGGTGCAGTTCGGCTCGGCGTCACAACTGCCCGCGCTCGACCCCACCTCCGAAGGCAGCCTGCTGCGCACCCGCGACATGTTGTTCCTCAGCGAGCCGGTGCGCAGCATGCCGCTCATGATCGCAACGGACGAGCTCGGCGAGGCGCAGCCCCATACCGTCGGGCAGGTCACCCTGGGCATCTCCCTGGAACCGACTCGGGCGCGACAGCGGCAGATCCTGCTCAACAGCTTCCTGCTCACCAGCGTCGTGCTGGTGGCGGCCATCCTCATGGCCCTGCGCCTCGGTCGCGATATCGTGCGGCCCATCGGGCTGCTCGCCCAGGCGGTGGAGAGGATCGGCCAGGGCAATCTGGATGTCAGGCTGGGGGACGAGATGGGCGGCGAGTTCGCCACCCTGGGACTGGGGATCACCCGCATGGCCGATGAGCTGCGCGGTTTTTACGAAAACCTGCAAAGCCGTATCCAGGAGGCCACGGCCAAACTCAGCTGGCAGGCGAGCCACGACCCCCTGACCGGACTGATCAACCGCGTCGAGTTCGGCATCCAGGTCGACAAGGCCCTGAGGACGGCCATCGAGGAGGGGCGCAGGCACACCCTGGTGTTCATGGACCTGGACCAGTTCAAGGTGGTCAACGACACCAGCGGACACAAGGCGGGCGATGAGCTGCTACGGCAGCTCTCGGCCCAGCTCAAACAGGCGTTGCGCAGCACCGATGTCCTTGCCCGGCTGGGCGGGGACGAATTCGGCGTGCTGTTTCTCGATTGCGGCGTCGACGTCGGTCTGCGTCTGGCCGAGGGGCTGCGTCGTGTGGTGGAGGGCTTCCGCTTCCATCACGGCGATCGGGTCTATTCCGTCGGTGTGAGCATGGGTCTGGTGGAGATCGATGCCGACAGCCACAGCGTGGGAGAACTGCTCAGCGCCGCCGACACGGCCTGTTACGCGGCCAAGGAAGGGGGGCGCAACCGCATCCATCGCTATCACGTCGAGGACAAGGAACTGCTGCGTCGCCGCGGGGAGATGGAATGGGCCAGCCGCATCACCCAGGCGCTGGACGAGGGTCGGATGCAGATCTACTGCCAGTATCTGCAGCCTCTGCGCGAGGGGGATGGCGCGCAGCACTACGAACTGTTGCTGCGCATGGTGGATCCGGACGACAACGTGATCCCCCCGATGGCCTTTCTGCCGGCCGCCGAGCGTTATCAGCTCGCCGCCCTGCTGGATGCTTGGGTGCTGGACCAGGTGATCGAACGCTGTGCCGGGATGCTGGAGCGCCGCCCCGAGGTGATCCTGAGCATCAACATCTCCGGCGCCTCCCTCGGTGATGTGACCTTCCAGTCCCGCCTCCGCCGGAGGCTGGCCGAGCACCCGCGCGTCGCCTCCAACCTGTGCCTGGAGATCACCGAGACGGCCGCGATCGCCAATCTCGACAGCGCCCTGCAGCTGATCTCGGACCTGCGCATGCTGGGCTGCCGCTTTGCCCTGGACGACTTCGGCAGCGGTCTGTCCTCATTCGCATATCTGCGCAGCCTGCCGGTGGACTATCTCAAGATCGACGGCACCTTCGTGCGCGACATGCATCAGGACCCCGTCGACGCGGCCATGGTGGAGGCCATCCACAAGGTGGCCCGCCTGATGGGGGTGCGCACGGTGGCCGAGTACGTGGAGGATGAAGACACCGCCCGGATGCTGCGGGAAATGGGGGTCGACTACGCCCAAGGCTATCACATCCATCGGCCCCAGCCGCTAACCGAGGTCTGCGCCGGGCAGGTGGCTCTCGTGGCCGACCTGGCGCGGTAGGTCGCGCCACGGCCAGTCCGCCTCACGCCCTGGTTGCGCCCACGACGCGGTAGCCGCCAGACTCGATGGCGTGCTGCATGGCCTCGGGTTGGGCGCGGCCGGGGTCGTAGCCGACCTGGACGAGCCCCTGTGACAGGTCGACGTCCACCTGTTCCACCCCCTCCAGGGCGCTGAGGATGCGTTTGACGCTCGCCACACAACCCATGCAGGTCATGCCTTCGACCTTGATACGTACGTGTTCCATGTCATGCCTCGTCTATGCTGCGCTGCGGCGAGAGCAGTTCCACGCTGTGGCCGTCTGCCCCGTACAGGGCCTGCTGGCTGGCGGCCGCCTGCAGGATGTCCAGGGCGCTCTGGGTGCGCCTGAGCTGTGCCTCGAGGAGGCGGCCGTTGAGCCGATTGCGCCATTCCATCTCCTCGATCAGGCCGACGAGCCCCGACCAGGTCTCGCTCAGTCCCGGCTCAGTGCGGCTGCCGAGTGCCGCTTCGATCGCCTGGCGGGTGACGGGAGGGGTGAGATGCAACTGCTCGGTCAACGCCGTCCAGGCCGAAGCCAGCGCCCTGGCCTGGGCCTCCTTGGCCGCCGTCAGTTCAGGCAGCGCCTCGGCATCGCCGCTTTGCAGGACCTCGCCTTCCCGGGTGATGGTGGCGAGCAGGTCGCGCAGCAGCGCGGTCAGGGCATCGAGTCGCCCGCGCAGTTCGCTCATGCCGGTTTGCTGGCGTGGTGCAGGTGTTCCATGGTCTCCTCCACCAGCTTTTCGGCCACCACCTCCTCGTCCACCTTGAAGCGGCCTTCGGCAATGGCCTGCCGCACTGCCTCCACCTTGCCGATGTCGGTGTCCGGCAGGTCGGCGAGCGAGGCCTCCAGCGAGCGCATCAGGTTGGCTTGGGCGGTGAGGTCGACGCTGTCCTGCACCCCGGCCTGGGGTTTGCCGGCATCGGCTGCCTTGCCCTTGGCCGCTCTCGACTTGGGCTGCACACCGGCAACGTTCTTCAAGGTGTTGTCGATTTTCATAGCACACCCCCATGACTGTCACATGCAGTATAACGGTTCGCGCCCCGGATGCTTAGGGTTTGATCTGGACCCGTCCGTCTGCGGTCGCCTGACCTTGCAGCAGCTTGCCGGAATCGGTGCGCACGCGCACGGTCTCACCCGGCTGCGCGCCGTTGAGGGCCACCCCCTCCTGGGTGACCTCAAAGCCGCTGCCGGCCAGCCACACTTTGACGCGTTGTCCGGCGCGCACGCTCTGACTGCGCACGAGCCGATCCGCGGTGAGCGCCTGCCCGGCCGGGATGGGGCGCGCGGTCATCGCCCCCTCGACGAGGGCCACGTCGCGCAGATAATCGCCCGGCGGGGCATCGTAGGCGATCTCCTTGAGCACCAGGTCAGCGGCCTTGATCATCTGCCTGGCCGCCAAGGGCCAGCGGGTGACGAGGGCAGGGCCCTGCAAGGAGATCCTGTAGGTCAGGTAGATGGTCCAGGGCTGTGTCATGTCTTCGCAGCGCACGCCCAGGCTGCCGTTGCCATGCAGACGCGCACCTGCCGGCAGGAAGAGCACGGGTTGCTTACAACGAGGCAGGCGCAGGCGGGGGTCGACCGGGCCGATTTCGACCTGCGCCCGGATCGCCGCATCGTCGCGCGTGGCCAGGTCATGGAGGTAGCGCTCAGCCTGCAGCCGCAGTTCCGGCCACGACTGCAGGGCGCCATCCTGGGCGTGGGCCGCGCCGGCGCAGAGGGACAGCAGCAACCAGCAGCTCAAAAATGTCGGCTTCATGACGATATCGACCAGGCTGAACGCTTCGAATTCTGACCTACTTCATTGCCGCAGTGACCATGGAACGTCCAACCCAGCCCGGGGACATCGCACGCGAGGCGATCCGCCGACTCGCCAGCCGCAGGCAACCGCCCACCCCGGAGAACTTCAGCCGAGCCTACGCCGAGGTCGAGGGGCGCGAGCCGGCCTTGGCCGATTGGCCCAACACCTTGCGGTCGCTGATGCGGCAGTGGGGCAGCTATCAACCTGGGCTGACCCAGACCCGCAAGCGGGAGATGCTGGAGCGGGTCATCAATCAGGCGGGCGATCGCGCCCTGGTGCACCTCGCGCAGGTGGTCCGCCAACTGCTGCGCCCCACCGACTCGCTCGCCCGCTATGGCGGCGAGGAGTTCCTCATCCTACTGCCCAACACCGGGCTGGATGAGGCGATCAAGGTCATGCAGCGGGTGCAGCGCGAGCTGACACGACAGTTTTTCATGCACGAGAACCAGCGCGTGCTGATCACGTTCAGCGCCGGCGTCGTCGAGCTCGCGCCGGGCGAGGACAGGGAGGGCGTCATCGCCCGCGCCGATGCCGCGATGTATCGCGCCAAGGTGAGCGGCAGGAACCGGGTCGAACGCGGCTGACGGACTTTGCCGGCGGCAAAATTTGCCGCCGGCGCCTGCCGCCGGCGGTGGGACACAACGCCCGGGATCGGGCCGGGTCGGCGCGCTGCCGGGGGTCCAGACACGGCTGTCATGCCTGGCACGAGGCTTGCTATTTGCTGGGCATGAGCCTCGCGAGCAGACTGGATAACGACCTCGCCTTCGTGCAGACCGCCCTCAGGCTGCGGGCGCAGCGTCAGGCCATTCTCGCCGCCAATCTCGCCAATGCCGACACCCCCAACTACAAGGCGCGCGACCTGGATTTCGCCGCTGCGCTGCAGGGGGCGCTCGGGGCGGCCGGCGGCCCCTTGCGGCTTGCGCGCACCTCGCCTCGCCATCTCGGGCCGGCCGCGGCTTCGGCCCCGGGGCTGGCCGGTCACGTCAAATACCGCACCGCCGTCCAGCCCAGCCTCGATGGCAACACCGTGGACCCCAATGTGGAACGCGCCCATTTCGCGGAAAACGCCCTGCATTACCAATTCCTGCTCGAGCGCGCGGCAAGCACCTTGCGCGGCGCCAAACTCGCCCTGGAGCCCGCCAAGTAATGACCATCAGCCATGTCTTCCACATCGCCGGCACGGCCCTGACCGCGCAGTCCATGCGGCTCAATGCCGTCGCCAGCAATCTGGCCAATGCCGACTCCGCCCATGCCTCCACCGGCGAGGGTTACCGGGCCAAGCAGGTGGTGTTCCAGGCCGTGCCGGTCGCCCCTGGCGCGCCCTGGGCCCAGGGGGTGCGCATGACCCGTGTCATCGAAGATCCCGCGCCGCCGCGACTGGTGTATGACCCCAAGCACCCGCTGGCCGACGCCCAGGGCTACGTCGCCTACCCCAACGTGGACGTGGTGGAGGAGATGGTGAACATGATCTCCGCCTCCCGTTCCTACCAGACCAATGCCGAGGTGATGGCTACGGCCAAGGACCTCATGCAGCGCACCCTGGCGCTACTGCAAACCTAGGAGTGAGCGATGGCCGTCAACGCCGTGCACCACGACCATGCAAGCCTCTATGCCGCCCTCAACGCCGCCGCCGGCGTGCAGGGCCGCAGCCAGATGCGGGAAGTGGAGGACAGGTTCCTCAAGCTGCTCGTCACCCAGCTACGCAACCAGGACCCCATGAACCCGATGCAAAACGCCGAACTCACCATGCAGTTGGCGCAGATGTCGACGGTGGAGGGCATCAACAAACTCAATGCCGGTCTTGAGGCCATGCTCGACAGCTACCGGGCGAGCCAGACCCTGCAGGCGGCCGGTCTGATCGGCCGCCAGGTGCTCGTCGCCGGCGATCGGCTCGGTCTGTCCGCAGAGGGCATGGCCATCGGCGGCATGGACCTGGCCCAGGCTGCAACCACGGTCAGGGTCAGCATCCTGGATGCCGGCGGGGCGGTGGTGCGCAAGCTCGACCTGGGCAGCCTGCCTGCGGGTTTGAGCCGTTTCGTCTGGGATGGCAGGGATGACAGCGGCGCGGCGCTGCCGTTGGAGGGCAGCTATCGCTTCGCCATCGATGCTGTGAGCGATGGCAGGGCGGTCCAGGCCACGGCCCTGACCTTGGACCAGGTCTACGGCGTGATCACCGAGGGCACGGGGATGCGCCTCGAGCTCGCCCACCGTGGCAGGCTGAGCCTGGATCAGGTGCGGCAGATTTTCTGACGGAGGAGGACAGATGAGCTTTCAGCAAGGATTGAGCGGCCTGTCCGGGGCGTCTAAGAACCTCGACGTCATCGGCAACAACATCGCCAACGTCGCCACGGTGGGCTTCAAGGCGAGCCGGGTGGAGTTCGCCGACGTCTACGCCAATTCGCTCTTCGGCACCGGCGCGCTGCAGCCGGGCATCGGCACCCAGGTGGCGGCCATCAGCCAGCAATTCTCCCAGGGCAACATCTCGCTCACCAACAACCCGCTCGACATCGCCATCAACGGCAACGGTTTTTTCGTGCTGGACGACAACGGCTCCCCGCTCTACAGCCGCAGCGGCCAGTTCCAGCTCGACCGCGAGGGTTTCATCGTCAACAACACCGGGCAGAAACTCACCGGCCTGACGGGCAGCCTGCTCGGCCCGATCCAGATTACCACCGTCAACAACGATCCCCAGGCCACCAGCGAGATCGCGCTCGCCGTCAATCTGGACTCCAGGGAATCGATCCCGTCGGTCGCCTTCGCCTTCGGTCCGCCGGTGACCGGCTACAACCATGCCACCACCATGACGGTCTACGACAGCCTGGGCAACGCCCATTCCCTGAATTTCTACTTCCGCAAGACCGCGCCCGTGGCGCCGGCAACGAGCCCGATTACGTGGGATGTCTACGCCTCGGTCACCAACAGCGCCGGCACGACCACGTCTGTTAACGGCGGTGCAGCGTTGGGCACGCTCACCTTCACCGCTGACGGCCAATTGTCTGCTTCCACGGCAAGCTCGCTCACGATCCCGGCGGCCGCCCTGGCTTCGGGGGCGAACCCCATCACGGTCAGCAGCCTGAGCTTTGCCGACAGCACCCAGTTCGGCTCCAGCTTCGGCATATACACCGTCAACCAAAATGGCTACACCACCGGCCAGCTGGCCGGGCTGGCCATCGACGAGGACGGGACCATCCAGGGTCGTTACACCAACGGCCAGACCCAGACCCTGGGCCAGATCGTGCTCACCAACTTCCCCAACCCGCAGGGGCTGCTGCCCCTGGGCAACAACCTCTGGGCAGAGACCACCGCCTCGGGACAGCGCATCAACCCGCAGCCGCCGGGCAGTCCCAATTTGGGCATCCTGCGCTCGGGGGCGGTGGAGGAGTCGAACGTCGACCTCACCCAGGAACTGGTCAACCTGATCGTGGCACAGCGGCTCTACCAAGCCAACGCCCAGACAATCCGCGCCCAGGACCAGATCCTGCAGACGCTGGTGAATCTGCGGTAATACGGATTCAGTGCCTCATTCCTGACCCTCAGAGATGGACCGCCTCATCTACATCGCCATGACCGGCGCGCGCGAGGTCACCCGCCAGCAGGCGGCGCTGGCGCACAACCTGGCCAACGTCTCCACCCATGGCTTCAAACAAGAACTGAGCGTGTTTCGGGCGCTGCCGGTGGTGGGGGAGGGGGCCAGGACCCGTGCCTTCGTGGTGGAGACTACGCCGCGTACCGACTTTTCCACCGGCGCCATCCAGCAGACCGGCCGCCCCATGGACGTCGCCATCAGGGGTCCGGGCTGGATCGCCGTGCAGGGCCCGGACGGGCGCGAGGCCTATACGCGCATGGGGCAGCTGGAGGTGGGGCCGAATGGTGTCCTGCAGACCGTCAACGGCCGCATCGTGCTGGGCGATGCCGGCCCGATCGCCGTGCCGCCGGACCAGGAGGTGGCCATCGCCGCCGACGGTACGGTGTCATCGATCCCCGTGGGCGAGAACCGTAACGCGGTCACCATCGCCGGCCGCATCCGTCTGGTGAACCCTCCGGAGGACAGCCTGGTGCGCGGACAGGACGGGCTGTTCCGACGTCGTGACGGTCAGCCGGCCCCGGCGGATGCGAACGTGACCCTGGCGGTGGGGGCGCTGGAGACGAGCAACGTCAATCCCGCCGAGGCCCTCGTCAACATGATCAGCCTCTCCCGCCAGTTCGAGCTGCAGATGCGCTTGCTGCGCAGCGCCGACGACAACGCCCGTGCCGCCGACAAGCTGATCGCCCGTACCTGAGACCTGAGGAAAGACCATGCTCCGTTCCCTGCACATCTCACGCTCCGGACTGGATGCCCAGCAGACCCAGCTGGACGTCATCTCCAACAACCTGGCCAACGTCGGCACCACGGGTTTCAAGAAGGCGCGCGCGGTGTTCGAGGACCTGCTCTACCAGGTCATCCGCCAGCCCGGCGCCCAGTCCTCGCAGCAGACCCAGTTGCCGAGCGGTTTCCAGCTCGGGGTGGGCGTGCGCACGGTGGCCACCGTGCGCATCCACACCCAGGGCGCCCTGCAGCAGACCGGCAATCAGCTCGACGTGGCGATCAACGGGCGCGGCTTTTTCCAAGTCCTCATGCCGGACGGCAGCACGACCTATACGCGCGACGGTTCGTTCCAGCTCGACAGCCAGGGCACCCTGGTCACGGCGAGCGGCTATGCCATCCAGCCCAACATCACCATCCCGGCCGATGCCCTCACGGTGACCATCGCCCGCGACGGCACGGTGTCCGTCACCCAGCCGGGTGTGGCCACCCCGACGGTGGTGGGTCAGTTGCAGCTCGCCTCCTTCATCAACCCGACCGGGCTGCAGAGCCTGGGCGAGAACCTCTACGCCGAGACCGCCGCCTCCGGCGCCCCCCAGGTCAACCTGCCCGGACTGAACGGGCTGGGCGTGCTCAACCAGAGCATGATCGAGACCTCCAACGTCAACGTGGCGGAAGAACTGGTCAACATGATCGTTGCGCAGCGGGCCTTCGAACTCAATTCCCGCGCCATCACGGCCTCGGACCAGATGCTGCAGCGGCTCACGCAGATCTGAGGACGGTAACGAGGTGATCGAAATGATACGAACCCATGGCGAGCACCGCATCGTGATCGATGCGCAGCGCTGCCTTCAGCTCGTTCTGTCCTCGGCCCTCTGTCTCCTGAGCGCTGCCTGCCACACGGTGCCGGAGACGGCCATCAAACAGCCGCTCGCCATGCGTCCGCAGCCGGTGCAGCCGGTGGCGGAGACCAACGGCGCCATCTTTCAGGCCAACACGGCCAACTACCTGTTCGAGGACCGTCGTGCCCGCCGCGTGGGCGATACCTTGACCGTGAACCTGGTCGAGCGGACCTCGGCCAGTCGACGATCGGAGACCACGGACAGCCGCAAGGCCTCTGCCGACATCAGCGTGCCCACGCCCAAGGTCTTGGGGGTCTCGCCCAATGTGATCGGGGCGACGAGCTGGTCGCCAGCGAGTGAGGCCAGCCACGCCTTCAAGGATAGCGACAGCAACAGCAACACCATCACCGGCAGCATCGCGGTGAGCGTGGTGGAGGTACTGCCCAACGGCAATCTGGTCGTGGCGGGCGAGAAGCAGATCGCGCTGAACAACGACACGGACTACATCCGGCTGGCCGGCGTGGTGAACCCGGTCCACATCACCGCCAGCAACACCGTCAATTCCACGCAATTGGCGAACGTGCAGATCGAGTCCAAGAACAGCCAGGGGTTGGAGCGCAGCCAGCTCACCAGCATGCTGGCGCGCTTCTTCCTGACCGTGCTGCCGTTCTGATCGGGGTTCAGGTTACAGGGTACAGGTGACAGTGGAGGATGGTATGGCATCCGGCAGCTCGAAGACATCCTGGTCGACTCGCATCCTGGCCGCAGCGCTGTTGTCTGTGACCTGTATCCTGACGCCAGTAACCTGGGGTGCCCAGCGCCTGAAGGACCTCGCCGACATCCAGGGGGTACGCAACAACCAGTTGGTGGGCTACGGCCTGGTGGTCGGCCTCGATGGCACGGGCGACCAGACCACATCCACCCCGTTCACGGTGCAAAGCCTGGTGTCCATGCTCGGGCAGCTCGGCGTGCAACTGCCGCCGGGGACCAGTCTGCAGCTCAAGAACGTGGCGGCGGTGATGGTCACCGCCACCCTGCCGCCCTTTGCCAAGCCGGGGCAGCAGATCGACGTCACCGTCTCCTCCCTCGGCAACGCCAAGAGCCTGCGCGGCGGCACCCTGCTCATGACGCCGCTCAAGGGAGCGGACGGCCAGACCTACGCCCTGGCGCAGGGCAGCCTGCTGGTGGCGGGGGCGGGCGCATCCGCCGGCGGCTCCAGCCAGCAGGTCAACCACCTCGCCGCCGGCCGCATCCCGGGCGGCGGCATCGTCGAGCGGGCGGTGCCGGGCCGGGTGGGGCAGGGCGACTTCATCCACCTGGAACTGAAAGAGACCGACTTCACCACCGCCAGCCGCGTCACGGAAGCCCTGGACCGCGCCTACGGCCCCGGCACGGCCCTGCCCCTGGACGGTCGTCACATCCAGGTCCGTGCCCCGGCCGATCCAGGTCGACGCATCGCCTTCCTGGCCCAGCTGGAGAACCTGAGTCTCAATCCCGGACAGCCCACACCCAAGGTGATCCTCAACGCCCGCACCGGGTCCATCGTCATGAACCAGGAGGTGCGCCTCGCGCAGTGCGCCATCGCCCACGGCAACCTGTCGGTGACCGTCACCGCCGAGCCCCAGGTGAGCCAGCCGGAGCCCCTGTCGCGCGGCCAGACCGTGGTGACGGAGCGGGCCGACGTCCAGGTCAAGAGCCAGGCGGGTGAGCTGATGGTGGTGCCGGCCTCCGCCTCGCTCGCCGACGTGGTCAAGGCGCTCAATGCCGTGGGGGCGACGCCTCAGGACCTGCTCGCCATCCTGCAGGCGATGAAGGCGGCCGGCGCGTTGCAGGCCGATCTGGAGATCATCTGATGTTGGCCTCGGCCGGCCACGCCGACCGCCTCGCTGCCGACATGCGCGGCCTCGAGGCGCTCAAGGCGCGCGCCGCCGCCAACGACCCCGAGGCCCTGCGCCAGGCGGCGCGGCAGTTCGAGGCCATGCTGCTGCAGACCCTACTCAAGGAGATGCGCGCGACCTCGTGGCAGGCGGCCGACGATCCGTCCGCGCCCAGCGAGTCGCTCAAACTCTATCGCGAGCTGCTGGACCAGCAATGGGTGCAGCGCATGGTGCAGGGCAGGGGGTTGGGCTTCGCCGAGAAGATGGTCGAGCAGATGCTCAAGGGGCAGGTCGCCGGCGAGGCTGCCACCGGCGAGCCCCCCCTCGACACGGGGCGAACCGCGCCGCGCCCCGAGGTCGCGCCGGTCGCCGCGGCAGGCGACACGAAAACGACCATGCCGGCGTCCCAGGCCACGGCCGGCCCCGCTGCCACCCGCCAGGACACGCTTGATCCGGGCACGCGCAAGGCTTTTCTCCAGGCCATGCGGCCCCACGCCAAGGCGGCTGCGCGCGCCACCGGGGTGCCCGCCGATTTCATCCTCGCCCATGCCGCGCTCGAATCCGGTTGGGGGGCGCGGGAGATCCGTGCCCAGGACGGGCGGCCCAGCCACAACCTCTTCGGCATCAAGGCCGGCAGCGGCTGGGCCGGGGCCAGCGTGGAGGCACACACCACGGAATACCGCCACGGTCTGCCCATGCAGCAGACCGCGCGCTTCCGCGCCTATGGCGACTACACTGAGGCCTTCGGCGATTATGCCAGCCTGCTCATCAACCGTTACGGCAAGGCCATCCAGGCGGGCACGGATGCCGATGGCTTTGTCCAGGCGCTGACCGCCGGCGGTTACGCCACCGACCCGGCCTATGCTGGCAAGCTCAGGGCGGTGATCGCCAGTGTGACACGCCTGAACACATGATCGGCTCAATTTCCGCCGAGAGCGGCCGTTAACCCAGCATCAGGAGCACGCTATGGCGTCAGGCATACTCGGCATCGGCATCACGGGGCTCAACGCCGCCCTGGCGGCGGTGCGCACCACCCAGCACAACATCGCCAACGCCAACACCCCCGGCTTTCACCGGCAAGGGGTCCAGCTCGCCGCCAACCCGCCCGCTTACAGCGGGGCCGGCTTCCTCGGCAACGGAGTCGCCATCGCCACCGTCACGCGCCTCTACAGCCAGTTCCTGGACAACGAATTGATGCGCAGCCAGGGACAACAGGCCCGCTACGAGGTCTATTCCGCCCATGCCGGGCAGCTCGACCGAGTCTTGGGCGACAAGGACAGCGGCCTCGCCAGCGCGTTGTCGAGCTTTTTCGCCACCGTGCAGGAGGTGGCCAACGACCCCACCTCGATGGCGGCGCGCGAGGCCATGCTCGCCGCCGGACGCAACCTGGTTGGCCGCATGAACAACCTGGGCGCCACCTTGGCGGCCATGTCGGCGAACATCAACGGCGAGCTCGCCGGCATCGCCGACCAGGCCAATGGCTATCTGCGTCGCATCGCTGACCTCAATGACCGCATTGCGCTCCAACAAGCCATGGGCGGCAATCCGCCCAACGACCTCATCGATCAGCGCGAACAGCTCACGGCGGAGCTCAACAAACTGATCGACGTGACGGTGCTGCGCGGGGGGGACGGCTCCTACAACCTCTACCTCGGCGGCGGTCAGCCGTTGTTGAGCGGCAATCAGCCCAATCCCCTCGGCGTGGCCACGGACCCGACCGACAGCAGCCTGAAGGTGCTGACCCTCAGCGTAGGTGGCGCGACCCTGACCTTGGACGAGATGCGCATCACGGGCGGCAGGGCAGGCGGGCTGCTCGCCCTGCGCAAGGAGGTCCTTTTGCCGGCAATGCAGGAGCTCGGCCGCATCGCCATCGGTCTTGCACGGGCCTTCAACGGTGTGCACAGCACAGGCTTCGCCCTTGACGGCAGCACCACCGGTCTCAACTTCTTCGTCCAGCCTGCGCTACGGAATTTCGCGGCTGTCGCCGGTACGGCCAGCGTGACTACCAACCTGACCAATCCGGCGCTGCTGCGCACGGACGACTACACCCTGAGCTATGACGGTACCAACTACACCCTGACCCGATCCAGCGATGGCTTTGTTTATGCTGAGCCCACTCTGGCTGCACTGAGTACTGCCGTCAGCTTGGGGGAAGGGTTCGGCTTCAGTGTGACCGGCAGCATCGCTGCCGGCGATCATTACGTCCTGCGCAACCACATGGCCGACGGTGCCGGCAGTCTGGCCATCCACACCGATGTCCTGGCACAGCCCGGGCGCATCGCCGCGGCGAGCGTCGCGGGTGCGCCGGGTGACGGCAGCAACGCCTTGGCGCTCGCGCAGTTGCAGACCCAGCCCTATCTAGCCGGGGGCACAGCCACCTTCAACGCCGCCTATGGCATGATCGTCGGGCGCACGGCCAACCTGGCCAGTGAGGCGGACATCGGCCGCGCGGCCTACGACACGCTCGCCCGCCAGGCCCTGGAAAACCAGCAGGCCCTCTCCGGTGTCAACCTGGATGAGGAGGCGGCGAATCTCATCCGTTTCCAGCAGGCCTATCAGGCCGCCGCCCGTGCCATGCAGGTGGCCAGTACGCTGCTGGATGAACTCCTGGCCATAGGCCGATGACCGAGGCGGGCCATGCGCGTCAGTTCCCTGATCCTCTCCACCAACACCCTGGCCGGCATACAAAACGAGCAGGCGGCCATCGCCAAACTCAGCCAGAAAATCGCCAGCGGCCAGGCCGTCACCGCGCCCAAGGACGACCCGGTGCGCGCATCGCGCATCCTGGAGCTGACCGACCGCATCGCGCTGCGGGAGCAGTACCTCGCCAACCAGGACAAGGCCCGTCTGACCCTGAGCTACCAGCAGACCGTGCTGGGCCAGATGCGCAAGGTGCTCGAACACGCCCGCGGCATCCTCATGGGTGTGGCGCCCACGCACGACGAGGCCTTGCGCCAGCAGTTCTCCGACCTCATCCGTGCTGACTACGACCAGCTCAAGGGCCTGGCCAACACCCGCGATCCCTCCGGCAACTACATCTTCAGCGGCCACAAGACCTCGACCCCGCCCTATACCCACACCCAGGTGGCCCCGGATGACGATGCCAACCCCAACACCGCAGCGACCAGTGGTGCCGCCACCTACCACGGCGATGGCGGTGTGCGCGAGATCGAGATCGACGCCGGCCGCACGATCCAGGTCAATGACCATCTCGACGTGGTGTTCAAAGCCGGCGCGGCTGATGATCTCCTGCAAGCACTCGACCAGGCGGCGATCGATCTGCGCGAGACCCCCGGCGGCCTGCTCACCCAGGCCGACATCGACACGGGCATCGCCAAGATCAACGCCGCATTGGACCGCTTGGGCATGATCGAACGCCGCATCGCCGCCGCCCAGCTGGAGGTGGCCGACACCCAGGCGACGACCCGGGCCCTGCTCAACGAGGAGAGGAACGCCCTCGGGGCGCTGGTGGAACTGGACCAGGCCGCCGCCATCATCGAGCTGCAGCGCCGCCAGGTCACCCTCGAGGCCGCGCAGCGGGCCTACGCCCGGATCGCCGGGCTATCCCTGTTCAACTACCTCTGAGTTGCTCGTATACGCCGGCCATGGCGGCGGCTACCCGAGCCGGCCGCTCACCGCCCCGCGGCTCGCAGCAGCACCATCACCGCGCCGCCCCCGCCGTCGGCGGGTCTTGCCTGCACATAGGCCAGGACCTCGTCGCGCTGGCTGAGCCAGTGTCGCACGTGGATCTTGAGGACCGGCTCGCGGTTTTTCGAGCCCAGACCCTTGCCGTGCACGATGCGCACGCAGCGCACACCGCGTCGCCGGCATTCATGCAGGAATTCGGCCAGCTCGTGCTTGGCCTGCAGGCGGTTCAGCCCGTGCAGGTCCAACTCGGCCTGCGCCACCCACTGGCTGCGCAGCCGACGCAGCACCTGACGGGACAGACCCGGTCGGACAAAGGCGAGCTCCTCGCCCGTCTGCGTCGCTTCGTCCCAGCGCAGCGGGTCCTGCAGGGATTCGAGGATGACCTCGCGCTCGTCCTTGAGCCGCGACAGAGGGATGGGCGGGGGCAGAGGGAGGTCGTGCAGGACACGGCCGTGTGGCGTGAGCGGCTGTGCATCCGCCACCGCCCGCCGGAAGGCGTCGCGCTCCGCTTCCGGCAAGGCGGGAGGCTTCCCGCCTTTTTTCATGATGTTGCGAAGATTTTCTACTTCTGATTCTGAAGATATTTCTCCGCGTCCAGGGCGGCCTGGCAGCCGGAGGCGGCGCTCGTGACCGCCTGCTTGTAGATCATGTCCTGCACGTCGCCGGCCGCGAAGACGCCGGGGATGCTGGTGGCGGTGGCATTGCCGAGGCGACCCGCCTGGGTGACGATGTAGCCGTGATCCAGCTCGAGCTGGCCAGCGAAGAGGTCGGTGTTGGGCTTGTGACCTATGGCGATGAAGATCCCCTGCAGCGGGATCTCCTTGGTCGCGCCGGTCTTGACGTTCTTGATGCGCATGCCGGTCACCCCCTTGTCGTCGCCGAGCACCTCCTCGAGCACGCTGTCGAGCTCGAGCACGATCTTGCCGGATTTGACCACCTCCATCAGGTGGTCGACCATGATGGCCTCGGCCTTGAAAGTGTCGCGCCGATGCACCAGGGTCACCTTGCTGGCGATGTTGGCGAGATAGATCGCCTCCTCCACGGCGGTATTGCCGCCGCCGATCACCGCCACCTCCTGACCCTTGTAGAAGAAGCCGTCGCAGGTGGCGCAGCCGGACACGCCTCTGCCCATGTACTTCTGCTCGCTCTCCAGCCCCAGATACATGGCCGAGGCGCCCGTGGCGATGATGAGCGCATCGCAGGTGTAGGTGCCGGCATCACCGATCAAGGTGAAGGGCCGCTCGGTGAGCTTCGCGGTGTGGATGTGGTCGAAGATGATCTGGGTGCCGAAGCGCTCGGCGTGTTGCTGGAAGCGCTGCATCAATTCGGGGCCCTGCACGCCATTGGCGTCGGCCGGCCAGTTGTCCACGTCGGTGGTGGTCATGAGCTGGCCGCCCTGGGCCAGCCCGGTGATGAGCACCGGTTTCAGATTGGCGCGGGCGGCATAGACGGCGGCGGTGTAGCCGGCGGGACCGGAACCGAGGATCAGCAGGCGGGCGTGTTGGGTGGTCATGGGATCTCCGTCGAAGGTACGTGGCCTATCCTGGGCAGATTGGTACCACGATTGCGGACTTCAAGTCCATGCGCAATTTTGGGCGTTCAGATATGCCCGCCGTAGAAATAGGGTCCCATGCCCACCGTCAACAGCCAGTTCCCCCACAAGCCGTGCTCCAGGGTGACCAGACCGAGCGAGCCCGTCCTGGCGTAGGTGTAGGCGAACAGGAGCCCACCGGCGAGCGACAGCACGAGGGCCACCCAGTTGCCCAGCACTAGGTGGGCGAGGGCGAAGACGCCGGCACTGATGAACGGCAGCGTGCGGCGGCCCGGAAACAGGGCGCGGTAACGATGGAAGACGAAGACGCGGAAGATGAGCTCCTGCGGCAAGGCCGAGAGCAGCGGATAGAGCAGTAGGATGGCGAGCCAGAGTCCGGGCCGCTCACGCGGCAGGGCGAAGGGGTGCGCATCCGGCATCTGGCTTGCCAACGCCAGCACGGCCGCCCCGCCTATGGCCAGCAGGGCGGCGATGCGCAGCAGGCAGGGGCGCCACGCCTTCGGCCAGACCATCAGCCGGCGGCGGTCGAAGCTCGCGTCGCGCCAGAGCAGGACGAGGCAGAGGGCGGTGATCAGCAGCAGCTGGGGGATGATCCAGCGGCGCATGACCTCGCCCTGCCAGGCGATCAGGAGCGGCAGCAGGACGAAGAGGGCGGCGAACTCGAGGGCACGAAGGCGTAGGGTCGCGGCGGGCATACTGCATTTTCCCGCCACCCTGTTGCAGCTGTCACATGATCCCAGATTTGTCATTAGGCCGGCCAATGCCTACGAAGATCACCCCGGCGTGTGTGAAGCCTGTCCCCATCGCCATGCCACCACGGCCTGCGCGCGCCAGGGCCTCCGTCTGGCGGCAGTATCAAGCCCGTTCGCTTAGCCCTCGAGGTCCACCATGGGCTCGTTGCCCGTGCGCAAATCTGCTCGCCATACGACTCGCCATCATCGCGTGCCCTAATGACAAATCTGGGATGATGTGTCGTCTGCCAGCCGTTCCCTGTGCGATCATCCCCGGCGCGGCCGGTCGGTCGGCGCCAGTAGGGTGGCTGGCCCCTGAACAGGCGCCAGGGGCGATGTCCGGCTCAGGCCAGGCCCTGCATGGGCGCGCCGACCCGGTCCCAGGCCAGGACAGGGGTGGCGGGCGTCGCCTGGGCGGCAGGCGGACAGGCCGGCCGGGCGGTTGGGCGGTCGGCGTGTGCCGGGGCGCCGACCAGCATGCCGAGGGCGATCAGCCAGGGGGCCGCAAGATGCATCAGCCGTGCTTTCATGTGCATGCTCCCGTGACGCATCAGTTCACCCTGCCCGAGGTGGCATAGACCTCGCGGGCAGCCTCGAATGCCTCTTCGCGCTCGATGCGCTGGCGGACCCTGGTCTCGCCCAGGCAGGCGTTGAGCAGGCCGATCAAACGGTAGCGGTCGGCGGCATCCAGCGGTGCGCGGCAGGCGACCTCCAGGGCATTCCAGAGGTAGGCCGGCTGGCCGTCGCGATCGTAGAGTCGTTCGCAGGCGGCCATGATCCAGCGAGCCTTTTCCCGGCGCTCGGGGCCCGCCGCCATGGCCAGCATGTCCTCGAAGTGGCTGCCCAGGATCTCGTTCTCGATGGCGGCGGCGAGCCGGTGGTCGGCATTGCCCAGGCTCTGCAGGGCGGCCTCCTCGTAGGCCCTCGCCTTGGCCGAGGACGGATCGGCGATGCTGTGGGCGAGCGCCGCCCAGTGCAGGACGCGGGCACGTTCCGGATCGTTCGCCGGCAGTATGGCGAGCAGATACTCGGCCAGACCCTGGGCGCTGGCGTCCTTGTTGGCGGTGAGCAGGTCGTACAGCGCCCGGATGTGCGGCGGGCAGGGCTCCAGCAGGGTGACGTGCGCCTTGATCCACAGCTCGCGCTCGATGTCGCGCAGCCGGTCCTGGTTGTGCGGTGCGATGTTCTTGCGGCTGGCGGGGTTTTCCCAGTTCTGTACCGTGGTGACCGACACACAGGCGAGCGCCGCCAGCCCCTCCTGCGACAGGCCGTAGCGGCGGCGTAGCCTACTGACCCAGTCTGCCTCGAATTCACGCTGGCCGCTGTAGCGCCTGGGCGGGTTGGGCTGGCGGCTGTATTCGGTCCATTTGTGCTGCAGGAAAGACATGCGGCCTCCTCGTGCGCAAAGTGGTCTGTGGATCGAAGCCTAGCTGCCCGGCAGGCGCTTCGACACCAACCGGGTTGGCCCACCGGGTTCGAACCGTGTTGCTTACCCATTACGACGTCGGCGGCTAGCTTCTTGAGTGCAGGCCATGCAGGGTGCATGGCCATTCCGGAACCGCTGAACAAATGCCATTCCAAGCGAGTAAGTTGCCTAAATTGTGGTGGCGCTCATTTTTTAGGCAGGGAGTGATCGAAAAATGACCTGTTTCTGGTCAAAAAAGGTCGATTTCGAGGCGTTTCCCCTGCATTTCCCGAATTCAGGACGCACTTTGGGTATCGACCGCCAACAACCACCGGCGAGCCAGGACCAGATTGGCCAGGCCGAACAGGGTCAGCAACTGCGCCGTGTTCTTGGCCAGTCCGCGGTAGCGGGTCTTGCGGTGGCGGAACAGGTTCTTCACCACATGGAAGGGATGCTCCACCTTGGACCGGATGCTGGCCTTGGCCTGTTCGATCCATTCCATCTGCTCGCCCCACGGGTTCTTGGGCAGGTCGCGGCGCACACTGCGCTTCATCGCAACATGCCAGTTCACCGGCACTTCCAGGTTTTCTTCCCGCTTCTCCACCCCGACGTAGCCGGCATCGGCAAAGACATCGGTCTTATCGCCGTGCAGCAGGGCACCAGCCTGCGTGACGTCGCTGACATGGGCCGCCGTGCCGATCACGGTATGCGTGAGGCCAGAATTCGCATCCACCCCAATATGGGCCTTCATCCCGAAGTACCACTGCTTGCCCTTCTTGGTCTGATGCATCGCAGGGTCGCGCTTGCCTTCCCGGTTCTTGGTCGAGGTGGGCGCCGCAATGATCGTCGCATCCACCACCGTCCCCTGGCGCAGGAACAGCCCCTTGTCGGCCAGATGGGCGTTGATGGCGTTGAAGATGGCATCCGTCAGTTCCTTCTCTTCCAGCAAGCGGCGGAACTTGAGCAGGGTCGTCGCATCGGGAGCGGATTCCCGCGCCAGGTCGATGCCGACAAAGCGCCGGATCGCCTGGCTGTCGTAGATCGCGTCCTCGGCGCCTTCGTCCGAAAGGCCAAAGCAGTTCTGCGCTACATACATCCGCAGCATCCGCTCCAGACCAATCGTCGGCCGGCCTCGCCCTTCCCCCTTCGGGTAGAACGGTTC
>JBBIKZ010000027.1:0-23846 GCA_037445185.1 Hydrogenophilales bacterium | reverse complement strand
CATTCGTGTTAAGGGCCCAACGGGGGCGGACTTGATACGTTGCTCTAGGTCGGCTCTGCGGTTGATCGGGGCACTACTGGCCGAGCAGAACGAAGCCTGGCTCGAACGAAGGTATCTGGACATGCAGGAGTATCACGAATGGGCGGCGGCGCGTGCCGCCGCCCGAGAGGGCGACAACGTTGTCGCCCTCTCGGGCTGAAACCCAATCGTCATTCACCGGCTCGGAGAAATTTACGGCAGATTTTGGACTTGACTCGCCGGCTCTGCCCTGGCCGACCACAACAGCACCTGGGGTGCCGGCAAGGCCAAGATGCCCAATGACATACACAACACCCGCATCGAGGATAGCGCCGACATGACGTCGCAGGAATGGCGCGATTTCGTCAGCAAGGGCGCCGGCGCCACGACCGTGAACCGCTATCTGGACGACGAGGAGGCGGAGATGTTGCCCAGCAGCCGCAGCATGTCCGGCCGTACCGGAATCTCCAGCCGCGGCAGCCGCCGGCGCTGATCACAGGCTCGGCCCGACTCCCGGTCGGAACCGGGAGCGTTGATACCGGCCCCCCCCGGAGGGCCGGATGCATTTCGGCCGCCGCCCAGACTTCAGTCCAGCAAGCCGATGGAGACGGCGTAGGGGGTCAGGACGGCGTTGGTATTCAAGCCCATCTTGACTAGGATGCGCTTGCCATAGGTGCTCAAGGTCTTCACGCTGGTCCTGAACATTACGGCGATGTCGGTCACCCTGACGCCCGCTGAGGGCAGGCGCAAGATTTCACGGTCCCGTTTGGACAGGGATTTGTGGGGCTCGATCTTGGCCTGGCCCGACACCTCCAAGGCCAGAGGCTGGCTCACCTTGGGGCTCAGGTTGACACCTTGGGCGAGCAGATGCTTCACCACCTCGCCCGGCAATTCCGGACTTGCCGACTTGCTGAGTTACCCAGGAGGCCCAGCTACAGGCAACGGCTGCCGTACTCCTCCTCCAGCGACAGAACACCAGTACGGCCAGCTTGGGTGCCTTGAGCTCGTTGCGGCGGATCAAGTCAACCCAGTCGGTGTCGGGCGAGGCGTGTTGGTCGATGGCCAACATCCCAGGGGGAGCGCTCGAGCTTGACCAGGCCAGCAAAGGCACAGCCGGCCTCGCTGAATTCGCAGAATGCCAGGGCGTCGGCGAGGGGCATGCCGTTGCGCAGCACGGGCTGGCGGTCGCATATCCATACGCGGCAACTCCCCCTCGAATAACAGGAATTGTGGGGCGACCCCTTAACAGACCCTCGCGCCATGCGGGCCCTGGCCAGCGCAGATGTGTTTCGCCCCGGCAGGTGCATCGCGCTGAGGTACTGGGAGAAAAATTACCCAGTCGACAGGTTGGTGTCATCAGCAAGATACCGGGTTTCATCGGCAGGTGCCCGGAGGGGTCTGAGCCAACTGTGCGTGCCCGGGGGGCCGGGCCTGCGGCTATGATGCGCTGATTCGTAAAACCCCGCACCCGACCATGCGCCCACTGTCCATCAAGACCCTCTTCGCCGCCGCCGTCTTCCTCGCCCTCGGTCTGTGGCTCACTACCATCACGCCCGGCGTGGAAATCGCCGTGGTCATGGGCGTGCTCCTGCTGACCGTCTTCCTGTTCGCCTTCGAGGTCGTGCCGGTGGACGTGGCGGCGGTGACCGTGCTGGTGCTGCTGGGTCTGCTGAGCAGTTTCTGGGCGGCGCTGGGCCTGCCACGGCCGCTGCTGCCGCCGGGCGAGCTGTTCCAGGGCTTCGCCGGCAACGCGGTGATCTCCATCATCGGCGTCATGATCATCGGCGCCGGACTGGACAAGACCGGTCTGATGCACAGGCTGGCCGGCGTCATCCTGAAGCTCGCCGGGCAGACCGAGGCCCGCATCCTCCCTGCCGTCTCCGGCACGGTGGGCGTGATCTCCAGCTTCATGCAGAACGTCGGGGCGGCCGCCCTGTTCCTGCCCGTGGTCGGCCGCATCGCCGCGCGCACCGGCATCCCCCTGTCGCGCCTGCTCATGCCCATGGGCTTTGCCGCCATCCTCGGCGGTACCATCACCCTCGTGGGTTCCAGCCCCCTGATCCTGCTCAACGACTTGATCCTCGCCGCCAACAAGACCCTGCCGCCGGATAGCCAGATGGCCACCTGGTCGCTGTTTTCGGTCACCCCCATCGGGCTGGCCCTCCTGGCCGCCGGCATCGCCTATTTCGTCCTCGCCGGCCGGCACATTCTGCCGGGTGAGCGTCGCGAGGAGATCACCCGCGCCACCGGCACCCTGCGCTATTTCCAGGAGCTCTACGGGCTCGACTACGACCTGGTGGAGGTCGCGGTGCCGGCCGGAAGCCCCCTGGTGGGCAAGACGCTGGACGAAGTGGAGCGCAGTCATCGCGTGCGCGTCATCGCCGTGCACACCGGCACGGGGGAACCCCACATCGGTCCCGGCACCCTGGCGCGGGACATCGGCATCGCCGCCGGCAGCGTGCTGGGGGTGCTGGCCGCACCGGAGCGTGTGCGCGAGCTGGTGCAGGCCGGCGGCCTCGCGCTGCGTCCGGCGCTCGATGCCCTGGCCGACGCCCTGTCGCCGTCGCGGGCGGGCATCGCCGAGGTCGTCGTCCGGCCCGGTTCGGCGTTGATCGGCCGGAGTGCGCGCGATGTGTGGTTGCGCAAGCGCTACGGCTTGTCCCTGATCGCCCTGCACCGGGGCGGCAAGACCCTGCGCGAGGGCGAGGGCATCCGCGACCTGCCCCTGCAGGCCGGCGACGCCCTGGTGGTGCACACCACCTGGCAAGCGCTGGCCCGCCTAGAGCGCGACCGCAACTTCGCCGTCATCACCAGCGACTATCCGCACGAGGAGCTGCGCCCGCACAAGGTGACACCGGCCCTGATCTCGTTCGGCATCACCCTGTACATGCTGCTCTTCACCGACGTGCGTCTGTCGCTGGCGCTCATGACCGGCGCCATCGGCATGGTCCTCACCGGGGTGCTGCGCATGGAGGAGGCCTACCGGGCGGTGAGCTGGAAGTCCGTCTTCCTGCTCGCAAGCCTCATCCCCCTGGGACAGGCCGTGAAGTCGAGCGGCACGGCGGCGTGGATCGCGCAACTCATCCTCTCCCTCCTCGGCGAGGTGCCTGCCTGGGGCCTGCAGCTCGCCCTCGCCGTGCTGGCCACCTGCTTCACCCTGGTCATGTCAAACGTTGGGGCGACGGTGTTGTTGGTCCCGCTGGCCGTGAACATCGCCCTGGCCGCCGGGGCCGATCCGGCCGTTTTCGCCCTCACGGTCGCTCTGGCGACCTCGAATGCCTTCCTGCTCCCCACCCACCAGGTCAACGCCCTCATCATGGGGCCGGGCGACTATCGGGTGGCGGACTTCCTGCGTGCCGGCGGCATCATGACCGTGTTGTTCCTCGCGGTGATGCTGCTGATGCTCAATCTGCTCTATTGAGCGCGTCATCCCGTGCCCACATGTCGATCGAACGGCTGTCGCGCACCCTGACCGCCTCATTGAGCCTGCTGCTCCTGGCCCTCTGGCTTGGCGGTGCGCGCGCCAACGGGCCGGCCCAACCCGAGGCGGATACCGGCTACGCGCCCCGCCCCGTCGCCGTCGGCAGACACGCCATGGCGGTCACGGCCAACCCGCATGCCACCCAGGCGGCGGTGGAGATGCTCTGCCGCGGCGGCTCGGCGGTGGATGCCGCCATCGCCGCCCAGCTCGTTCTCAACGTCGTCGAGCCGCAGTCCTCGGGCATCGGCGGCGGGGGCTTCCTGCTCCATTACGAGCGCGACAGCGGCCGGGTCCTGGCCTATGACGGACGCGAGACGGCGCCGGCGGCGGCCAGGCCGGGCCGCTTCCTGCGCCCGGATGGCGAGCCCCTGCCCTTCCCGGAGGCGGTGACCGGCGGCCTGTCCGTCGGCGTGCCGGGGCTGCTCGCCATGCTGGCGCAGGCCCATGCGGCACACGGCCGGCTGCCCTGGGCAGAGCTCTTCGCCCCCGCCATACGCCTCGCCGAGACGGGGTTTGACGTCTCGCCGCGGCTGCACCGGCTCATCGCCCGCGATCAGGCACTGCCGCACAGCCCGCCGGCGCGCAGGCTCTTCTACGACACGGCCGGGCAGCCCCTTCCGGTGGGGGCGCGGCTGCGCAATCCCGAGCTGGCCGGCGCCCTGCGCCGCATCGCCGCCGACGGGGCTGCGGCGTTCTACACCGGCGCCCTGGCCCGGGACATCGTCGCTGCGGTGCGCCAAGCCCCCGGCCGCCCGGGCGACCTCGGTATGGAGGACCTGGCGGCCTACCGACCCCGGCTGCGCGAGGCGGTCTGCGCCCCCTTCCGGGGCTTCCGGGTGTGCAGCATGCCCCCGCCCGGGGGCGGGGTGACGCTGCTGCAGATCCTGGCCCTGTTGCAGCAATTCGAGCCGCGCGACCCGCAGGACACCCTGGCGGTGCACCGCTTTGCCGAGGCGGGGCGGCTGGCCTACGCCGACCGCGCCCGCCATCTCGCCGACCCCGATTTCACCCCCGTGCCGCAGGACCGGCTGCTCGACCCGGACTATCTCGCCGCCCGCGCCCGTTTGATCCGCGACGAGGCGAGTCTGGGCCGGGCCGCGCCGGGGGACGTGCCGGCCCCGGCCCGGGCCGACGGCGCGGGCGCCGACCGCGCCGCCACCACCCACCTGTCGGTGGTCGACGCCGAGGGCAACGCCGTCGCCCTGACCAGTTCCATCGAGGACGCCTTCGGCAGCCGCCTCATGGTGCACGGCTGCCTGCTCAACAACCAGCTCACCGATTTCGCCTTCCGCCCCGAGGTGGCGGGTGTGCCCGTGGCCAACCGGGTCGAGGCCGGCAAGCGCCCGCTCTCCGCCATGGCGCCCACCCTCGTCTTCGATCGTACGGGCCAGCTCTACGCGGTGCTGGGCTCGCCCGGCGGCAGCTGCATCATCAACTATGTCGCCCGCGCCATCGTCGCCCTCATCGACGGCGGCCTCGGCCCGGATGAGGTGGTTCGCCTGCCGCACGCCGGCAGCCGCAACGGACCGACGGAACTGGAGCGCGACCGCGTCCCGCCCGCCCTGGCCGAGGCCCTGCGCCAGCGCGGGCACGAGGTCGTCCTGACCGAGATGACGAGCGGGCTCAACCTCATCGTGCGCGCTGGCGATGCCTGGATCGGCGCCACCGATCCCCGCCGCGAAGGGCGCGCAAGCGGCGACATTTGCGGGCTCGGGCCTGAGCCGTCCGGCCCGCTGGGGCTGCCCCTGAGCCAAGGAGTGGAGGTCGAGGGATGACCCGCCGCCCGCCACACAGAGCGCCTGCGAACGCAGGACGGCGGCGCCGGTCACACCGGCATTTGTCGATGAGCGTATAGGATGCGCAACTGGGGCGTGGGCATGATCGTCGCCGCCTGGCTGCTGCTGGGCGGCGTGGTGTGGCTCTTCATGGACGGCTGGGTCGAGCGCCGGGAAAACCCCAATGCCGACCTCACCCAGGTCGCCGTATCGGACGACGTGGTGCTCAAGCGCAACGCCGGCGGCCACTTCGTCGCACCGGGGCGCGTGAACGGCGTGCCCGTGACCTTCCTGGTCGACACGGGCGCGACCCATGTCGCCATGCCCCTCGCCGTCGCCCGCACCGTGGGCGCGGAACGGGGCCCCGCCCTGCGCACCGCCACCGCCGCCGGCGTGACCACCGCCTATGCCACCCGCCTCGCCTCGGTCGAGCTGGCCGGACTCTACGCCGGCAACGTCACCGGCGTCATCGTGCCCGACATGCCGGGTGACACGGTCCTGCTCGGGATGAGCTTCCTGTCCCGCTTCGCCATCCGCATGGAGGGGGGTGAGATGCACATCCGCGCCCGCTCACCATGAACAAAGCCGCCCGAAGGCGGCAGGAGGACGCATGCAATCTCTGCAACAGGCGTGTGGGAGCCGGGGCTAGCGGTCCCGACCGAGCCAGTTCTGCACCAGGGGTTCGACCTTGGCCTGCGGCGCATGACACTGGGTGCAGACGTGGTGACCGCCATTGAGCGTGCCCGCCTTGACATCGCTGTAGTGGCTGGCCGATACGGGCGTGGGCACCCCTTTGGGCACCGCCTGTCCCAGCATGGCGGGTTTGACGTGACAGCCGATGCAGAGGTTCTTCTCGCGCGTGATCGGGATGTAGGCGCTGACGTCATGCGGAATCATCGGCGGCGCGGTGTGATAGGTCCGCTCATAACCCTGACCCGCACCCGGTCGATCGGTGGGATAGTCGAAGACCGGCGGCGCGGGGTCAACGAAGACGCTGGTCTTGGACAAGCCCATGGCATCGTCGGGTATGGGCTGGTTCGTAGCCGCGCAGGCGCACAGGGTCATGAACGTCACTGCATACAGTACGATCTGCTTGCTCATCTCGTTCTCCTCGGTCAATTCACGCGTGAACCGGCCTTGCCCGACCGCGCATTGTGGGCACGGATCAGCGGCCGCCAATCGAAGGCCAGACTGCCCTCGGGACACAGGGGACTGCAGCGCCCGCAGTTGCTGCACTCGCCGGAATAGACGAAGCCGGCCGCCTCGATGCGCTTGAGGTTCAGCACCTGGGGCTCGGGGCAGACACGGGCGCATTCGCCGCAGTGCGTGCAGGTCGAGGCATCGAAGCGCACGCGCAACTGGGCGGTGTGCCTGCCGACGACGGACCAGAACGCCCCGAGGGGGCACAGGTGGCCACACCAGCCGTTCTTGAGGATCAGCAGGTCGAACAGGAAGATGGCCAGCAGCGCGATGAAGCCCAACCCCAGGCCGAAGATGATCTCCCGGTGCATCATGCCGATCGGGCTCACCCACTCGAACGCCGCCACCCCCGTCAGCGCCGACAGGACCAGGGCGGCGGCCAGCATCAGGTAGCGCACGCTGCGGTTGATGTGGAAGATGGGCCGGATGTCCAGCCGCATACGCAACCAGGCGGCCAGGTCGGTGACCAGGTTGACGGGGCAGACCCAGGCGCAATAGACCCGCCCCCCGGCCAGCAGATAGAACGTGAAGACGATGGCCGCACCCAGCAGCACCTCGGTCTGCAGCACATGCCCGGTCAGGACGATCTGCAGCACGGCGAAGGGGTCGGCCAGCGGGATGAGGCCGATGAACTTGGCGGCCGACAGGTTGCCGGTGAGCAGGGGCACGTCCTTGGCCACCTGCCAGCCCCAGTGGGCGGTGCCGAAGAACATGAGCAGGATGCCGAACTGGCAGATGCGGCGCAGGAGGATGTAACGCCAGGACCACAGGCGCTGGGCGAACGTGCGGCGGCGGATCTTCTCGATCGAGGCGAGCGCCTCCTGCCTGAGTTCTTCACCGGCGTTCACAATCCCCCCTCATTGAGGTAGTCCATACCGGGCGCCCGCTTGGGCGCGGCGGCAGGCGGCGCGCTCGGCGCCGCGGGCTGGGCGGGCCTGAAGTCCTGCGTGATCTCGGTGTCGAAGGTCCAGCCCAGGCGGTAATGCTCACCGATCCTGCCCTGCACCATCTTGTGGGGCAGCACGCGGATGGCCGCCTCGTCCGTCGGACACGCCTTCTCGCAGATGCCGCAGCCGGTGCAGGCGTCCGAGTGGACGATGGGATAGAACATCGCGTGCTTGGAGATGGGCCGCGGATGCGTCTCCAGGGTGATGGCCTTGCCCTTGAGCGGACACTCGCGGTGGCAGATCTCGCAGCGCAGACCCCGCCACGACAGGCAGTTCTCCAGATCGATGACCGCCAGGCCCATGCGCGCATCGTTGATGTCCTTCAACTCCGGCGACAGCGCCCCGGTGGGGCAGGCTGTCATGCAGGGGATGTCGGGGCACAGGTAGCAGGGGACGTCGCGCGGGATGAAGAAGGGCGTGCCGATGGGCAGATCGCCGCCTGCGGCGGCCAGCTCCAGGGTATCGTAGGGACAGGCGTTGACGCACTTGCCGCACTTGATGCAGGCGGCGTTGAAATCCTGCTCCGGCAGGGCGCCCGGCGGCCGCAGCGCGAAGGGATGGGCGCGCGCCTCCTGACGCAGCATGTAGAGCCAGAGCATGGCCCCCGTGGCGGCCACGGCGGTGCCCTGCGCCACGTGGACCATGAATTCGCGTCGTTTCGCGTCCATCGCATCACGCCTCAGGGTTCATCGGCCCTGACACGGAGCCCAGGGGGCACCCTAGCGATACACCCCCCATGGCCCGCGCCCAGGCCTGGCTCCCGCCGCCTCAGGCCTTGTACACCCTGACGGCGCTCTTCTTGTAGTCGCTCTCCTTGGAGATCGGACAAGCGGCGTCGATGCAGATTTTGTTGACCAGCACCCCCTCATCGAAGAAGGGGGCGTAGGTGTAACCCCTGGGCATGGCATTGCGCCCACCGGTTTCGATGCGGATCTGGATCTTGCCGCGACGCGATTCCACCCAGGCCAGATCGTTGCGCTTGAGTCCACGGGCCTTGGCATCGTCCGGATGCATCCACAGCACGGCGGCAGGCACGGCTCGGTGCAGTTCGGGCACGCGCCGGGTCATGGTGCCGGTGTGCCAATGCTCCAGCACGCGGCCGGTGCAGAACCAGAGGTCGTAGTTGGCATCGGGTTGCTCCACCGGGGCGGCGTAGGGGCGGAAGAAGATCTTGGCCTTGCCCGCCACGGAGACCGGCTTGGGGTCCGTGACCTTGTCGAGATCCCCCCTCGGGATGGCCTTGAACAGCTTGCCGTAGAACTCGAAGCCGGCGCCTTTCTTGACGTAGGGGTCGTACTGCTCGTTGAACCGCCAGGGCACCTCCTTGCCGTCCACCACCGGCCATATGAGCCCGCGCACCTTGTCGCCGTGATAGACGTCGAAGTCGGCCAGGTCCTTGCCGTCGCCGCGGGTGAAGGGGACGTATTCCTGCCACAGCGCCTTCTCCGGGAACCAGCCGTCACCGAGCAGCGTGGCAACGGAGTTGGGGTGGCCCTTGGCGATGGGATCGGGCCAACGGTATTTCCTGTTCGCCGGGGTGGCGAAGAGCACCTCGTAGAGGGTGGCCCCGGGCGAGTAACCCATTTTTACGGCTTCATCCAAGACATTGGGCAACTTACCGTCCTCGTAGCCTTCGGCCTTGAGGCCGGGCACCTTCTGCTCGCCCCAGAACTCCTTGATCTTGAAGCGTTTGGAGAATTCCAGCGCCTGCCAGAGATCGGGGCGCGCCTCGCCCGGTGCCATGACCTGCTGGCGCCAGTGCTGGGTGCGGCGCTCGGCGTTGCCATAGACCCCCCATTTCTCGAAGATCATGGCCGAGGGCAGGATGAGGTCCGCCACCTTGGCCGACACACCCGGATAGGCATCGGACACGACGATGAAGTTGTCCATCTCGCGTGCGGCCTTGAGCCAGTGGTTGATGTTGGGATGGGACTGGAAGGGGTTGTTCACCGCCACCCACAGCCATTTCACTCTGCCGTCCTCCAGATCGCGCAGGATCTTGGCGTAGAAAGAGCCGATCTGCGGGTTGAGGGTCCTGGCCGGCAGGTTCCACTGCTTTTCCGTGTAGGCGCGATGGGCGGGGTTGGCGATCAGCCGGTCGGCCGGCAGACGGTGGCAAAATACCCCCACCTCGCGGGCGGTGCCGCAGGCCGAGGGCTGGCCGGTGAGCGAGAAGGCGCCGTTGCCGGGTTGGCTCTGTTTGCCGAGCAGCAGGTGGTTCATGTAGCACTGCTCGTTGACCCATGTGCCGCGCACGTGCTGGTTGAAGCCCATGGTCCAGAAGGAGACGACCTTGCGCTTCGGGTCGATGTAGTGGTCGGCGAGCTGTTTGAGCTTGGCCTTGAAGCGATCCAGCGGTTCGTCCGCATCGCCCTTGGCGAGCTCGGCGACGAAATCCAGGGTGTAGGGCTCCACTGCCCGCTTGAAGTCGTCGAAGCTGATGAGCCAGTGCGCCGCGGGGTTGGCGGTGTTCTTCTGCTCGACCACCTCGCCCTCCTTGCGCCGCTGGGCGATGGCCTCGTACTTGTCCAGCTTGACCCTGAGCTCCTTCGCCTGCACGTCCTTCTCCGCCGCGAAGGCATATTTGTCGGTGGGACGCATCCCGTAGCCGATGTCGTAGGGGCCGGTGGCGAAGACGCAGTGCTTGTTGACGAAGTCCCAGTTCACCGCGTCGCGGGCGATGATCTCGCGCGCGATGTAGTTCTGGATCGCCAGGTCGCTGTTGGGCTTGATGATGAGCTCAAGGTCCGCGATGTCGGAGGACATGTTGCGGAAGGTCGAGATGTTGATCACCCGTGCGTCCTTGTGCCCCAGCCGCCGGTTGGTGATGCGCGACCACAGGATGGGGTGCATCTCCGCCATGTTGGCGCCCCACAGCACCATGGTGTCGGCGTACTCGATGTCGTCGTAGTTGCCGCTCGGCTCGTCGGTGCCGAACACGCTGTAGAAGGCGGCCACCGCGCTGGCCATGCAGTTGCGCGCGTTGGGATCGATGTTGTTGCTGCGCCAGCCGGCCTTGAACAGCTTGTTGAAGGCATAGCCCTCCTGGACCGTCTTCTGCGCCGAGGCGAGCATGGCGATGCCGGTGGGCCCCTTCTCCGCGTAGACGCGGCGGAACTGGCGCTCCATCTCGTCGAAGGCCTGCTCCCAGGTGACCGGCACGAAGGCGCCCTTCTTGTCGAACTTGCCGTCCTTCATGCGCATGAGCGGCTGAGTCAGGCGGTCCTTGCCGCTCTGGATCTTGCCGTTGAAGTAGCCCTTGATGCAGTTGAGCCCCCGGTTGACCGGCGCATCCGGGTCGCCCTTGGTGGCGACGAGCCGGCCATCCTTGGTGGCCACCATGATGCCGCAGCCGACACCGCAGAAGCGGCAGACCGCCTTGTCCCACTGCCACCCCGCCTCGGACGCCTTGACGGCGGCCGCGGCCTCCTGGGCGACGGGCAGCCCGACGGTGGCGGCGGTGCTGGCGGCGATGCTGGTCTTCAGGAAATCTCGTCGTGACAGTGCCATGGCAGCCTCCTTCGCTTGGGTTCAATCGTTCATTGGGTTCAATCGTTCAGATAGGCCGGAACCGCACCGGCCTGGCTGTCCTGTGCGGACAGTTCGGGGGGCAGGTCGGCGTAGACATGCCGATCATCGGCGAGGTAGTGATAGACCATCTCGGCTATCACCACGTGCGGCAGCGCCTTGATGCGCTTGAGTCCCTCGATCTCGGCGGGGATGTCGGCGGCCTCCTGCACCACGACGATGCGTCCGGTGGCCTCGTCCACTTGGTGCACCTCGACACCGGGCAGGGCCGTGAGGTCCGCCACCACCCGGGACAGCCACTCTGGCCTGGCCGCCACGAGAATCCCGGATAGATTCATGCCGTCCACCTCTTTCTGTCATTAGCGGTGGAATATTGGCAAGCCCGGTCGGGATCGGCCTTGACCTGCATCAAACAAATTGCGTTTGATGGTACATTGTTACCGCCCTCAACAATGAGAGCCTAGATGATCCTGGAGACCCGCCATTCCATCCACGAAATCCTCTCCCGCCAGCCCCTCTTCCGCGGGCTGGAAGAGGCGGAGCTCAGAGCGCTCGCGGCACAGACCCGGGAATACCGGGTGCACAAGCACGAGATCCTGTTCAACAAGGGGGACACGCCGCAGGGCATCCATGTGGTGGTGATGGGGCAGATCAAGCTGTTCCTGCCCTCCACCCAGGGCTGGGAGAAGGTCATCCACATGGAGGAACCGGGCTCGACCTTCGGCGAGGCGGTGGTGTTCCTGGACAAGCCCTATCCGGTGAGCGCCCAGGCCATGCAGGAGAGCATCGTCCTGGTCATCAGCAAGGCGGCCCTGAGTCGCGCCATCGACTCCAGCCCGCTGTTGTGCCGCAAGATGCTGGCCAGCCTGTGCGTGCGTCTGCACGAGCTGCTGACCGACATCGAGGCCTGCACCTCGCGCACCAGCCTGCAGCGGGTGACCTGCTTCCTCTCGCAGCAGGCCCCGGCCGGCAGCCGGACCTACGACGTGGCCCTCGGCACCAGCAAACAGACGCTCGCCGCCCAGCTCAACCTGGCCCCCGAGACCCTCTCACGCGTGCTAGGCCAGTTGAGTCAGGCGGGGCTGATCGAGGTGCACGGCCGCACCATCACCGTGCTCGATGCCGAAAAACTGCGCCGCTACAGCAGCACCTGATTCAACGCCAATACGGTCGCGCCTGGCGAAACGCCTGCCAGCTGCGCGTCAGCGCCTCGAGGCGCAGTTCCTGCTCCCGGGCCAGGAAGCCGGCGACCAGCCCCGCCCCTTCCCACACCGCCTGCCCGCCGGACTGCTTGGCTTCCTGCAGCAGGCGCCCGGTCACCGCCACGTCGTTGAGGATCCCCAGCACGTCCTGCAAGTCCGCCAGGGTGCCGACGAAGCGCCGGGCCGCCTTGGGGTGCAGGCAGGCGAAGAACTCGGCGGCGTAGCGCAGCTTCTTGCCGGCGATGCGCAGGGCATGGCGCTCGGTCGGGTCCAGTTCATCGAGTCGGCTGCCCAGCCGGCGCATCTGGCGGTAGCGCCGGTCCAGGGCCGCCCTGGCCCATGCCCGCGTGGTCGTCGGCGCATCGGGGGGCGTCGCCAGATCCCGCTCGATGGCCAGCCAGAGGCGGACGAGACGCGGGCTCGCGAGCGCCGCCCTGGCCCGGACATCGGCCTGACGTCGCAGTGCCTGGGCCGCCGCGGTCAGGCCATCCAAGGCGCCCGGCTGTTCCAGGCGCTCACGCACGCGCGGCAGCGTCTCGGTCACGAACACGTCCCAGTCCCGCGCCACGGAGAGCTCCCCCATGAGCCATTTGAGCTCGCCCACCCAGGCGGGCGTGGTCAGCTCCATGAAGCGCAGGAGCCCGCTGGCCGCGCGCAGGCGTCGCATGGCGACCCGCATCTGGTGCACGTACTCTGGATCGGGTTCCTCGGTCTGCAGGAAACCGGGCAGATTGGCCTCGAACTGGGCCATGCAGGCGCGGGCGATGGCGGTATAGGCGGCCGTCGCCGGTGCGTCCGCATCGAGAACCGGCAGCGTCGCCTTGACCGGTGCCAGCGACAGGGCGCCGGCGAGCTGGTAGCCCCGCTGGGCCTTGCTGCGCGGCTCCAGATGACAGGGCAGATCCGCCAGCAGGCGATCGGCGAGGGCGAAGAGGTCGCCCAGCTCGCCCGACTTGAGTTCCAGTTCCAGCTCCGAGACCGGCCATGTCTGGCCGCCGGCACGAATCTCGCCCCGGTCCAGGGCCACCTCGATCAGGCTACCGCCCTGCGCCACCTCCCAGGCGGTGCGGCGGAACTCCGTCTCGAAGGCAGGGGTGAGGCCGGTCTCGACTCCCGCCGGGATGAGTCGGCGCGCCTCGGCCGGCAGGACCTCGAGGTCAGGACGGTTGCCGGCGACCTTCACCTCCCACTCCGGCCGTTGGACCAGGACGCCGCCGCTGCCCGCCCTCGCCTTCACGGTCTGCACCCAGTGCAAGCCGACACGGCGCAACCTGATGGCCACGCCGGCACGCAGCAGGTCGAATGCCGGCGTATCGAAATAGAGGCTGTAGAGCCGCTTCGAGCCGGGCTTGCTCGCCGTGAGCAGAGGGTGCCGTCTGATACGGTTCGCCGAACGGGCTTCCAGGGCGAGCTTGATCTCGATTTCCATGGCGTAAGATAGAAGAATGCGCGCATACAAGTTAGCATCGCCCGCATGCTGCTGCATCCACACGCGCCATGAGCCTTCCGCCCAGCGAATTGCTGATCAACCGTGAGCTGGGTGTTCTGGAATTCAACCGCCGGGTCCTTGCCCAGGCGGAAGACCCGGCCACTCCGCTGCTCGAGCGCCTGCGCTTTCTGTGCATCACGTCCAGCAACCTGGACGAGTTCTTCGAGATCCGGGTCGCCGGGCTCAAGGAGCAGATGCGGGTCAACCCGCATCACCTGAGCCCCGACGGCCTCACGCCCCGGGCCGCGCTCAAAGAGATCTCCAAGCGGGCGCACGCGCTGGTGGCGCGGCAATACGAGCTGCTCAACGACGAGGTCCTGCCCGAGCTCACCGCGCACGGCATCCGCTTCTACAAACGGGCGCAATGGACGCCGGAGCAGGCGGAGTGGGTGCGCAGCTATTTCTACAACGAGATCATGCCGGTGCTCACCCCCATCGGCCTGGATCCCGCCCACCCCTTCCCCAACGTCCTCAACAAGAGCCTCAATTTCGCCGTCGAGCTCTCCGGCAAGGACGCCTTCGGCCGCAGTTCCGGCAAGGCGGTGGTGCAGGCGCCGCGGGCGCTGCCGCGGGTGATCCAGCTACCGGCCGAGGTGGCGGGCTGCGAGTACGGTTTCGTCTTCCTGTCCTCCATCCTGCACGCCCACGTCGGCGCCCTGTTCGCCGGCATGCAGGTGCTGGGCTGTCACCAGTTCCGGGTCACGCGCAATTCCGACCTGTTCGTCGACGAGGAGGAGAACAAGAACCTGCGCGAGCAGCTGCAGGGCGAGCTGCCGCACCGCCACTTCGGCGATGCGGTGCGCCTGGAGGTCTCCGACATGTGCCCGCAGGAGACCTACGAATTCCTCCTGCGGCAGTTCAAACTGGAGCGCGATGACCTCTACCAGGTACGCGGGCCGGTCAACCTGGTGCGCCTGATGAACGTGCCGGACCGGGTGGATCGGCCGGACCTCAAGTTCACGCCCTTCACGCCGGGCCTGCCCCCTCAGCTCGCCGGCAACAAGGACGTGGACATGTTCGCCGCCATACGCAGCGGCGACATCCTCCTGCACCACCCCTTCCAGTCCTTCCAGCCGGTCATCGACTTCATCCGTCAGGCCGCCGAGGACCCCAACGTGCTGGCCATCAAGCAGACCGTCTACCGCACCGGCACCGATTCCGAGCTCATGCGCCACCTGATCTCAGCCGCCCAACGCGGCAAGGAGGTCACGGCGGTGGTGGAACTGCTCGCCCGCTTCGACGAGGAGGCCAACATCAACTGGGCGGAGCAGCTCGAGAAGGCCGGCGCACACGTCGTCTACGGCGTCGTGGGCTACAAGACACACGCCAAGATGGCCATGGTCGTGCGCCGCGAGGCCGGCCGGCTCAAGCGCTATGCCCACCTCGGCACCGGCAACTACCATGCCCGCACGGCGCGGCTCTATACCGACTTCGGCCTCATGACCTGCAACGAGGCGCTGTGCCAGGACGTCAACGACGTGTTCATGCAGCTCACCGGCCTGGGTGATGCGGGCGAGCATTCCCACCTGCTGCAGTCGCCCTTCACCCTGCATTCCACCATCATGGCCGCCATCCGCAACGAGACCGAGCGCGCCCGTGCCGGCGAGAAGGCGATCATCGTCGCCAAGATGAACGCCCTGCTCGAGCCGAGGATCATCGCCGCCCTCTACGAGGCCAGCCAGGCGGGGGTGCAGATCGACCTCATCGTGCGGGCGGTGTGCGCCCTGCGCCCGGGCCTACCCGGGGTGTCGGAAAACATCCGCGTGCGCTCCATCCTCGGCCGTTTCCTGGAGCACCACCGCGTCTTCTACTTCTGGAACGGCGGCCGCGAGGACGTCTATCTCGCCAGCGCCGACTGGATGGACCGCAACTTCTTCCGCCGCATCGAGACCGGCTTCCCCATCCTCGACCCCAAGCTCAAGAAGCGGGTCATCAACGAGGGGCTCAAACCCTACCTCAAGGACAACGTCAAGGCCTGGGAGATGCAGCCCGACGGCAGCTACCGCCGTCGCCCCCGCCGCGGCAAGCCGTTCGAGGCGCAGTCCTTCCTGCTCAACCTGTTGGCGGCGAAGGCCTGATCAGGTCGCCTGCAGGCCGGACAGGCGCAGCCAGGCACAGACCCCCGCCCACTCGCGCAATTCCGCCTCCAGGGCGGCCTGCGTCAGGGGGTTGGCCGCGAGCCAGGCACGCGGCAGGGCGAGCAGGCAGCGCCCGGCAGCGGCCGACAATGCCAGCGTCGTGGGTGCGGTGTCCGTGCGGCTCAGGTTGAACAGGATGGCCAGACGCAGACACAGGATCAGGGGCCACAGGCCGTCGGCGGGGTCCAGCATGAGCTTGCTCAGCCCGCCACGGCTCGCTCGCACCAGGCGGGACAGGTTGACCTGATCCTGGCGCGAGAAGCCTGGCATATCGGCGTTCTCCAGGATGTAGGCGCCATGCTTATGGAAACCGGAATGGGCGATGGAGATGCCGATCTCGTGCAGCCGCGCCGCCCAGGACAGCAGATGCAGCGCCTCCGCGTCTAGATTGGGCAGGTTGCGCGCCAGCGCCAGGGCCAGACGCTCCACACGGCGCGCCTGCCGGCCATCGACGTGATAGCGGCGCATGAACTGGGCGACCGTCAGGTCGCGCATGTCGTGGTCGTGCACGCGGCCGAGCAGGTCCCACAGGATGCCCTCGCGCATCGCCCCCTGGGCCACGGTCATGGTCTCGATGCCGAGTTCCTGGAACAGGGCGAGCATGATGCTGAAGCCGCCGACGATGACCAGCCTGCGCTCCGCCTTGAGCCCCGGCAGTTCGAGTGCCTGCACGCTGCCCGCCCTGAGCAGCCGATCGCGCAGCCACAGCAGCCCCTCCAGGGTGATGTGTCCGTCGCTGTGAGCGTTCTGGCGCAGGATCTCGCCCAGGGCGCGCGCCGTGCCGGAGGAGCCCACCGCCTCGGTCCACTGCCCGCGACGGAAGGCATAGGCGGCGGCCTGGATCTCGATGCGGGCATCGGTCTCGGCCGCCCTCAGGTTCACCTTGTCTATCCGGCCATCGGCAAAGAAGCGCTGGGTGAAGACGACACAGCCCATGCGCAGGCTTTCCCGCTCCTGCGGTTCGTAGCCCACACCCAGTATGCACTCGGTGGAACCGCCGCCGATGTCCACCACCAGCCGCCGGTCCTGACTGAGGGGCAGCGAATGCGCCACGCCGAGGTAGATCAGGCGCGCCTCCTCGCGGCCCGAGACCACTTCGATCTCGAAGCCCAGGGCGCTGCGGGCCCGCTGCATGAACTCGGCGGCGTTCTTGGCCACCCTGAGCGCGCTGGTCCCCACCGCGCGCACGGCACCCGGGGGCATGCCCTTCAGGCGCTCGCCGAAGCGCGACAGGCAGGCCAGCGCCCGTTGCTGCGAGGCGGCATCCAGGTGTTTGCTGGCGGTGAGCCCGCCGGCGAGGCGCACCGCTTCCTTGTGCGCATCGAGGTAGAACAACTGCTCCCCCTCGACGCGTGCGACCTGCAGATGGAAGGAATTGGAGCCGAGATCGACGGCGGCGAGGGTGGGATATTCTTGTAGCGGCATGGCAGGCCCGATTTTACCGGCATGTTGTAACCGTATTCGTCGTGTAGACCATGCACCGCTCGTCAGGGAGGCTGGCACCGACGATGGGCGGCCTTTTGCGACAGCGGCGCCGCGCCACAAGGGGCCTGGATTCAGTGGTTCGGGCGAAAGAAGAGATACGCCGCCCCGACCGCCGCCGCGAAGCCCGCCGCATCCGCCACCAGGCCGCCGGCCACGGCATGGCGCACGCGCTTGATGCCCACCGCGCCGAAATACACGGCCAGCACATAGAAGGTGGTCTCGGTGCTGCCCTGGACGATGCTGGCCAGCCGGCCGGCGAAGCTGTCGGCGCCGTGCGTCTGCATGGTCTCGATCATCATGGCGCGCGCGCCGGAGCCGGACAGGGGTTTCATGAGCATGGTGGGCAGGGCCTCCACCCAGGCGGCGTCGTAGCCCAGTGCCAGCACCGCGGTGCGCGCGCCGCCCACCAGGAGGTCGATCAGCCCGCTGGCGCGCAGGAGCCCGATGGCCACCAGCATGGCGACCAGGTAGGGGATGATGGAGACGGCCACGCCGAAACCTTCCTTGGCACCGTCGATGAAGGCCTCGTAGGCGTTGACCCGTTTGACCACCGCGCCGAGCAGGAACAGCACGATGAGGCCGAGCAGCAGGAAGTTGCTGACCAGGGCGGATCGGGGCGCCAGTTCTTCGGCCGGCAGGCTGGCGAACCAGGCGGCAAGCCCGCCCACGGCAAGCGTCAGGCCGGCGAGCCAGCCGAGCAGCACCGGGTCGAGCAGGCGGATGCGCTGTTTGAGCGTGACGAAGGCCAGCCCGGCCAGGGTGGAGCAATAGGTCGCCATGAGGATGGGGATGAAGACGTCGGTGGGGTCGGCCGCCCCCATCTGGGCGCGGTAGGTGAAGATGGTCACCGGCAGCAGGGTCACCGAGGAGGCGTTGAGGACCAGGAACAGGATCTGGGCGTTGCTGGCGGTGTGCTTGTCCGGGTTCAACGCCTGCAGCTCGCGCATGGCCTTGAGCCCCAGCGGCGTGGCGGCGTTGTCCAGCCCGAGCACGTTGGCCGACAGGTTCATGGTGATGGAGCCCAGGGCGGGGTGGCCGCGCGGCACGTCCGGGAAGAGCCGCGCGAACAGCGGGGCGAGCAGCCTGGCCAGGGCATCCAGGAAACCGGCCCGCTCGCCGATCTTCATCACCCCCAGCCACAGGCACATGATGCCGGTGAGGCCCAGGGCGATCTCGAAGGCGGTCTTGGCGTTGGCGAAGGCCGCCTGCATCAGGGCGGCGAAGATGCCCTGGTTGCCGTGGATCAGGAACTGGAAGCAAGCAGCGAGAAAGGCACAGAGGAAAAAACCGATCCAGAGGACGTTGAGCATGATGGCGTGGCGTGCAGGTGCTGGCGTTCAGGGTACACGACCCGGCCCGAGCCGCCGTCGTGCACCCGAATTGTCCCTCCGGGCAGCCACATCGGACTGATCACGGGTACGAAAGTCTGTCGGTCGGACGTGAGTCGAGCTTCAGCCTGACGACCGTAAACCGTAACCCCCCCGTCGGCTGAAGGCCGACCGACCGATCGCCCATCGGTCCGGTACACCACGCGAGATGAACGGGCCAGAGTACGCAGTGCCCCGCCGCGGCGGCGCCGGGGCGCGACGGGAACGACGGACGCGGTCAATGCACACAGAGTGCACGGGTGTCGGTCTCGCCGCTATGGGCCATCTGCTCCAGGCACTTGAGCACATCCATGCTCGCCGCCTCCATCTTGTCGAGGGCCTTCACCGCCGTCTCCAGCTCGCCCTCGCGATAAAACCGCACCGCCTCGACGCCGTGCTTGTGCACCAGCATGTGTGGGTTTTCCAACTCGCGGTAAGCGGGCAATTTGGAGAAACATGCCACGCCCTCGCCTTCGTAGTACCACTTACCTAGCCGGCAGGCGGTATGGCTGGCGAAGGCATCGGGTTGCTTGTCCGACAGGCCGAACAGCACGCGATAGATCTCGAATTTGAAGATCAGGTGATCCACCTTGGCCAATTCGACGAAGCTGCGCAAGGCGGATGCGGCGATGGCGCCCTCCATACGCTGCGACAGGTCGAGCATGGCCTGCATGCTGGCGGTGGCCCCCGCCCCCTGCTCACTGAAGTTGACCGCCTGGGTGGCCAGATTCTCCATGGCCTCGCGTGAGGACCGCGTCTCCTGCTGGATGGCCGTGACCAGTTGGGAGATCTCGCTGGTGGCGTTGGCGGTGCGCTCGGCGAGTTTACGCACCTCGTCGGCCACGACGGCGAAACCGCGCCCCTGCTCGCCGGCGCGGGCGGCCTCGATGGCGGCGTTCAAGGCGAGCAGGTTGGTCTGGTCGGCGATGTCCTTGATCAGGTTGACGATGCCGCCGATCTGACTGGCCCGCGCCTGCAGGCCGTCCACCCGCTGTGCCGCGGTGTGTGAATCCTGTGCCAGGGAACGGAGATTGCTGGAGATGCCGGCGATAGAGGTGCGCGTCTCGACCGAGAGCCCGGCCGCTTGTACGGCGTTTTCTTTCTCTTCGCGCAGGCCGGTGGCTAGCCCGACCAGGGTGCGCTGGCTCTCCAGGACGGATTCGCCAAAGCGCTGCATGCTGGCCATGACGCTGCCGACGAAGGCCGCGCCGGTCTGCAGGGACCTGTACTTCTCGTCCAACTCGGCCTTGTCTCGCAGGAGTGCATCCACTTGACTGCGCAACTGGTTGTTTTCCGCCTCAAGGTTATCGACGCGCGCCTGCAGGGCCGACAGTGAAGAGCGATTGCCGTTCAGGAATGCCATCAGTTTCATACGTTTCACTCCAAACGCGTGAGCGACAGGACTCCCTGACCTGTCCAGTGCCTTCTCCGCATGGGAGACACCGTTGATCGTCATGACAGACAGTCACAGGGCGTTAACGGCACTGCAAAGCATTACTTGAGTCTTGCGCTGCCCGGCGTCAAAGTCCGCCTATCCAGAGCAGGGCGATCACCCCCACCCACAGCACCACCGCACGCCAGATCAGACTCAGCGCCCCGTCCAGGTAATCCGCGTCGGCCAGGTCGCCACAGCCCAGCTCGGGCCTGAGCAATTCCCCGCCCGGCAGGGTGAGTGGACCGCCCAGCCTCACCCCCACTGCCCCCGCCGCGGCTGCCAGCAGCACGCCCTCGTTGCGTTCGCCCCAGGCGCCGGCCTGATTGCGCCAGCAATACAGGGCGTCCTCGAAATTCCCGACGATGGCGAAACTGAAGGCAGCCAGACGCGCCGGCAGCCAGTCCAGCCAATAGGCGAGGCGGCGCGGGATGGCGCAGAAGCTCGGCTCCGACTGCCAACGCTCGCGGCACATGCCGCTCAGACGGTACAACAGGGCGCCGAACACCCCGAGCACGGCGAACCAGAACAGCACCCCGAACAGGCGCGTCAGCGCGAGCAGCAGGGCCTGCTCGATGCCGCTGCGGGCGACCTCGTTCTCGTTCATGGCCTGGGCGGCGCCGGGGCGCCAGGTCATGAGCCTGGCCTGGGCACGCGCCAGATCGCCTTGACGCAAGGGCTTGGCGACATCGGCCACGGCGAAGCCGAATTGCCTGAAGCCCAGGCAGAAATAGAGCACGAGCACGTTCCAGGCCCACTCGAGCAGCCCCAGAAGCTCGCCCAGCAACGCGCCGGCGAGGCCAGCGAGCAGGGCGGGCCCCAGCACCGCGGCCGACCAGGCGAGCATGCCATGCCTTTCCGTGCCGGCGTTGGCGTACGCAAGCAACCAACCGATATAGCGTTCGACCAGCCGGGACGGGGCGGAGGGGTCACGCAGGGGCTGCAGATAGTCCCAGATCAGGGCGGCGAGGATGGAGAAGAGCGTCATGGACTTTCCACCTCCACGGTGAGCAGGCCCGGTCTGAGGACGCTGCCCGAGGCTTCATAGATCTCGACGGTCGGCATGACGATCGCTTTGCCCGCCTGCCTGAGATGCTCGTCCAGGGCCTGGTAGGCGCGACTGGGCGCGAGCAGCATGGCCGCCCGCACGCGGGCGACGTGCACCCGGCGCGCGGGCACGGTGTCGAGCTGCAGCGGTGCCGGTACCGCGGTCCCCGGGGCGACCAGGTAACCCACGCGCGCCCGCCGCTCGGAGGGGGGCACCCGGTCGGGATGGGAATACAGCACGCTGAAGGCAGCGCCGGGTTCTATGCCCGCCTCCAACAGGGCCTGGCGCACCCGCGGCAGTTGATCGGCCAGTTTGGCATAGTCACCGGCGTGCTCGACGTAGGCATAGGTATGTGGGCCGCGCATCTCCACACCGATCTCGACCGGGTTGAAGCCACCCCACCAGGCGTAAACGACGAGCAGGGGCAGGACGAAGGCAAGCAGGAAGGGCAGGAGACGCTTGTAATTCAATTCCGAAACCATTGCCTGGCGGCGCGGACAAACATGTTACAACATCAGATTGCGGCCCTGACCCCGATACGGCCCTGGATAGAGAGGAGAACCCGCCGTGCACAAGCTGATCGCCGTCTTCCTGGCCTTCTTCGCCCTCCTCGCCCATGCCGCGACCTACCCGCCGGTGTCCGTCGAGGTCAGGGCGGTACAGGTCGGGCCGCATAGCTATTACGTGCCCGGACTCTCCGGCGCGGCCTCTGCTGCCAACGAAGGGTTCATGTCGAATGCCGGGTTCGTCGTCACGCCGGCGGGTGTGGTGGTGTTCGACAGCCTGGGCACCCCCTCGCTCGCGCAGGCCATGCTGGCCGAGATCCGCAAGCTGACGCAGGCCCCCATCAAACGGGTCATCGTCAGCCATTATCATGCCGACCACTATTACGGACTGCAGGTGTTCAAGGATGAAGGCGCCGAGATCTGGGCGCACGAGCGCGGCCGCGGCAGCGTGCACACGGAAGAGGCGAAACTGCGCTTCGAGCAGCGCAAGGACATCCTCAAGCCCTGGGTCACCGACGATCTGCAGCGTTTCCTGGAGGCGGACGTCTGGGTTGCGGGGGACACCGACTTCGAACTGGGCGGGATGCGCTTCCAGCTTCGCCATGTCGGACCCGCCCATTCGGCGGAGGACCTGGCCCTGTTCGTAGTGGATGACGGGGTGCTCTATGCCGGCGACCTGGTATTCAAGGGACGCGTACCCTTCGTCGGCGGGGCCGACTCGCGCCTCTGGCTCGCCGCCCTCGACCGGCTCCTGGCCTTGAACCCCAAGGTGCTGGTGCCCGGCCACGGGGCGATGTCCACCGACCCGGTAGCCGACCTCACCCTCACCCGCGACTACCTGACCTTCCTGCGCGAGCAGATGGGCAAGGCGGTGGCGGAGTTGATACCGTTCGACGAGGCCTACCTGGCCACCGACTGGTCACGCTTCGAATTCCTGCCCGCCTTTACCGAGGCCAATCGGCCCAACGCCTACAACACCTATCTGCTCATGGAGGCGGAGGCCCTCGGTCGCTGAAACCCTCCCCTATCCCTTACTCCGGGCATTCGAACCCCCAGGGTGTGTCGGAGAGCAGGCGAACACCGCGGCCGCCCTGGGCTAAAATAGCCGGCATCGCAATCCCTCCAACCCGACTATGAACCCACTGAACCCACCCGCCAGCCTCGACTATCTCGTCATCACCGCCTCGGGCGAGGACCGGGTGGGCCTGGTGGAGCGTTTCACCGGCCGCATCCTGGATGCCGGCTGCAACATCGAGGAATCGCGCATGGCGCTGCTGGGAGGACAGTTCGCCATCATCATGCTCATCTCCGGCCGCTGGGACGCGCTGTCCAAGCTGGAGGACAAGCTCTCCGGCCTGGGCGACGAGCTGGGGCTCGCCATCATCCACAAGCGCACCCGGCATCTGGAGCGCAAGCAGCCCCTGGTGCCCTACCGCATCGAGGTGGTGGCCATGGACCATCCCGGCATCGTGCACAGCCTGGCCAACTACTTCGCCCATCAGGGCATCAACATCGAGGAACTGAGCACCGAGACCTATCCCGCCCCCCACACCGGCACGCCCATGTTCTCCGTCAGCATGACGGTGGGGGTGCCCGCCGACATGCACATCCCCACCCTGCGCGGCGATTTCCTCGACTACTGCGACGGGTTGAACCTGGACGCCATCTTCGAGCCCGTGCGCGCGTGAGCATGACCGCCGCAGCGCGCACACGCGGGCAAGGACGCCGGATCGTCGCCGCTCAAGCCTCGATGTCCACCCCTGAACCGCCTCCGGCCGTGCCGTCGTTGCGATGACGACGATCGCGTCCGCTGCGCGTGTCGAGCAGGACGGGCATTTGGGCCTTGCGCCGATCATGCCGACGCCTCTCCTCGCCCACTTCCACCGCCTCGACGCGCGCCTGCGGCTCGCTATCGGTCACACCGGCGTCGGCCCTGGGCCGCTTTTTCGGCGGGATGATCATGGGCGGCAGGTTGCGTGCGCGCACGAAACGGGCCGGCGTGACCGGTGGCCGTTCCCGGATCTCGTAGAGATCCTCCGGCGGCGGCGGCGGGGTCAACGGCAAGACTGGCAGACGCATGACTGACCCTCAGGTTACGCTGGGGAAACGCTGAAAAGATAGGCGAGCGGGATGAAGCGCAAGGCGCCCGGCGCGCAGCGATCGAGACATATCAAGGAGATAGGCGAGGCAGCGAGCACCGCGCAACGCAGCGATTCGCCCGCGCAGCCAT
>JBBIKZ010000026.1:0-24044 GCA_037445185.1 Hydrogenophilales bacterium | reverse complement strand
CGTCATGGCAGGTGGGATGAGGAGTTGAGATGCCCGCATCATGCCAGCAATGGCCGCCTGCCACCCGTTTTTGCCCACCGGGCGGCAAGAAAAAATTCGATCAGACGGTGGGTTTTGCAAGAGGCTCAAAATCTAAAGTTATTTGGATAATCTCCGATATTTGCTACAGTAGCGATACGACGACCACGCGCACCACCCCCATGAAAAAAGCGCTGAGCCTCGCCATCACTCTGCTGGCCTTGCTGGCCCTATCCCCTTACGGCCTTGCCCGCGAACACGCCGCCAGCACGAAGCCGTCGGCCACGGCCCAATCGGCAGGCAAGCACAAGGCGCAGAAATCGCCCGGCGCGAAGAAGAAAAAAAAGGCCGTCCACGCCAAGAAGAAAACCGGCGTCAAGGCGAAGATGAAGGCCAAGCGCGTACAAGCCAAACGGGCGTCACTCCAAGCCCTCATGGGCCCCCCCTACACCGGCGGCGAATTGAACCTGCGCTCCGCCTCCGTCCTGGTGGTGAACCATGGCACCGGTGAGCCCCTGTACGCCAAGAACCCTCAGGTGGAGGTCCCCATCGCCTCCATCACCAAGCTGATGACCGCCATGGTCAGCCTCGACGCGGGCTTGCCCCTGCAGGAGGAGATCACCATCAGCAGCGAGGACGTGGACCGTCTCAAGGGGACCGGATCGCGGCTCAACGTGGGGGCCACGCTGACGCGGGAGGAATTGCTGCATCTGTCCCTGATCGCCTCGGAAAACCGTGCCGCGGCGGCCCTGTCGCGTGCCTATCCCGGCGGCCGCGAGGCGTTCGTGGAGGCGATGAACCGCAAGGCAGCCCGGTTGGGCATGCATCACACCCGCTTCGTCGACGGCACCGGGCTGTCCAGCCTCAACCGCTCCACTGCCGCGGACCTGGTCAAGCTGGTGGATGCCGCCTACCGCTACCCCTTGATCCGCAAGATTTCGACCACCGGCAGCTATGAGCTGATGCTGCCCACCAGCAAGCGCGTGCGCCACCTCGCCTTCAACAACACCAACCTGCTCACCCGCAAGGATGACTGGGAAATCGGGGTCTCGAAGACCGGCTACATCAGCGAGGCCGGCCACTGTCTGGTGATGCAGGCGCAGATCGCGGAGCAGAAGGTGATCATCGTGCTGCTGGACTCGTGGGGCAAGCTCTCGCGCATCGGCGACGCCAACCGCATCCGCCAATGGCTCGAACACACGACCACCGGCCGTATGGCCAGCCGAAACGGCAAGGCCTCGGCTTGATCTGCTCTGTTGGAGAGGGTTGACAGGCGGCGCAAGCCGCCTTTTTTTTCACCACCCTCGACAAAACGCAGGGCCGCGCCCAGTGCGCCTGCCCCGCTAGGAGCCTGTCGGACTTGAGCGATCGTAGCGAGCCGGGTGGGAGAGCGAGGACAGTTTTTCACGATTTCGAGGCGCATAGTGGGCCTATGCAACGAGAAATCGGGGGAAAATGGACCGCTCTTCCCACCGGCGCAGTAGATCAGTCTCAAGTCCGACAGGCTCCTAGGGTGGCGGGCTGGGCGCAGCCCGACCCAGGCAGCGTGCTCCGGCCAGTGATCCGTCATGCCTGACTGCAGGCGAAGCAGGCCCCCCGCGCATAGGCACATGCCCAGCGTCATATTCGGACATTCCCGTATGGATACGGCCGGTTGTTTGACACAGGTCAAGGATTTCCGGCCTGGAACATAAGTACCATCCGCGAAATGCGGCCGAGGGCATGGGTGGTTCATGTCTGCGCGTCGTGCAGTGCAACTCACCAGAGGAGGAAACGATGCATCGAGGAGTCACGTTCGCCCTGGCCGCCGCAAGCTTCATGGTGGCGGGCATCGGTGTCGCGGCGGGCAACATCGAAGGGATCGCGCACACCTGCAACAACTGCCATGGCTACAACGGCGTGAGTGCCGGCGGTTCCATGCCCTCCATTGCGGGGCTACCCGAGGCCTACCTCAAGAACATCATGACCGAGTGGAAGACCGGCAAGCGCGCCTCGGCCAACATGACGCGGCTCATCTCCGGCTACACCGACGAGGAGATCGCCGGCCTGGCCGAATACTTCAGCAAGCTGCCCTGGACGCCGGTGGCGCAGAAGTTGGACCCCAAGCTCATCGAGCGCGGCAAGCAGGCCAGCCAGGGCTGTGCCGGCTGTCATGGCCCCACCGGCAAGGCGACGATGGCCGGCACCCCCAACCTGAACGGCCAAATGGCCAAGTACATCGAGCTCGAGTTGCTCAAGTACAAGGACGAGTCCTTCGCCATGCCCTCGGCGATGATGCGCATGGTGGTCAAGCCCCTCAAGGACGAGGACATCCCCGCCATCGCCGCCTATTACGCCAGCCAGCAGTGAGGAGGACAGATACATGAGCCCATTCGATCGTCGCCAGTTCATCAAGGCCCTCGCCGCCGCCTCATCGGTGCCGGCGCTCGCCTTCCCCGCCATCGCCCGCGCCGCCGCCAAGGGCAAGGTCGTCGTCGTCGGCGGCGGCTATGCCGGCGCCACCGCCGCCAAGTACGTGAGGCTGCTCGATGACAAGATCGAGGTCACCCTGATCGAGCCGAACAAGACCTACGTCTCCTGCCCGCTCTCGAACGAGGTGATGGTCGGCCACCGCGACATCAAGACCATCGAGTACGGCTACGGAGGGCTGGAGAAGCGCGGGGTGAACGTCGTGCATGACTTCGTCACCGCCGTGGACCGGGCGAAGAAGACCGTCACCACCAAGGGCGGCAAGAAGTTTGCCTACGACGCCCTGGTCATGTCGCCCGGCATCGACTTCACCTATCAGGGCATCGAGGGCTACTCGGAGGCCGTGGTCGAGCAGTTCCCGCATGCCTACAAGGCTGGCCCACAGACTTTGCTGTTGAAAAAGCAGCTCGAGGCGATGAAGGATGGCGGCGTGTTCGTCATCGTCGTGCCCAAGGCCCCGTTCCGCTGCCCGCCCGGCCCCTACGAGCGCGCCTCGCTGGTGGCCAACTACTTCCAGCACCACGGCAAGAAGAAGAGCAAGGTCATCATCCTGGACGCCAACGACAGCCACTCCAAGAAGGGGCTGTTCAACCAGGCCTGGGCCAAGCTCTACGGCTGGGAGAAGGAGGGGCTCGGCACCAACGGCATGATCGAGTGGGTCAAGGGTGCCGAGGGCGGACTGGTCACCATGCTCGATGCCAAGACCAAGACGGTGTCCTCCGACTTCGTCGAAGTCAAGGCCGACGTGCTCAACATCATCCCCACGCACAAGGCTGGCCGTATCGCCTTCCAGGCCGAGCTGGTGGGCACCTCGGGCAACAACTTCGAGCAGGGCTGGTGCAAGGTGGAGCCGATGACCATGGCCAGCGCCGTGGACGCCAACGTCTATGTGGTGGGCGATGCCTGTGTCGCGGGCGAGATGCCACTGTACGGCAACCCCGGGGCGGCGTTCGACATGCTCAAGAGCGCGCACATCGCCATGACCCAGGCCAAGGTGGCGGCCGCCGCCATCGTCGCCAGATTGAACGGCCTCGCCCCACCCGAGCCGGTCTACGCCAACACCTGCTACAGCGTCGTGGGCGATGGCTACGGCATCTCGGTGGCGCACCTCTACCGCGTCGTCAACGGCACCTTCAAGTACGTCCCGGCCGGCAGCGGCGTGTCCATGATGACCATGCCGGACAAGTCGCCCGTGCCGCCGATCTACCGCAAGCTGGAGGCCGAATACACCGACGGCTGGATACGCAACGTGCTGGCCGACGCGTTCGCTTGACGGTCGTCAAAGCCACGTCGTCCCGCTGGCAAGAAAATACCCGCTCGAGCAGTACTGTTGTACCCCATCCACCGGCTGGCAGGCCGGTGGATGACGATGCCCCAACCTCACGCAAAGGAGAGCTGTGATGAGACAACTGCTATGGCTCAGGAATCTCGCGGCGGCGGCGTTATGTACCATGTTCGCCATCAGCGCCAACGCTGACTACGGCGGAGCATCCGGCCAGAAGAAACCGCCGATCAAACCGGTGAACATGAATGTCTGCTATGGCTGCCACACCAACATCAAGGAGTTCCATGCCGACAGCCGGCATGCCTCCGTGAATTGCGCGCACTGCCACGAGAAGACCACCGAGCACCTGACCCAGGGCGCCAGGCCGGTCACCATCAAGGACCATCGCGCCTGCGCCACTTGCCACATGGCCCAGTACAACTCCTTCGTGGAGATCAACCTGGAGTCCAAGGCGCGCCATGAAAAGGCCGACCCCCGAAGCGTATCGCCGAAATTCGACAAACTCGTCGACGGTTTCGGCTTCACCAAGGAGCACGCCGAGCCCCGCTCGCACGCCTTCATGCTGGTGGATCAGTGGGTGGTGGATCGCTCCTTCGGCGGCCGCATGCAGTGGAAGGACTGGACCTACCAGTCCAAGGCCGAACTGGCCGCCAACGGTGCCTGGAACGTGGTGCGCGACCTGGACCCCAGCACGTCCGAGCAGAAGCGCTTCCTGCGCCAGACGGCGACAGCGGTGAACCCGGTCTGCATGAACTGCAAGACGCAGGATCACATCCTGGACTGGAAGTACATGGGCGACCCCGATCCCAAGGCCAAGTGGTCGCGTACTTCGTCCACGGTCGAGTTCGCGCGCGCCATGAGCCATCCGATGAACTGCTACATGTGCCACGACCCGCATTCCACGCAGCCTCGCGTGGTGCGCGACGCGCTGATCAACGCCGTCGTCGACCGCAAGCTCGGCACCTATCCGTACGATCCGGTGAAGAGCGAGCAGACCAAGATGACCAAGGTCACCTTCAAGCGTGGCGGCGAGGACTTCCGCGCCATCGGCCTGCTGTCCAGGTCTGACTCCGTGGTGATGTGCGCCCAGTGCCACGTGGAATACACCTGCGGCACCGGCTGGGATTGCTCCGATCCGAACAACCACACCCCCGTCGGCATGGCCGATCGCCGCACCAACCTGTTCCAGTGGGCGAAGGTGGCCGACTACAAGAGCGTCGCCGTGGACCAGTACAAGTTCAAGGACTACAAGCACACCTGGACGGGTGCCTTCCTGCCGAAGATCCAGCACCCCGAGACGGAGGTCTACTGGGAGTCCAAGCACGAGCGCGCCGGCGTGGAATGCAAGGACTGCCACATGCCCAAGCAGAAGGCCGCGAACGGCAAGGTCTGGACCACGCACGCGCAGAAATCGCCGCGCTACCGGATCAAGGAGACCTGCCTGACCTGCCACAAGGACTGGAGCGAGAAAGAGGCGCTGTACCTGATCGACTCCATCCAGAACTACACCCGCGGCAAGGTCATGAAGGCGGAACACCATCTGTCCGACCTGATCGACTGGATCAACCGCGCGCAGTGGAGCGGCAAGGTGTCCGACGAGATCTTGGCCAAGGCCTACGATCTGCAGTACGACGCCACGCTCTATTGGGAGTGGTGGACGGCCGAGAACTCGGTGGGCTTCCACAACCCGAATGAGGCCCGCGAATCGCTCACCCGGTCGATCGACGCCTCCCTGGAAGGCATCAACATGATCAAGAAGGCGATGGGCGTGGACGTGATCGCGGCCAAGGTCGGCCGGGAGAAATCCACCACCCCGACGCCGCCCACGCCGAACCAGCTGCCTCCCGGTCCGGCACGCCTGCCCTACTCAGGCAAGCGCGCGGTCGACGCACTGGGTGAAAACGCCTGGAAACCCTACGTACCCAAGCAGTGATCGCTGACGCCGGGCATCCGAGGGTGCCCGTCGTATGCAGGGGAGCGGAGCGTTCCGCTCCCTTTTTATTGAGAGCCAGGTTTATTCACCCCGCTCGGTCCGTTAAAATTTTCATTTATGTTCTCGATGCCCCCGGATGCCCGACCCAGCCCAGCTTTCCGTTCATGACCTCGCCTGCATCCGCGGCGAGCGGCTGTTGTTCAAGGGCATGAATTTCACCGTCGCCAGCGGCGAACTGCTGCTCGTGCAGGGCGGCAACGGTCAGGGCAAGACCAGCCTGCTGCGGCTGCTCACCGGACTTTCCCGCCCCGACGAGGGCGAGGTGCGCTGGCGTGGCGTGCGCATCCAAAGGCAGCGCGACGTCTACCATGCCGAGATGATGTACCTGGGCCATGCCAACGGCGTCAAGGAGGACCTGAACCCGGTCGAGAACCTGCGTTTCGCCGAAGGCCTGCAGGGCCGGGCCTTCGACGAAGCGAAGGCCACGGCCACGCTCGAACGCCTGGGCCTCGGCCGCTGCCTGGACCTGCCCTGCCGTGTGCTGTCCTTCGGGCAGCGCCGCCGTGTCGCGCTGGCAGCGCTGCTGATGGCGAACGCCAAGCTGTGGATCCTGGACGAGCCCCTCACCGGTCTGGACGTGCAGGCCGTGGCACTCGTCGAACAGCTCATCCGTGATCACCTGGCCGGCGGCGGCCTGGCGGTGGCGACCACGCACCAGGCCCTGAACCTGGACGGCATGCCGGTGCAGCGGCTGCTGGTGGGCAAGGTCGCCATCCCCGAGCCGGCGTGAGGGGATGTCGTCCTGATGCACCGTTTTCTCCTCGCCGTCCTGCGCCGGGACCTCACGCTGGCCGCCCGGCGCCGCGGCGACTGGCTCATCGCCCAGTTCTTCTTCGTCATGGTGGCGAGCCTGTTTCCCCTCGGGGTGGGCCCGGAGCCGCAGATGCTCGCGCGCATCGGCCCGGGCGTGCTGTGGGTGGCGGCGACCCTGGCCTCCCTGCTGTCGCTCTCGCGCCTGTTCGCCGACGATCACCGCGACGGCAGCCTCGAACACATGATGCTCTCGCCCGAGCCGACGGTGCTGCTGGTGCTGGGCAAGGCGCTGGCCCATTGGCTGATCTACGGCATCCCGCTGTTGATCATCGCCCCCGTGCTGGGGCTGCAGTTCAACCTCCCGGCGGAGGCCATCCTCACCCTGGAGCTGTCCTTGCTGCTCGGCACCCCCATCCTGTCCCTCCTGGGCAGTGTGGGGGCCGCCCTCACCCTCGGGTTGCGCGGCGGTGGCGTGCTGCTCACCCTGCTCATCCTGCCCCTCTACATCCCCGCCCTGATCTTCGGCGCCGGCGCAGTCGATGGCGTCATGGCGGGAACCGGAGCCGAGGCGCATCTGTCACTACTGTGCTCATTCCTGGTCTTGTCCCTTATGATTGCGCCCTGGATCGCCGCCGCAGCCCTGCGAGTATCACTGGAATGAATCTCTATACCTACGCCTCGCCCGCCACCTTCTACCACCTCGCCGACAGGCTCATCCCCTGGTTTGCTTGGGGGGCGGGCCTGCTCACCGTGTGGGGCCTGTATGTCGGTTTCTTCGTCGCCCCGACGGACTTCCAGCAGGGCGAGGCCTACCGCATCATCTTCATCCACGTGCCGGCCGCCTGGATGTCCATGTTCATCTATCTGGTCATGGCCTTCTGGGGCGCCATCGGCCTGGCCTTCAACACCCGCCTGTCCTTCATGATGGCGCGCGCCCTGGCACCCACCGGCGCGATGTTCACCTTCGTCGCCCTGTGGACCGGTGCCTGGTGGGGCAAGCCCATGTGGGGCGCCTGGTGGGTATGGGACGCGCGCCTGACCTCGGAGCTCATCCTGCTCTTCCTGTACATCGGCATCATCGCCCTGTGGGGGGCCATAGACGACGTCAAGCGGGCCGACCGGGCCGGTTCCCTGCTCACCCTCATCGGCGCCATCAACGTGCCCATCATCTATTTCTCGGTGCAGTGGTGGAACACCCTGCATCAGGGCGCAACCATCAAACCCAGCGGCACCAGCATGGATGCCATCATGCTCCAGGGCATGCTGGTGATGGCCTTCGCGGCCTGGTTCTACACCATTGCCGTGTCCCTGGTGCGCGTGCGCCGCATCATCCTGGAACGGGAGCGGCACACCGAATGGGTGAAGACACTGTTGGCAAAGGAGGCCTGAGATGGAGTGGGCAAGCTGGTCCGATTTCTGGGCCATGGGGGGCTACGGCCTCTACGTGTGGGGGTCCTACAGCGTGACCGCCGCCTGTGTCTTGATCGAGGTCATGTTATTGAAACGCGCCGCCAGCCAAACTCGGCGTCGTCTGCGGCGCATGCAGCAATGGGAACAACTGTGAAGCCACGGCATAGACGACTCATCGCAATCGTTCTAGGGCTCTCTGGCATCGGCATCGCCACCGCCCTCATCCTGAACGCCTTCCAAAGTAACCTGGTGTTCTTCTATTCGCCCAGCGAGGTAGCGCAAGGCAAGGCCCCCACCGACCGTGCCTTCCGCATCGGCGGGCTGGTGGAGGAGGGCAGCGTGAAACGGCAGGCCGATGGCCTGACCGTGAGTTTCGTGGTCACGGATACCGCAAAGACCATCCCGGTCACCTACAGGGGCATCCTTCCCGACCTGTTCAAGGAAGGCAAGGGTGTGGTGGCCGAGGGCAGACTAGGCGAAGACGGCCTGTTCGTCGCCACCCAGGTCCTCGCCAAGCATGATGAAAATTACATGCCGCCGGAGGCAGCGCACGCTTTGGAGCAGGCTGCCAAGGCACAACAGACGGTGATACAGCAATGAGCAGGCATGTCATTTCGGCGCAGGCTAATGTGCGCCCCGCGCACGTTAAGCCCGCCGCAGGCGGGCGGCCGGAGCCAAAATTACATGCCGCCCGAAGCAGCGCACGCCCTGGAGCAGGCTGCCAAGGCTCAGTATACCCGTGACAGCAGGACCCGCCGAGCGCCCGCCGACGGGCAGTGCACGTACACAGAGGAGACCCACATGATCCCGGAACTCGGCCATTTCGCCATCATCCTCGCCCTGCTCCTGGCGCTCGCCCAGGCCGTCCTGCCCCTGGTCGGCGCCCAGCGCGGCAACCTCACCCTCATGGCGGTGGCGCGGCCGGCGGCGCAGGGGCAATTCGTCTTCCTGCTCATCGCCTACGCCTGTCTGGCCTATTCCTTCCTGGTCAACGACTTCACGGTGGAAAACGTCGCGCGCAACTCGTTCTCCCAGTTGCCCGAGGTCTATCGCTTCACCGCCACCTGGGGCTCGCACGAGGGTTCGCTGTTGCTCTGGGTGGTAGTGCTGGCGTTCTGGAGCACCGCCGTGTCGGTGTTCTCGCGCCACCTGCCGGACGACATGGTGGCGCGCGTGCTCGGTGTCATGGGCCTCATCTCCATCGGCTTCATCGCCTTCCTGCTGCTCACCTCCAACCCCTTCGAACGCCTGATCCCCGCCCCGCCGGACGGCCGCGACATGAACCCCTTGCTGCAAGACTGGGGCATGATCATCCACCCGCCCATGCTTTACATGGGTTACGTCGGCTTCGCCGTGGCCTTCGCCTTCGCCATCGCCGCCCTGCTCTCCGGCCGCATGGACGCGGCCTGGGCGCGCTGGTCGCGGCCATGGACCACGGTCGCCTGGGCCTTCCTCACCCTGGGCATCGTGCTGGGCAGCTGGTGGGCCTACCGGGAACTGGGCTGGGGCGGCTGGTGGTTCTGGGACCCCACCGAGAACGCCTCCTTCATGCCCTGGCTGGCGGGCACGGCCCTGATCCACTCGCTGGCGGTGACGGAAAAACGCGGCGCCTTCAAGGCCTGGACTGTGCTGCTCGCGCTGACCACCTTCTCCCTGTCGCTGTTGGGCACCTTCCTGGTGCGCTCCGGCGTGCTCTCCTCGGTGCACGCCTTCGCCACCGACCCGGCGCGTGGCGCCTTCATCCTCGGCTTCCTGGCCGTGGTCATCGGCGGCTCGCTCATCCTCTATGCCTGGCGCGCCCCGAAGATGATCACCGGCGGCCTGTTTGGCTGGTTCTCGCGCGAGGCCATGCTGCTGGCGAACAACGTCATCCTGCTGGCGGCCATGGGCGCCGTGCTGCTGGGCACCCTCTACCCGCTGGTGATGGATGCCCTGGGGCTGGGCAAGATCTCCGTCGGCCCGCCCTATTTCAACGCCGTCTTCGTACCGTTGATGGCGCCCGCGCTGTTCTTGCTGGGTGTGGGCCCGCTGGTGCGCTGGAAGGGAGACAGTCTGCCGGACATCGTGACCCGCCTGAAGTGGGCGCTGGCGGTGTCCGTGGTCACCGGCTTCGCCCTGCCGTTCACCCTCGAGGGCTTCAACCCCTGGGCCACCCTGGGCTTCGCGCTGGCCATCTGGATCATCCTGACGGTAGTGATCGGCTTTCGTGACCGTCTCAAACATGGCGCCCGGCTCGCCAGTCTGCCGCGCGCCTTCTGGGGCATGCAACTGGCCCACTTCGGCCTGGCCTGGGGCATCCTGGGCATGACCCTGGTGGCCAACTACGAACAGGAGCGCGACGTGCGCATGAACGTAGGCGACTACACCACGCTGGCCGGCTATACCTTCACCTTCCGCGGCACCACCGAGCACGACGGCCCCAACTATCGCGCCGCACGTGGCACGGTCGAGGTGAGCCGCGACGGCAAACCGCTCTACACGCTGCGTCCGGAAAAACGCATCTACAATGCCTCCGGCACGCCCATGACCGAGGCCGCCGTGCGCTATAGCCTGACCAGCGACATCTACGTCTCCCTCGGCGAGCCCCTCGACGAAGAGGCCAAGACCTGGGCCGTGCGCGTCTACTACAAGCCCTTCATCAATTGGATGTGGTTTGGCGCGGCGTTCATGATCGTCGGCGGCTTCCTCGCCGCTTCCGACCGCCGCTACCGCATCGCCGTGAGGAGACAGGAGTCGCCCGCCGGCGCCGCCGTCCAGGGGGCCTGAATGAAAAGGTGGATCCCGCTCATCCTGTTCGCGGTCCTGGTCGGCTTCTTCGCCAAGGGTCTGTTCCTCAATCCGCGCGAGGTGCCCTCGCCCTTCATCGGCAAGCCTGCGCCCGCCTTCAGCCTGCCGGTGGTCGGCAGCGCGGCGCAGACCTTCGGCCCGACCGACATGAAGGGCAAGGTCTGGCTGCTCAACGTCTGGGCGCCCTGGTGCGTGTCCTGCCGCCAGGAGCACCCCGTGCTGATGCAACTGGCGCGGGAGCGAGCGGTGCCCATCGTCGGCCTCAACTGGAAGGACAAGGACCGCGAGGCGGCGCAGCTGCTGGCTCAAAACGGGAACCCCTACGTCGCCGTGCCCGACGATCTCAGCGGCAAGACCGGCATCGATTACGGCGTCACCGGCACCCCCGAGACCTATGTCATCGACCGCGACGGCATCATCCGCATGAAGCATGTCGGACCGATCACGCCGGAGGTGTGGGAGAAGAAATTCGAGCCGAAACTAAAGGAGCTGGGCGCATGAGAGGCATCCTGTTATCCCTGTTGTTGGCCTTCAGCCTTGGCGCGCACGCCGGCGAGGCTCAGCCCAACGCCGAGGACCCGATCATCGAGCAGCGTCTGATCAAGCTCGCCGAGGACCTGCGCTGTCTGGTCTGCCAGAACGAGTCGCTCGCCGGCTCGCACGCCGAGTTGGCCGAGGATCTGCGCCGCGAGATCCGCGAACAGATGAAGGCCGGCAAGAACGACCAGGAAGTCATCGCCTACCTCACCGAGCGGTATGGCGACTTCGTGCTCTACCGTCCGCCGTTCAAGCCGGTGACCTATCTGCTCTGGTTGGGTCCCCTCCTTTTCCTGGCCTTAGGTGCCGGCATCTGGTACCTGACCCTGAAGAAGCGCCGCGCCGTCAAGACGCTAACGGTGGACGAGAAACAGCTCGCCGCCGCCGCCCAACTCCTGGAAGAGAAATAACGACGCATGGATGCCATCAACCCGTTCTGGACCGTCACCCTGTTCTGGATTGCCGCCGCCGCGTGCGTCCTGCTCGCCCTGGCCTTCGTACTACCCCCGCTGCTGCGGCGGCGGGGCGACGTTGCCAAGGCGGCGCGCAAGGACATCAACATCGCCGTCTACCGTGACCAGATGAAAGAACTGGAGGCCGACCGCGCCAACGGACTGTTGACCGAAGAGCAGTTCCAGACCGCGAAGCTGGAACTCGAGGCGCGACTGGCCGAGGACGCCCTGGGCCGCTCGGACAACGTGATGACGCCGGTGGCCAGCCGCCGCCTCGGTTTCGGGCTGGCCGGCGTGCTGCCGATCGCCGCCTTCGGCCTGTATTTCGCGCTGGGCAATCCGACCTCCCTCACCGCCATCGCCGAGGCCAAGGCCGGCGCTGCGCAGCAGATGGCCGGTGGCCACGACATCATGAAGATGATCCAGCAGGTCGAGGAAAAGACCCGCACCGATCCCAACGACGGCGAGGCCTGGACGCTCCTGGCCAAGACCTACGCCGCCGTGGGCCACTGGCCGGAGGCCCTGCACGCCTACGAGCAGGCATACAGACTGCGGCCCGACGTGCCCTCCGTCATGACCGGCTATGCCGAGGCGCTGGCCATCAGCAACAACCGCGTGCTCGAGGGCAGGCCGATGGAACTGGTGATGCAGGCACTGGAAAAGGACCCCCTGGACATGAAGGGACTGGAGCTGGCCGGCATCGCCGCCTTCCAGGACAAGCGCTATGCCAAGGCCGCCTTCTATTTCAAACACCTGCACAAGCAACTGCCGCCCGAGTCGCCCTATGCGCAGGACGTCCTGGAGGCGCAGCGGGAAGCGGAGCGTCTGTTGCACCAGGAGCTCACCGGCCTGGAGGACCTCGCCAAACAGCCCGCCGGCAAGGACGAACCCGGCGCGGTCATCCACGGCAAGATCGACATCGCCCCCGCCCTCAAGGCCAGGCTGTCGCCCAACGACGTCGTCTTCCTGTTCGCCCGTGCCGCCGAAGGCGGACCGCCGGTGGCTGCGATCCGGGCCTCCGCCGCGGCCGGCTTCCCCTTGGAGTTCGAGCTCAACGACCGCATGGCCATGACCCCGGACAACAGGCTGTCCAAGTTCAAGGAGGTCACCCTCACCGCCCGCGTCGCCAAATCCGGCGACATCAAGGGCGCGCCCGGTGACCTGGAGGGGACGCTCAAGGCGGTGAAGGTTGGCAGCACCGACATCAAGCTGGTGATCGACACCGTCCGACAATAGGGCACCTCGAAAAACCGTCGCGAGCGGTCCGAGTGCAAGGCGGACGCAGCCGCAGCGACCGAGCAAACGAGCCATGGAAAATAGCCTGCCATGGCGAGTTTCGGCGCAGGCTAACATCGGCGCAGCCGATGTTAAGCGTAGCGGCCGGAGCCAACACCGCCCAACGCAGCAATCGGGGCGCGCAGCAGGTTTTTCGAGGTGCCCAATAGAGACAGACGGCGGGGCGCAGGGGGCTAATTGGCCCCCGTTTCATTTGGCGACTAGCTCCATCAGCGGCCGCATCGCCGTGAGCAGGCTGGCGAACAGGCGCGGGTGCGTCCGTTCCTGTTCCGCCAGCAGCTCTTTCATCCGCCAGCGCTGCATCGGTTTGGCGAAGCAGGCCGGGCAGTTTTGGCTGCGGCCGCCCGCTTGCGACGGGCTTAACCTTCGCGTACGCGAAGGTTAGCCTTCGCCGAAACCGCCCGGCTCCGTGGCCTGCCCCTGCATCAGCGGCCGCATCGCCGTGAGCAGGCTGGCGAACAGGCGCGGGTGCGTCCGTTCCTGTTCCGCCAGCAGCTCTTTCATCCGCCAGCGCTGCATCGGTTTGGCGAAGCAGGCCGGGCAGTTTTGGCTGCGGCCGCCCGCTTGCGACGGGCTTAACCTTCGCGTACGCGAAGGTTAGCCTTCGCCGAAACCGCCCGGCTCCGTGGCCTGCCCCTGCATCAGCGGCCGCATCGCCGTGAGCAGGCTGGCGAACAGGCGCGGGTGCGTCCGTTCCTGTTCCGCCAGCAGCTCTTTCATCCGCCAGCGCTGCATCGGTTTGGCGAAGCAGGCCGGGCAGTTTTCCTGCACCACGGGCAGGCCGGCGCGCAGGGCGAAATCGCGTGTCTGGCGTTCCCGCACGTAGATGAAGGGGCGGACCACGCGCACGTCGCCGGTGTCGTTGATGTAGCAGGCCTGCATGGTCCTCAACTTTCCGCCGAAGAAGGCGCTCATGAGGAAGGTCTCGGCGAGGTCGTCCAGATGTTGAGCCAGGGCGAGGACGTTGTAGCCCTGCTCCCGCGCCACGCGGTAGAGGATGCCGCGGCGCATGCGCGAACAATAAGCGCAAAAGGAGTCCCCCTGCATGTGGGCACCGGCCTGCTCGACGATGGGCTGGCGCTCGTAGTGATAGTCCACGCCCAGGCTGGCCAGGTAGGGCTGCAAGGGGGAGGGGTCGTAGTCGGGGGACTGCGGGTCCACGGTGCAGGCGGCGAGCTGGAAGCGGATCGGCGCCCGCGCCTTGAGGTGAAGCAGGACGTGCAGCAGGGACAGGCTGTCCTTGCCTCCGGAGAGCCCCAGCAGGACCCGGTCGCCGTCGCGGATCATGCCGTAGTCGCCGATGGCGCGGCCGGCGGCGATGACCAGGGGACGGGGCGGTTTCACCGCTGCCATCGACACGCTCACAACAGGGGGCGGATTAGCGCCTCCATGCGCCGTTCGCTCACCGCTCCCAGGAGGGTGAGCACAGGCTGCCCCGCGCGGTCCAGGATCAGGGTGTAGGGCAAGCCGCCCTGGCGGTTGCCCGCCGCCTGGCCCAGCATCACCGCCGCCATGTCGCCGAGCAGGATGGGATAGTTGATGCCGGCGGCCTGCACATACTCCTGGACCGGCTCGGGCCGGTCCAGGGCCACCCCCAGGAATTGCAGGCCCTGCGCGCCATATCTCTGCTGAAGGCGGACGAATCCGGGGATCTCCTCGCGGCAGGGTGGACACCAGGGCGCCCAGAAGTTGAGCACCACCACCTGTCCGCGCCATCGGCGCAGTGCCTGGCGCTGGCCGGCGAGGTCGGTCAGTTCCGCCGCCCAGATCCGGTCGACACGCACGGCCTCCACCGCGCCACGCTGCGGTTCGCCGATGAGGCGGCCGGCGAGCGCGCCCATCAGGCCGAACCCCACGGCCACGGCCAGCATGAGCCAGCGCCGGCGCTGCATGCCTTCAGGGGATGGCCTTGTCCAGGCTGGCGAGGAACTTGTCCGGCGGCTCGAAGCCGATCACCCGGTAGGGAACCTCGCGTCCCTCCTTGTCGAAGAAGATGATGCCGGGCGGCCCGAACAGGGTGAAGCGCTTGAGCAGCTCCTTGTCCTCCGGCCGGTTGGCCGTGACGTCCGCCTTGAGCAGCACCACGTCCTTGAGGCGCTCGTGCACGCGCGGGTCGGTGAAGGTGAAGCGCTCCAGCTCCTTGCAGGAGACGCACCAGTCGGCATAGAAATCGAGCATCACGTAGCGACCGCGGGCGGCCGCGATGGCCGCGTCCAGGGCGGCCATGTCCTTGACGGGTTGGAATTCGAGCTTTTTCTCCTCGCTCACGGCAGCCGTACTGCCGCCCTTGTAGATGAGCAGCGGCTGCAGGAGGTCGCGGCTGCCGCCCATGGCCCCCAGCAGCAGGCCGACGCCGGCGACCAGCGACATGATGCCGACCCCCTTCCAGAAGCGCAGCCAGCCGCTGGCATTGACCGGCAAAGGCTCCATGGCCTTGAGATAGACGGAGGAGATGATCAGCAGGGCGGCCCACAGCAGCATCTGCACGATGTCGGAGATCAGCGGCGAGATGAGCCAGATCGCCACGGCGATCATCAACACGCCGAAGAACTTCTTGACCGCGTCCATCCACGCACCTGCCCGGGGCAGCAGCGTGCCAGCGGACACGCCGATCAGCAGCAGCGGCACCCCCATGCCCAGGGCGAGTACGAACAGGGCCGTCCCGCCCAGGACCACATCACCGCTCTGGCCGATGTAAAGCAGCGCCCCGGCCAGGGGGGCGGCGACGCAGGGTCCGACGATGAGGGCGGAGATGACGCCCATGGCGAACACACCGGGCAGGTTGCCGCCCTTGATGCGGTTGCTCGCCTCGGTGAAGCGGCTCTGCAGGAAGGAGGGCAGTTGCAGTTCGTAGAAGCCGAACATGGACAGGGCCAGGGCGACGAAGATGGCCGCCCCGATGGACAGGGCCCAGGGGGTTTGCAGGGCGTTGGAGATCAAGGTGCCCGATAACCCCGCCAGCACGCCGGCGATGGTGTAGGTGATGGCCATGCCGAGGACGTAGGCAAGGGACAGCATGAAACCGCGGGTCTTGGTGATGTCCTTGCCTTGGCCGAGGATGATGCCCGACAGGATGGGGATCATGGGAAAGACGCAGGGGGTGAGCGACAGGCCCAGGCCGAGCAGGAAGAAGGTGCCGATCACCACCCAGTAGTTGCCGCCCTTGAGCAGACGCTGGATGCGACCGGTTTCCGAGGTATCCTCGGCCGGCGCCGCCGCCTGCGTCGGCGCCTCGGGGGCGGGGGGGGACGCCTCGGCCAGCGCGACACCCACCACGTTGACCGTCATCACCTTGTCGATGGGCGGGTAGCAGACCCCTTTCTCGCTGCAGCCCTGGTAGCTCGCCTCCACGATGACCCGGCTCGGCCCTTCCGGCAGCCCCAGCATGCGCGCCGTGGCGGTGAAGTCGTTGTGATAGACGTAGGTCTTGCCGAAGGTCGGGTCATCCTTTTCGTCCGCCTTGGGCAGCTTGAGGATGTCCAGGGCCACGCCGGCCGGCTCCTTGATGCGGAGCGTGGTCTTGTCGCGGTAGAGGTAGTAGCCCGGGGCGATGGTGTAGCGGGCAATCAGGGTGTTGTCCGGGCCGGGTTCCAGATGCAGTTTGAACGCCTCGTCCGGCGGCAGGAATTCATCCTCGCCCCGGCCCGTGAGATCGTTGGCCAACTGCCTCAGACGGGCGATGAGGCCGGGGTCCTGCATGGCGGGCGCGGCCGGTGCGGAGGCCGCGGCCGTCACCGGCACGATCTGCACCCTGGCGGTCTGGGGCGGGTAGCACACACCGATGTCGGCGCAACCCTGGAAGGCCGCGTTGAGGGCGAAAGGCTTGACGGCCCCCTTGACGACGGGGATGCGCACGCGCAGATCGCCGCGGTAGGTCTCTACCCGACCGAAGAACTCATCCTCCTTGATCTTGCCGGCGGGCAGCTCCGGCTTGCCCAGTTCCACGCCGTCCTCGGCGGTGAAGGCGAACTTGTCGCGATAGAGGTAATACCCTTCGGCGATTCGGAAACGGGCCTCGATGTTGTCCGCGTCCACCATGCGGGCGGAGAAGACGAAGGCCCTCTCCGGCTCCAGCAGGTCATCCTGGGCGTGCGTCCAGAAGGCGGCAAACAATAGCACGGCGAACAAGGGCAGATTGCGCAGCATGGTCAGCTCCTGGGATCAGGCGCGGGTTTCCGCCCGGACCCAATCCAGATAGCCGGGCAGCCCCTGCACCACGGGCAGGGCGATGATCTCCGGCAGTTCGTAAGGGTGATGTTCCCGCAGAAAGTTCTCCAGGGCCGGGTAGCGGTCGGCCGTGGACTTGATGAGCAGGGGGGTTTCGCTGTCTTCCTGCAGCTTGCCCTGCCAACGGTAAATGGAGGTACAGGGGGAGAGGATGTTCACGCAGGCCGCCAGCCTGGTCTCCACCAACTGTCGGGACAGTTGCCGGGCGGCGTCCTGGTCGGGCAAAGTGGTGAGGATCAGCAAGGTCTGCATGGATGGAATGAGCGATGCGCGCGTGGTTTTTGACGATTATAGCTTTCGGCCTGCCGGCCCTGGAACTCGTAGGAATCTACCTGATCGCGCAGCGCATCGGGGCCTGGACGCTCGTCTGGCTGGTCACTGCGGTCGTGGGCGGCATCTGGCTGCTGCGCCGCGAGCACCAGGACTTCGTGCCGCGCCTGCTTCAGTCCCTGCGGGACGGCCACACCCCCCTGGCCGTCCTGTTGGCGAGCTTCCGCCGCGTGCTGGCCGGGCTGTTGCTCATCTTTCCGGGCATCGGCAGCGACGTGCTGGCCCTCCTGCTGCTGCTCTGGCCCGCGGGCCGTCCACCGCGGCGACCGCCACCCGCTCCGCGCCCAGCCGAGGACGAGGTGATCGAAGGGGAATTCAGGCGCGTGGACTGACCCCAAACACCGCAGTTGGCGGGTTGTGGGAGCGGGCCTTGTCCGCGATAAACGGCGGTTTCGCGGACGAGGTGCGCCCCTACCCCTTGAGGTGCCGCAATGCCACCAACAGGGCGGCGGCGGCAGGAATGGCCAGCAGGACGCCGAAAAAGCCGAACAAATAGCCGAAGGCCATCAGGGCGAAGATGACCGCCACGGGATGCAGGCCCACCCGTTGCCCCACCAGCCAGGGGGTGATGGCCAGGCTCTCGATGAGCTGGCCGACGGCGAACACGGTCCAGACCTGGATCAGGGCGGCGAAGTCGCCGAACTGGGTCCAGGCGGCCAGGGTGCCCAACAGCACGCCGACGATGGTGCCCAGGTAGGGCACGAACACCAGCACGCCGGCGACCACACCCACCGCCAGGGCGTATTCCAGCCCGATCAACCACAATCCCAGGGTATAGAGCAGGCACATGAGGGCGATCACGCCCAGCTGGCCGCGCACGAATTCGGCCAGGACCACGTCCACCTCGCTCATGATGGCGATGACCCGCGGCCGCAGCGTGTCGGGGATCCAGCCGGCGACTGCGGTCAGGACGCGGTCCCAGTCGCGCAGCAGATAGAACATCACCACCGGGGTGAGCATGAGACTGGTCAAGACCCCCAGCAGGGCCATCCCCCCCTGGGTGATGCGGGGCAGGCTGGCGCTCAGCCCGGCCAGATCGGCGACATGATCCCTGATCCAGCCGATGATCAGGGCCTGGTCCTGCTTGAGATCGAGGCCTATGGTATGGCTGAGCCAGGGCAGCAGGGACCGCTCCACCCACCCCACCAGGCCGGGGATCTGCGCCATGAGCAGGCGAAACTGGGCTTGCGCCAGGGGGGCCAGGATCGCCAGCAGGAATGCCAGCGCCAGCAGCAGTCCGAGCATGACCAGCAGGGTGCCGAGGCCGCGCGGGACATGCGCGCGCTCCAGCCGAGCCACCAGGGGGTCGCACAGATAGGCCAGCGCGGCCGCCACCAGGAACGGCGTCAGGATGGGCGCGAGCAGGTAGAGGAGGTAGGCGAGCCCGCCGGCCACGGCGAGATAGGCCAGGCTGCGGTTGACGGGCGGCAGGGCGGCGGGTGGGGGCATATGCGCTAGAATGATAGCTTCATCGCCCCAGATCAGCACCGTGACCCCCACCCTCTCCTATCGCGATGCCGGCGTGGACATCGATGCCGGCGACAGCCTGGTCGAGCGCATCAAGCCGCATGCCCGTCGCACCCTGCGCCCCGAGGTCCTCGCCGGCATCGGCGGTTTCGGGGCGCTGATGGAACTGCCCAAGCGTTACCGCGAGCCGGTGCTCGTCTCCGGCACCGACGGCGTAGGCACCAAGCTCAAGCTGGCCTTCCATCTGAACCGCCACGACACGATCGGCATCGACCTGGTGGCCATGAGCGTCAACGACATCCTGGTGCAGGGTGCGGAGCCGCTCTTCTTCCTCGATTACTACGCCTGCGGCCGGCTGGATGTCGACGTGGCGGAGCAGGTGGTGGCCGGCATCGCCCGCGGCTGCGAGCTGGCCGGCTGTGCCTTGATCGGTGGCGAGACCGCGGAGATGCCCGGCATGTACCCCATCGGCGAATACGACCTGGCCGGTTTCGCCGTCGGCGTGGCGGAAAAGGACAGCCTGATCACCGGCGCCGACATCCGTGCCGGCGATGCCATCCTGGGTCTCGCCGCCAGCGGCCCGCATTCCAACGGCTATTCCCTCATCCGCAAGATCGTCGAGCTGACCCAGGCCGATCTCGCTGCCCCCTTCCACGGCCGCAGCCTGGGCGAGACCCTGCTCGAACCCACCCGCATTTATGTGCAGCCCCTGCTGGCGTTGATGCAGGCGATACGGGTCAAGGGCCTGGCCCATATCACCGGCGGCGGGCTCACCGGCAACATCCCGCGCATCCTGCCGGAGGGCCTTGCGGCGCATCTCGATGCCCAGGCCTGGACCTGGCCGCCTGTGTTCCAGTGGCTGCAACAAAGCGGCGGCGTGGCCACCGAGGAGATGTATCGCACCTTCAACTGCGGCATCGGCATGGTGGTGGTGGTGGATGCCGCCGACGCGGAGGACGCCGCACGCTTGCTCGCCGAGCGGGGCGAGACCGTCTACCGACTCGGCCGCGTCGAACCGGCGCAGTCAGGACGACCCCGCACCCTGATCGACTGATTCCAGGCCATGCGTGCCGTCATCCTCATCTCCGGGCGCGGCAGCAACATGGAGGCCTTGCTCAGGGCGGGGTTGCCGGTCGATTTCGCCGCGGTGATCAGCAACCGGCCGGACGCCGCCGGCCTCGCCATCGCCCGTGACCTTGGCGTGGACACCGCCGTGATCGACCACACCCGCCACGCCGACCGCGCCGCCTTCGACGCCGCCCTGGCCGGGGAGATCGACCGGCGCTGCGCCGAGCTCGTCTGCCTAGCCGGTTTCATGCGCGTGCTCACCGCGGGCTTCGTCCGGCGCTACCAGGGCCGGATGCTCAACATCCACCCCGCCCTGCTGCCGTCCTTCCCTGGGCTCGACACCCATGCGCGGGCGCTCGCCGCCGGCGTCAAAGTGCACGGCTGCACCGTGCACTTCGTCACCCCCGAGGTCGATGCCGGACCCATCGTCGTCCAGGCGGCCGTGCCGGTGCGCGACGACGACACGCCCGAGCGCTTGGCCGCCCGCGTGCTGGCCGAGGAGCATCGCATCTACCCCATGGCGGTGCGCTGGCTTGCGGAGGGCCGCCTGCGCTGGACGGCGGACGGTCGCGTCGGGCTGGATGCCGCGAGACACCCCGAGTGCGCCCTCATCTCGCCGATGGGCTGAGATCTTGTGAGTTTTTCTGCTGCGCGTCCCGATCTCGAAGCTACGAGGCTCGCCGTTTTGAGCGCACGACGGCGCTTTGCGCTCCAACATTGGGCCGCTCGCGACGAAAACTTGCACAAGTTCTGAAGGCGCCATGGCCGGGGCCAATGCGCGCGGCAGACTCCTCTCCGCCCTGCTGCTATCGACCCTGGTCCATCTGCTGGCGGGTGGAGGCATCCCCTGGCCGATGCACCAGTCGGTCAACCCGACCATCCCGCCCATAGACGCGCATCTCGCCGCCCCGCCCGCGCCGCCCCCGGTCGACAGGCCGCGGGCCGACACACCCCGCCCCCCTCCCGCCGCGGCCCGACCGGTCGCCCGCGCCACGCCCTTGGCGCGGGCGGACACCCCCCCAGCGGCAGAGGCCGCCGAGCCGCCCGCAGCGGCACCCGAGCCGGTCACCGCCCCGGCGCCCGAGCCCCCGCCCGATGAAGCCAAGGCCATACAGCCACCGAGCCCGCCCACCGCCCCCCCGCCGCCCGGGCCGCTCCACCCCCAGCTGCCCGGCGGCTTCACCGTGCGCTATGTGGTCCAGGGCAACGAGGGCGGCCTCGTCCTCGGCCGCCTCGACCACGTCTGGCAGCGCAGTGCGGAACGCTACGCCCTGTTCGCCCTGGCCAAGGCCACCGGCATCATGCGCCTGATCTATTCCGGCCTCCTCAGCCAGACCAGCTACGGCCAGATCACGCCCGAGGGGCTCAAGCCGGAGAACTACTGGATGCATCGGGGCAGCCGGCAACTGCGGGTGCACTTCGACTGGGAGGCGATGCGCGCGGACCTGGGCGAGCGCTACCCGCCCCTGGACCTCAAGCCGGGCAGCCAGGACCTGCTCTCCGTGGTCTACCAGCTCGCGCTCTTCCCGCACGCTGAGGGCGAGCTGTGGGTGCTGGACGGCAAGACCATCAGACAGTACCACCTGGAGACGCTCGGCCTGGAGACGGTCGAGGTCCCCCTCGGCACCGTCCGGACCCGGCACCTGCGGGTGCAGGCGGCCCAGGGTGCGGAGCGCATCGACGTCTGGCTGCGCGAGGCCCCACCGCATCTGCCGCTCAAGATCCACATGCAGGGCGGCCGCGACGGCAGCGCGGTGCTCATGGCGGAGGCGATCCGCGGCCTCGACACGGCCACGGAGTGGCAATCCGAGAACCCGATCGAGACAGACTAGGCGATGCCCAGGCCGGCGCGCGTGCTCTCGGCCAGGGCCAGGGCCGCATCCAGGGTCGGGGCGAGGCAGTTGTAATGGCCCATCTTGCGGCCCGGACGCGGCTCGGCCTTGCCGTAGAGGTGCAGCTTGACGCCGGGATGGCGCAGGAGCGCATCCCAACGCGGCCCATGCGCCCAGACATCGCCGAGCAGATTCACCATCACGGCGGGGCTCAACAGGCGGGTATCCCCCAAGGGCAGACCGCACAGGGCGCGCACCTGCTGCTCGAACTGGTCGGTGACGCAGGCGTCCAGGGTGTAGTGGCCGCTGTTGTGCGGGCGCGGCGCCATCTCGTTGAACACCACGCGCCCGTCGCGCAAGAGGAAGAACTCCACCGCCAGCACCCCCACGTAATCCAGGCCCTCGGCGATGCGCTGGGCCATCAGCCGTCCGGCCTCGGCCACGCCGTCGGGCAGACGCGCCGGCACGATGCTCATGTCCAGGATGCCCTGCCGATGCAGGTTCTCCGCCGGTGGGAAAAAGGCGATCTCGCCCTGGGGATTGCGCGCCAGCAGCACGGAGAACTCCCGCGCCAGGGGCAAGAGCCCCTCCAGCACGCAGGGCACGCGCCCGAAGGCGGTGTGGGCGGCGACCAGCTCGTCCAGGTCGTTGACCCGCATCTGGCCCTTGCCGTCATAGCCCAGGCGGCGCGTCTTGAGCAGGGCGGGCCCCGCGAGCTGCGCCCAGGCCGGCACCAGCCCGCCTTCGTCCTCGATGTTGGCATAGGGCGCGGTGTCGCAGCCGAACGCGACGGCACAGCCCTTCTCGTGCAGTCGGTCCTGCGCCAGCCGGACGATCCGGGGGGCGGGGGCGACGTAGGTGCGCTGCGCCAGCACCTCCAGACTCCTGGCCGGCACGTTCTCGAATTCCGTCGTCACCGCCTGGCACAGCTCGCCCATGCGCAGCAGGGCCACGGCATCGGTATAGGGTGCCTTGAGGTGCACGTCCGCCACCTGGCCCGCCGGGCTCGTCGGGTCGGGGTCCAGCACCACCACGCGATAGCCCATCACCCGCGCCGCCAGGGCGAACATGCGCCCGAGCTGGCCACCGCCCAGCACGCCCAGGGTGGCGCCGGGCAGGATCATGCCCGGTGACGGCACCCCCCCTTCCTGCGGCTGTGTCATGACCCGGTCTCGGGCAAACGGGCGGCCAACACCGCCTCGGTCTGATTGCGCCGAAATTCGAGCAGCCGCGCGCGGATGTCCGGGAATTCGTGCGCCAGCAGTGCCGCCGCGAACAGGGCGGCATTGGCCGCCCCCGCCGGCCCCACGGCGAAGGTGGCCACGGGGATGCCTTTGGGCATCTGGGCGATGGACAACAGCGAATCCAGACCCGTCATAAATTTCGACATCACCGGCACCCCCAGCACCGGCAGGTGGGTCTTGGCCGCGACCATGCCCGGCAGGTGGGCCGCCCCGCCGGCGCCGGCGATGATGCAGCGCAGCCCCCGCTCGGCCGCCGCACCGGCGTACTCGAACAGCAGATCGGGGGTGCGGTGGGCGGAGACCACCCGCCGCTCGTGTGGGATGGCGAGTGCGCCGAGCAGCTCGGCGGCGTGGCGCAGGGTGTCCCAGTCGCTCACGCTGCCCATGATCAGACCGACGAGAGGGGCAGGCATGCTTAGCATCCGTCTCAGGGAGAGAATGGGATGATAGCCGCTCGAACCCCGTTCAAAAACCTGAATCCGTGTTTATTTGTCATAGATCAAATGCATCCCTTTGATTATATGCGACAATTAGACATTGCAATTCTTCACCCAACCGAACATGCCGAAATTTGAAGTTCGCCAGAGTGGCAAGCTGAACCTGACCTCCCACTCTGGCCTGGCGCTGATTGGTCAGTGCTGCGAGGCGGCGCAAGTCGATGCGGTGATCGATCCCCGGCTGCCGGTCTCGCAGGGCATGAAGACCTCGGACATGGTCAAGGCGATGACCGGGCTGCTCAGTCTGGGCAAGAGCCTCTTGCAAAACCCACCGTCTGATCGAATTTTTTCTTGCCGCCCGGTGGGCAAAAACGGGTGGCAGGCGGCCATTGCTGGCATGATGCGGGCATCTCAACTCCTCATCCCACCTGCCATGACG
>JBBIKZ010000025.1:0-24073 GCA_037445185.1 Hydrogenophilales bacterium | reverse complement strand
GGCATATCCACCACGCCACCTATTGCCACGAATCCAGAATCAGACACGGGCGTGCATACTGCAGTGCCGCATCGCTACCTATATGCCTATCTAACGGCAATAAAGTCGCTGCTACGCTTTCACCAGAATATAGCTGTATATGTGCATGATGATGGATCACTTCAACCTGAAGACAAGATCTTGATCGAAAGGCACCTCCCAGGAGTTAATGTCATAGAGCGCGCATGGGCTGATCGGACTTTCGAGGAAAGAGTCGGGGATGAATTCCTGAGCAAGGTGCGGAGAAGCTACACTAGTTACCTTAAATTGTTCGACCCAACCTTGGTGAGCAGGCACCAGCGTATCATCATCGTTGATACTGATGTGCTGTTTTTGCGTAGCCCAACGGAAATCATCGATTGGGCACTTAACGGCGGATCGCCCTGGTACCACAGATCAGGGCCATGGTACAAGCATGCCAAACCTGCAACACAATCTCAAGCAGCACAGGGCCACAATGCCACCTTCCCTCCCACTCACATCCAGGGCCTAGTGGTCGAGGGCATACCAAAAATCAATGAGGCCTTGGGGACGAACTACGCCTTCGTGCCCGGTTTCAATTCTGGCCTCATCGGCTATGAACGGGGCACCGTTGAATACGTGGAGCTCAAACGGTTACTGACCCACCTGTATGGACTGTTCGGAGAACGCATCTTCAGGTGGGGTTCGGAACAGACCATGCACGGCCTCATTCTGTGCGGAAAGGGTGCCAAGGCACTCCCGACGAACGCATAAATGGTTTACACGGATCTTAGCAGTGACAAGGCTGCGCAGGCCGCATTTGTCCATTTTATCGGTGAGTTTCGATACAACGGTTTCAAGTATCCATTGTTGGCGAGAAGGGTCATTCGTGAGATTCAAAAGCAAGGTGTTTGACTGGGCAGATCAAGATGCGGAGTAATTCAGGTCGACCCGAGAGCGAATATGCCACCTCCGGTTCATGATCAGACAGGAACAAGTGTGAATGTGATTCTACCGTTCCGTATGGCGCACAAGACACAAGCCAAGACCTGAAGACCATGAGAGACATCGTCCTCGCCATCATCGTTTTCGGGCTGCTGCCCTATATCCTGTCCAGACCGAGCTGGGGGGTGTATCTGTCCGCCTGGCTCGGGTACATGAACGCCCACCGGCTCTGCTACGGGTTCATGTACACCTTTCCCGTCGTGCAGACCGTCGCCATCGTTACCCTGATCGGGATGTTGCTATCCAAGGAAAAGATCCGCATGGTCTGGAGCCGCGAGGTCATCGTTCTGCTGATCATGCTCGCCTGGATGGGGGTGACCACCAGTCAGGCCTTTTTCTTCGATCTGGCCTGGGAGCAATACATCAAGGTGATCAAGATCCAGGTCCTGACCTTCATGACCCTGCTGCTCATCACCTCGCGCGAGAAGGTACACATCTTCGTCTGGGTCATCGCGCTCTCGCTGGGTTTTTATGGCATCAAGGGGGGCATCTTCACCATCGCCCATGGCGGGGTCTATCGCGTGCAGGGTCCGCTGGGCACCTTCATCGGCGGCAACAACGAACTGGCCCTGGCCCTGGTGATGACCATCCCCCTCATGCGCTACCTGCATCTGCAGGAAACCCGCAAGTGGGTGAAAACCGGCCTGGTCGGCGCCATGCTGCTGACTGCGATCGCCGCCGTAGGCAGCCAGTCTCGCGGGGCCCTTGTCGCCCTGCTCATCACGGGAGGCATCTTCTGGCTGAAAAGCCGCGGCAAACTGCTGAGCGGCCTGCTCCTGGCAGCTGCCGTCGCCGCCACGGTCGCCATCATGCCGCAGGAATGGTACGAGCGCATGGAAAGCATCAAGAGCTACCAGGAGGACGCATCGGCCCTGGGCCGCATCAACGCCTGGTGGACGGCCTATTACGTTGCCAAGGATCGCGTCACCGGCGGCGGCTTCGAGATGTTCCGCCGGCCGGTCTTCCAGCAATACGCCCCAGAACCCAATCGTGTTCACGATGTGCACAGCATCTACTTCGAAATGCTGGGCGAACACGGGTTCGTAGGGCTCGCCCTGTTCCTCACTCTGCTCGTCCTGACCTGGATGAAATGCAGCCGCATCATCCGGAGGGCCAAGCGCGACAAGGAGCTCTATTGGGCACGCGACCTCGCCGCCATGATCCAGGTCAGCATGGTGGCCTATATGACCGGCGGGGCCTTCCTGGGACTGGCGTATTTCGACTACCTCTATCACCTGATTACCCTGGTCAGCATCACTGCCTATCTGATCGACCATCGACTTGCCCAGACAGAGTTGAGGGTATCTGGGCTGGAACGTTTACTGTTGCCACGGAATTGGCTCGCGATACCCACACAGGCGACACCCCCGGCCGCAGTTGGTCTGCGGAAGTGACCCAGGCTAACGGCGAAATAGGTAGGTCGGAATGAATCTGGGTCAGAGCATCCGCAGCGGGGTCAAATGGCTTGCGGCCGGCCATATTGGCACACGCGTCTCTGAATTTGCCTTTGGAATCATACTCGCCAGATTACTGGTGCCCGCCGATTTCGGCATGGTGGCAACAGTTTCTGCCCTGACCGGTTTCGTTGGCCTGTTCACCAGTGCAGGGATGGGTCAAGCGCTCATCAGGGCAAAGCATGCTGACGTGAATGATTTCAATGCGGTATTCACCCTTCAACTGACACTGGGCATTCTGGTGTACGCGGGTTTCTACCTTACGGCTCCCTTCATCGCCCAATTTTTCGAAGAAGCCATCTATGCCGATCTGATCCGTGTATCCGCACTAAGCTTCCTTCTGCGTCCATTCCTATCAATGCGGGGCGCATGGCTCAGCAGGGAGATGAAATTCAACATTGCGACCGTGATCAATGTCAGCAGCGGCCTGTTCGTTGGAGTAAGCAGTTGCCTCATGGCATGGATAGGGATGGGGGTATGGAGTTTGACGCTCTCCGGCCTGGCCGGCGCGATTTTGAAAAATTTCCTGCTTTCCCGTTACACCCCGGTGCGTCTGAAACCAAGCCTGAATCTTGGCATCATGCGTAAGCACAGCGGCTATGGCGCGAAAATCACGATCAATGAATTTCTGACCTACTTGATCCGCGAGAGCAAGAATCTGTTGATAAGCAAACTCGCCGGTCCCGGCTTCCTGGGCTTGTTCAACAAAGGTGAGAGCCTGTCACGACTGCCCAACCAGCTGTTCGTATCCGCCACTATGCAGCCCCTCTTTCGGGCCATGAGCAAGGTCCAAGATGATCTGGACACAACCAAGTACATGTTTCACCGCACCATCACCCTGCTATCGGTCTACACCTTCCCGATTTATGTCGGATTATGGTGGGTTGCCGAGCCTTTCATACTGGTGGTCTATGGTGAGAAGTGGGTCGCCGCCAGCGAGGTCATGCGCATCCTCATCCTGATCGGAGCACTGCTCAACATCCTGACGCCGTGCGGGGTGCTGCTGGAGGCCCAGAACAGGCTGGGCCAAGATATGATCGCACTCATGATACGCCTGGTCATCACCATCCTGGCGATCTACATCGGCCTGGATTGGGGGCTAAGCGGCGTGGCCTGGGCCCTCGTCGCTACCTATGTCTTCAGTGCCATCTACTACTACGTGCTCGTCTCGCGAGTCATCCCAACAGGCGTCACGGATCTGTTCAGATCACTGCTGCCAGGACTCTCCCTAGCGACTTTGCTCATGCTCACCCTCACGACGGTAGACCATTTCCTGGGTGAAACACGCACGACGCATCCAGCGGCATACCTTCTGGCGATGACCGCCTCGGGCACGATCGTTTATTCAACCGCCTTCCTCTACCTTCCGATAAAGGCCATAAGGACCGAGGCCCAACGCTGGCGGCACCTGCTCAACGGCAAACTGCCACTGGTTTTTCGATCACGCTGATAACTTCATGACGATGAAAAAGGATAGCAAACGACTCCTGCTCACCCTGTCGGCAGTCCTGGCTGCGCTGGCCCTGCTGTTGTATAGCATCAGGGTCGATCTGAAACCGGTGGTCACACGCACCCTGGCGGTTCAGTGGCAATCGTTCAAAGCAAGTTACCCGCCGCAGAGCGAGATCCTTTATCTGTTCGACATGGGCGTCGTCGATGCCGACGGCGACGGGCTGCTGGACCTCTACACCTCCAACCACAACTACCTGCAATACCTCTGGCTGGGTGACGGCAAGGGCGGCTACCGCGACGTCTCGCCGGCCTGGGGCATGTCCCAGAGCCGGGACTTCCCGGGCTGGGAGCAGTCCGAACTGAAGCCGAGCATGGACAAGCCCGGGCTTTATATCTATTGGCAGCAGGATGCCCTGCACATCCGCGCCCACGACCTGGGGCCGCTGGGCAAGGTGCAAGGAACCCTCACCCTGTTCAGCCCGGTGAAGGTCATGAAGAACGAGGGTTTCCAGTTCAGGAGCACGGATGTCCCGGCCGCCACCGGCAAGGTGCGACGGACCGCCAACGCGTTCTCGACCGACCGTGATGCGCATCTGGTCCTGTTCATCACCTCCAGGGGCGCCCCTTTCCGGTTCGCGATCGATCCCGCCGTTCCCCTGGCCAATGTCTACATGGGCAGCAACGGGATCTCGCCGCGATCTCACGAATACAGCGTCGCCCTGCGCGACCGGCATGGCATGGCCTGGGCCGACCTCAACGACGACGGCAAGCTGGATGTATACATCTCGCGCGGGGCCATAGGCGGGACGTTGCGCAACTTCCCGGACGATGTCCGGCTGGCGATCCGCGACGAGTTCCTGCTCAGTACGCCAACGGGGACCTATCGTGACGTCATCGCCGAATCCGGCATCGAGAAGAAGGACTGCTCCGCCCGGCATGTGAAATGGGTCGATTACGATCATGACGGCCGCCTCGACCTCCACATCAACTGCCAGGACCGCGGCGTTGCCGGTGGCGGCTTTCCCAAACAGCTCTACAGGCAGTTGGCGGACGGCCGCTTTGAAGACGTGGCCGCCGCCGTGGGTCTGGATCTGCCGGGATACCAGCTCATCGACTTTGCCTGGTTCGATGTCGACGACGATGGCGATGCGGATCTGTTCACCCACGAGGATACGGGCTACTTCCTGTATCGTCAGGACAAGGGCCGCTTCGTCCGGGAAAAGGTTCATCGCGCCAAATTCCAGCGCGCCGACGTGCCTGGCCTGACCCACAATACCCACGACTACTGGCAGTTCGACGGCAAGCTCTCCCTGGGCGACATCGATGCGGACGGCGACCTGGACGTCTTCGTCGCCTCCAAGCGCGGCAACGTCATGCTGATCAACGAAGGCGGCAAGTTCCGCGCCGTCGATCCGGCCAGCCTGGGACTGCCCGCCGAGGGCGTGGCCGCGGCGTGGGTCGACTACGACAACGACGGCCGTCTGGACCTGCACACGGTGCCGCAGGGGCTCCACAGGCAACAGCCGGATGGTCGATTCAAGGCCTCCGGCCTGCTCAGCCTGGCGGAGCTCAAGTATCAGGCCGCACTGCCCCTGTGGCACGACCGCGACAACGATGGCGATCGTGATCTGCTCATCGCCCTGCAGGACAACGCCTCACTCTGGCGCTGGTGGGAGCGCCCTTTCAAGTCCAAAGCCGAGGAGAAGGGCGAAGACGACCGCTTCCGCTGGAAACTGCTGTCCTACGACAACATCGGCGCCCGTAATCATTGGTTGCAACTCAACCTCGTCGGTCCCAAGGGCAACCGGCAGGCCATCGGCGCCCGCGTCACCCTGGTCACGCCCGAGGGTCGACAGACGCAGGAGGTCGGTGCCAGCGAGGGTGCCTACCTGTCGCAGGGGCACTACCGACTCTACTTCGGCCTCGGCAAGCAGGGACTTGCCAGTGAGATCCAGATACGCTGGCCCGACGGCAGCCGACAGGTGCTGCGCGACGTGCAGGCCGATCGTTTGTTGACCGTGCGGCAGGGCGCATGAACATGGACCAGGCGGAAAGCATCCTACTATCCGTGACCGGCGCCGATCAGCACGTCTACCGACTGCAGGACCTGTTCGACCCGCACGTGGACGGAGGCATAGCGGCCCTGTCCTCCGCCTTCTTCACGCGCAGGCGGCGCGTCGACGCGGACCAGGCCGAGTTCCTGCTGGACACCTTCCCTGATACCCACGGTGCCGCCTGTTGCTTCGTGCGGCTGCCGCTCGGCGCCGCGCGCAAGGTCAGTTTCTCGGTGCGGGGCGCCTACCGTATCGAGGCGGCTACGGCGGGAGGCTGGCTGATCCTGCACAGCACGGGCCAGACGCCAGGCTATTGGCTGCCCCGCCCTCCCATCCTGCGCAGGCTGGACGCACACGGTCACGTGCTCGCCGAACAGCAGGTTTCATTGGCCGGACTGGACATCGGCGCCGAGGGGCTTGGCGTCACCCTCGAGGTCCCCTTCGGCTGGCATCTGGACTGGGTTTTCTGGCAGTTTGCGGCCGATCCATCCCCCCTGTGGTCTGCATTGCAGCATCCCCTGCCCCTGGTGCAGCAGCACTTTTTCCTGTGGGGATCCAAGGCCAATGTGCAGTTGCCGGCCGGGGCCTATCACTATCTCCTGCACGGCCAGGTCTATACCGATGCCTTCGTCTGGCCGCGCAGATGGAAATTCCATTCCGAGCTGGATGCACACGGCCTGTATGTAGCCCTGGACGGCCTCGAATCCGCCACGGGCGTGGTTCTCTACCGCCTGCTCAAACGCCAGGTGCTCTACTCGGTCATCGCCCAGCAGGCAGAGGACGGCGGGTGGCACCAGGGAGAGTGGACCGATCTGATGGAGTCCCATTACCGCCTGCACAACGCCGCCATGCTCATGCTGGAGTCGGGGCTGGAGGAGACCGGCGATCCCCTGGTGCGTGGGGCCCTGGAGCGGGCCGCCGCCTTCCTTGCCCGCTGCACCGACCGGACCGACATCGGCGCCTGGTTCCTACACGACTCGCTGGAGTCCAGCGCCGAGGCCATGGAGGAGATGCGTCGCCAGACGCGCACGCCGTGGATCCCCACCCGTACCCTGGGCAAGTCCCCCACCAACAAACTGATCCTCAACACCCACTTGGACGCCATCGTCACGCTGGACCGCTACCGCGAGGTCACGGGTGACGAGCGCTACGTTGAACTGCTCGCCTCCGCCCGCGCCGCTACGCGCACCATCCTCGCCCTGCGCCCGGCCGAACCCTTGTATCGCCTGCTCTACTGGGCCATCCATCTCTCGCTGCTGCCCAAGGCCGAGGCCATGCGGCTGCCGCTCCCACTGAAGATCGTCAAGCGGCTGACTTGGCAATACCTCTGGCCGCAGATGCACCGGGTCAAGCGCATCCTCCCACGCCTGGTGATGCCCGGCGGCCTGATCGAGCGGCACGTGGCGCCGCTGCATTACGACATCAACTATCACCCGGTCAACGTAATGGACCTGGTCCGCTACGCCCGCCGCTTCCCCGAGGAGGCACACACCGACATCATCGAGCAGGCCGTCCGGGTCGTCGTCATGCGCAGGCTGCTGGACTATTGGTCCGAACAGGAATATCGCCGCTTTGCCCTGGTGGTCTGGGCGGACGCCCTTTACCAGCTCTGCAGCCTGGGTCCCGACCCCGCCCCCCGCCGCCACCTGGCCGACGCCATCCTGCGCATCGAAGATGCGGGCATGGGTCTGCCGCCTTCCCTGCTGGGCGGTGATGGCGAGGTGGTCGGGCGGAGTGCCCGGCTGCCCTGCCCCGCCCCCGCCGACGCCCGCCTACGCGTCGCCAATCTGAGTCAGGCCGGTCGGGCGGAGATACTGGTGGTCAACACCGCCGCGGAAGCCCTGCCGCTTGCATGGGCGCGCATGGAGCTGCCCACCCTCATCTGGACCGACCCCGACGGCCGGGCGGTGGACGCCGCCATGATCCCCGCGCGCGGGTGGATCCTGGGCCGGGAGGCGTCAGCATGAGGCGCGTCACCATCCAGATTTACAAGACCGTCGGAGCCGAATCGACATGATCATTTCCCACAGCCACAAGTTCATATTCATCAAGTCGCTGAAGACCGCCGGCACCAGCATCGAGGCCGCCTTGTCCGGCCACTGCGGCGGCAGCGACGTGGTGGTACCCATCAACGACTACGCCTACAACCGCGATGAAAAAGGCCAGTTCGTACACCGTGGCATGAACGCCGACGAGCTCTACCGCAAGATCGGCCAGCATGCTGATGCTGCCACCATCCGGGCCAGGGTACCGGCAGAGGTGTGGAACGGCTACTTCAAGTTCAGCATCACCCGCAATCCCTGGGACCGGGCCCTGTCCTACTTCTTTTGGGACAAGCGCAACGATCCGAGCCTCAAGCCGAAAAAGCGCCTCTGGCACTACCTGGGCGTACCCTTCGATGAGTTCGCCGTTGTCCGCGACCAGTTCACGCGCTTCGTGCAGGAGCGAACCTTGGCGCAGACGGACGACGCGCGCTTCTATGTCATCGACGGCGCCAACCGCTACCGCGTTCCGGCCGAGGGTTGCCTGGAGAACAACGACCGCTTCTACATCCTGGACGGCAAGCTCTGCACCGACTTCGTAATCCGCTACGAGCACCTGGAGGAGGACTACGACGAGGTCTGCCGGCGGGTCGGCATCCCCGTCACCGGACTACCCCACCTGAAGACGGGCATCCGCAAACAGCGTCGACCCTACACCGACTACTACACCGATGAGACCCGCGAGATCGTGGCGAACCTGCACGCCAACGACCTGCGCCACTTCGGTTATCGCTTCGGGGAATGACCGTCCTCGCTCGAAAAGACCCGTACAGAATCCATCTCCACTAAGACCCATGCCGACCATGACGCGATCCCTCCTGCTGGGCCTTGCCGCCGGCCTTGCCCTCACCCTGCTCACCGCGGCCGCGGCCCCCCTGACTGGCGCCTCCCCGGCTGCGGCCGTGCCCGTCATCCTGGCCCTGGCCGCCATCGTGACCCTCATGCACCACTGGAAGACGCTACTCTTCGGCAAGCTGCGCGAGGACTTCCGGCAGCTTGGCCAGCGCCTCTCCCGCCTGGACGAACAGGTCAGGGAGACCCAAGGGCTCGTGCAGCTCACCCCCTTCGAGCATCCCTATCCCATGCCCTTCGGCGGTGGCTGGGCCCTCACGGCCGACGCGGCGGCGCTCATGGTCCGCGAGGTGGCGCTCATGCGCCCCAAGGTGGTGGTGGAGCTGGGCTCGGGCGTCTCCACCGTGCTGTTGGGGCGGCTGTTCAAGCAAAGGGGAGAGGGCAAGGTCTACTCGCTGGACCACGATGCGGCCTGGGCCGAGCGCACCCGACAACACTTGCGCGCCAGCGGCATCGAAGAATACGCCCAGGTGTTCGACGCGCCACTCGCCCGCCAGCGCTTTGGCGATCGCGAATACCTCTGGTATAGTGTCCCCGAGACGGTACGCGGCCTCACCATCGATCTGCTCATCGTCGATGGCCCGCCGGCAGCGATCGATCCGGACAGGATGCCGCGATATCCGGCCTTGCCCGCCTTCGTCGATCAGCTCTCCCCCCACGCCGTCATCTACGTGGACGATGCAGCACGTCCGCAGGAACAGGCCATGATGGAACGCTGGCAGCGGGAATATCCCGGCTACGAGCGCACGATGTACGACACCGTGCCGGGTACCTGCCTGCTGCGACGTAAGGGTTGAACCCCATCATGGTCGAACGCCACGCCCGTCCTACCCTGCCCGACGTGGATACAGCCACGGCTGGGGAACCCTGGTTGTGGATCCGACTGGAGGAGACCGGCGCCAAGGTGACCGGCGTCGCCAACGCCTGCCTGGGCCAGGTCAACCTGCCTGCGCCACTGCAGACCGGGCGCGACGTCTATGCGGAATGGCAGTGGGACGGCCAGGAGGTGGTGGTGCGCAATTGCCGCCTGGGCTTCTTTCCCATCTATTACTACGCCACGGACAAGGTCTTCGGCGTCTCGCCGGCCATCGAACAACTCCTGGCCCAAGGTGCCCCCGCCGACCTGGACGATGCCGCCATGGCAGTCTATCTGCGTCTGGGCTGGAACCTGGGCGAGGATACCGTCTTCCGGCACATCCGTGCCCTGCCGCCAGGTGGCACGGTACGCTGGTCAGGCGGCCAGGCGCGGGTCTCCGGCGGGGTGAGCCATCCTGCACCGCTGCGCATCTCGCGCGAGGAGGCCATCGCCACCTTTGCCGACCTGGTGCGCCAGGCGGTCCGGCGCAGGGCCTCGCCGGAGGTGCCCTACATCCTGCCCCTGAGCGGTGGGCGCGACTCCCGCAACATCTTTCTGGAACTGATGGCGCTTGGCTGCCGGCCGCAGGTGTGCATCACCAACCACGACTTCCCGCCCTACCGCACCCAGAACATCGAGATCGCCCGCCAGCTCGCCAGTCGCTTCGACCTCCCGCACCAGTCTCTGGGCCAACCTTCGTCGCGGCTTGCGGCTGAACTCGCCAAGAACCGCCTCAACAATTTCGGCGCCGCCGAGAATGTCTGGTGTGTGAGTTTGTACGGCGAGATCACCCGACGTTACCCCAATGCCATCGTCTACGAGGGCAGCCCAGGCGCCTCCGCTTATGCCCAGTACTGCAAACCTGAGCTCCTGCGCCTGCTAGAGCAGGACCACAGGGTGGAGGTGGCCCGCGACATCCTGGGGAAATGGCTCAGTTGGCAGGCTTCGGAAGACGCCCTGCAACGGGTGCTGACCCCGCAGTCGGCCGCCCGCTTCAGCGCCGACCTGGCCGTGGAGCGCATGCAGCGCGAGATCGCCAGGCACCAGGATGCCCCCAACCCACTGGTCTCCTTCTATTTCTGGACCCGTGGACGGCACGTCGCAGCCATGCAACCGCTGTCCATCGCCCGGCGCTTGGGCGTCATGGCGGTCACCCCTTTCCTGGATCAGGACCTTTTAGATTTCTGGCTGGCCCTGCCTCCAGCCATCAACGTCGACAAGCCCTTCCAAGACGCCGCCATCAACCTCGCCTACCCGGCCTTTCGCGACATGCCCTATGCCGGTGGAACCACCGCGCCGCCGACGGAGAACAACGGCCATTATCGCCGCTTCTTCCTGGAGACCCTGGCCTATCTCGCGAGACACGGTACGGGCGAGCTCGTCCGGCGTAAAGAGGTAATGCGACGAATGCTGGCCCTGGCGGCCTCCGGGGGCAACCTGCGCATGCGCATGCGCTGGACTGCCCCTTACGCCGCTGTCTACCTCACCCAGATCGAGTCCCTGAGGGCTCGGCATGCCACACCGCGCTGACACCATGAAGATCTTCGGCATCGGCCTGTCCAAGACCGGCACCAGCAGCCTGGCCCACGCCTTGGAGATCCTTGGCTACCGGACCAAGGACTATCCGGGTATCGAACGCTACGAGCCGGGCGACCTCTCCAGCATCGATGCCAGGTTGCTCGAAGCGTACGACGCCCTCACCGACACGCCCATCCCCAGCTTCTACCGGGAGCTGGACGCCCGCTACCCGGGCGCGAAGTTCATCCTGACCGTGCGGAATATGGACGGCTGGTTGCTGTCGTGCAAGAAGCAGTTCACGGAGAACCTGGCCCGCGCCCAGAACGAGGCGCACAACCGCCTGTTCATGGACCTCTATGGCACCACGGTGTACGAGGAGGACAAGTTTCGGGCCGGCTATGAGCGTTTCGTCGCGGGCGTGCTCGATTACTTCAAGGGCCGACCCGCCGACCTGCTGGTCCTGGACGTGACCGGTGGCGAGGGCTGGGAGAAGCTCTGCCCCTTCCTGGGCAAGCCGGTGCCGGACATGCCCTTTCCCAAGGCCAATGTCACGCGTATCCGCTGGATGGACATCCACGCCCTGGCCGGACTGGTCCGCGAGGTGGGCGACCGGGTATACCGGCTCCACCGCGCCCTGCGGCCCGGCGCAGAAAGCCCCGTCTGGCACGAGCGCCTCACCCTGCTGCCGCGGCGCCTGCTCGGCGCCCTGCCGGGGGGGCACACATGTGCCCGGCAGGCGGCCATCCGGACGGCCGAAGTCCTGCTGACCCGGGGCCTGGCGCGCCTGAACCCGGACATCCCGGTCATCACCCGCACCGCGCATGCAATCCCCCACGAGGTGCGCAAGGGCTGGAACCACTTCTGGCTGGTCGACCCCATGGACGGCGAGGACGCCTTCGGCAATGCGGGCGACGAGTTCACGCTCAACCTGGCCCTCATCGAGGACCGACGACCCGTCGCCGGGGTGGTCTATGCCCCCCTGTCCGGCACGGCCTACTACGCCATGGTGGGCAAAGGGGTATACATGACCGTGGGGGGCGGCAAGCCCGAACGGCTGGACGGCAGCCCTCTTCCGGCTGCCAGCTCAGGGCGCATCGCCCCGCCCGCCGCCAGCAGGGCTCTGGTCCTTTGTCGCTGGTTGGAGACCCTGTCGCAATCGGCCCCCGAGATGACCGGAAGCATGGAGTGGCACACGGCCGCCCCCCACGCCGTGGCGCGCTACCTGGGGCACAGCCTGCAGGCCGCCGACGGCGGGCAGGAACTGGTCTACAACAAGCCGGACTGGGCCAACCCCCCTTTGCGCCTGCTGTGACAACCAGACAGCCGAATACACCCGTATCATGAACACGGAAAAACGCATCTACGCCCGCTTCGCCGGGCCGCAGATCTTCCAGGAGCAGGGACGGCTGCTGTTCGCGCTGCTGCGTGTATTCGCCCATGCGGGCTACCGGATCACGCTCTACAACTACCTGGGCGACCAGCCCATGGAGAAGTACGGCCAGATGATCCATACCCTGGAGGGTCTGGAACTCACCGACGCGGCGCCCGAGGCCCCCGACGGCGGCTGGCTGCTTTACGACCGGGCCGATGCGTCGCTGACCCGGCTGCCCTGGCGCAAGCGGATCCAGGTCCGCTTCGATCTCTTCTCGCCTTTCTGGTTTTCCAACCCGATTATCATGCCCTATCCGATGCACCCCCTGCATTCGGGTACGGGGCCAGAGAAACTGGCCGCATGCCGTGCCATGGAACGCAAGGTGCGCGTTTTCTTCTCCGGCGACACCGAGAACTTCCATCGCGTCCGGATCTTCTACCCCAGACCCAAGCTGCCCAGACTCAAGATCGTCGACACCATCAAGGCGCGCATGGGCGACGACCTCGTCCTGGTCGGGGATGCGGAGGAGCTCCAGGGCTTGTACCAGTCGTCCTACACGAACAAGTGCGTCCTCACCGCCAGCCACACGGTGCGCATCGACTTCCCGGACTGGCTGCCCACCCTGGCCCGGGCCGACTTCTTCCTCGCCCCGCCCGGCATCATCATGCCGATGTGCCACAACATCGTCGAGGCGATGGCGGTGGGCTCCATCCCCATCACCAACTACCCGGAATGGCTGGACCCGCCGCTCAGGCACATGGAGAATTGCATCGCCTTCGACGACGAAGACGACCTCATCGCCAGGCTGAGGCAGGCCCTGGAGATGGACCCGCGGGAGATCGCCCGCCTGCGGGCCAACGTGCTGGAGCACTACCGCAACCATCAGCGGCCCGAGACCTTCATCCAGCGGGTCGAGGCGAGTGAGGACAGGGACCTGCCCGTCCTCATGCATACCGAGGGGAACGTGTGGAAACACGCCAAGAAACTCGGCCGCAAGGCTATCCTGATACAGGGTACGGCACGGCCGCGCGGCTGGCTGCGGCGCATGGCCGCCTGCTATCTGGGATGAGAGCCCTGCCAGCCCCGCGCCGCCCCTGACGTGGATCGGCCCATGACCCAACCGCCCCAGGACAGAACAACGGACTTGGCGACGGCAAGGCCCCTGATCTCCGTGGTCATGCCCTGCTACAACGCCGCACCCTATGTGGAGCAGGCGGTGGCCTCGGCCCTGGGGCAGACCTACGGCAATGTGGAACTGATCGCGGTGGACGACGGCTCCAGCGACGGCTCGGAGGCGATCCTGATCAAGCTGGCCGAGGCGCATCCCGGCCGAATGCATCTTGCCTATACCGGCCGGCTGGGCCCTTACCCGGCCCGTAATGTCGGGCTGAAACATAGCCGGGGTGAGTTCGTCGCCTTCCTCGACGCCGATGACTGGTGGGCGTCCGATGCGCTCGAGAAGCTCCATGCCGCCTTGCAGGAAGGCGAGGCCGACATCGCCTATTGCGGCTGGCAGAACGTGGGCGATGGCGTCGAGTCCGCCCCCTATGTGCCGCCCGCGTATGAGGCGGAGGACCCGGTCGCCCACTTCCTGCGTGCCTGCCCCTGGCCCATCCACGCCGCGTTGGTAAGATGCGAGCTGGTGGAGCGGCTGGGGGGCTTCTCCGAGCGGCGCTACGCCTCCATGGACTACGACTTCTGGCTGCGCGCCCTCGGCGCAGGGGCCCGCATCCGGCGCGTGGCCGAGGTCCTTGCCTTCTACCGCTGGCACAACCTGGGTCAGGTCTCGGCAGTCCGATGGCGCCAGGTGCTCGATGCCCTGGACGCCCAGCAGGCGTTCATACGCGACCACCAGGGCCGGGTGGCCCACCTTCCGGCGGAGCGGCTGCGCGACCTGACGGAGGGCCATGTGCTGCGCCAGGCCTATCGCGCCTTCTGGAAGCGCGACTTGGTCTCCGCCCAGAAGCTCTTCCGCCACGCCGCGGCCAAGGGCAGCTATCGTCTGGCCGATCTGCGTCATGTGCTGGTCGCCATGCTGCCCTACGCCCTCTACAGCGGCCTGGTACAGCTTGCCGACAGGAGGACGAGATGACTGAAGCCGCGCGGGTGCCGGTGCTCATGTATCACCGCGTGGGCAAGGCCGGCAACGTCTGGGAGGCGCGCTATTGCATCTCTCCCGACGGCTTCGCCGCGCACATGCGCGCCCTGGCCAGCAAGGGCTACCGGGCGGTCGGCATCGACGCCCTGGTCGACTGGCTGGAGGGCGGCCCGGCGCTGCCCGAGGGTGCCCTGCTCCTCACCTTCGATGACGGCTTCCGCGGCGTGCGCGAACATGCCCTGCCCGTGCTGGAGGCCTTGGGCTGGCCTTTCACCGTCTTTCTGGTGAGCGACCTGATCGGCCAGGAGGACCACTGGACGCGCGCCTCAAACCCCGACGGGGTCACCCACCCCCTCTTGAATGCCGACGAGATCAAGGACATGCAGCGACGTGGCGTGAGCTTCCACTCCCACACGCGCAGCCACGCCAGTCTGCCCACCCTGGACGCGGCGCAGCTCGCGGACCAGCTGGCGGGCTCGCGCGCCGCGCTGGCCGAGCTGCTGGGCCACGAGGTGCCCTACCTCGCTTATCCCTTCGGCCACCTGGACGAAGGGGTGGAGGCCGCCACCCGCGCCGCCGGCTACCGCGCCGCCTTCTCCTGCCAGCCCGGCTTCAACCGGCGCGACGTCAACCGCTTCCGCATCCGCCGCATCGACGTCTTCGGCACCGACACTCCGGCCATGCTGCTGCGTAAGGTCCGGCTGGGCAGCAACGACGGCAGCCTCTCACACGCCGCCCGCTATTACCTTGACCGCTTCAAGAGCCGCCTACCCGGGCTCTCGCGATGAGCATCGCCTACACCGTCGCCCTGTGCACCCACAACCACGCCGACCGGCTGGTGCGCACCCTGGCCGACCTGCCCGGCCTCAAATCGCCCGAGGCGCCCTGGGAGTTCCTGGTCATCGACAACGGCTGCCGCGACGGCACCCCCGAACTGCTCGCCCGCCACGCCTGGCCGCCCGAATGGCAGGTACGCGTGGTGCGCGAGGAGAAACTGGGCCTGTCCAACGCTCGCAACCGTGCCATCGCCGAGGCACGCGGCGACTACGTCATCTTCATGGACGACGACGAGACCGCCGATCCAGACTGGCTGTGCGCCTACGAGCGCCTCATCCGGGCCCACGCACCGGATGCCTTCGGCGGCCGCATCCGGGTGCTGTTCGAAGACGCCCGCCCAAACTGGCTGAAGGATGAGCTGCTGGGCTTTCTCGGCGAGCTGAACCGATCGGATGAGATCTGCCCCCTGACCGACCCCTACACCTCCTTTCATGGCGGCAATTTCGGCCTGCACAAACGGGTGTGCGACCGGGTGGGCCTGTTCGACGACATGCTGGGCCGCAAGGGCACGGACAACACCGGCGGCGAGGAGGTGGACTTCTACCGGCGCCTGCTCGGGGCCGGATTCAAGGTCTGGTGGACAGCCGAGGCGGTCATCCACCACCGCATCCAAGCGGAGAAACTCTCGCGCGGCTACTTCCTCGACCTGCATTACCGGCAGGGGCGGGTGGAGGCGATCCGCCGCCGCGCCGGCGGCTCCCGCCTGCCGCCGCCCTACCTGTTCGGCCAGCTCATGCGCGCCCTGCAGGCCGTGCTAGTGCAGTGGCGGGCGGAAGGCAGGGTGGCCACCCTGCGCCGGGAAATGAACGTGGCCTACTTTTTGGGCCAGATCCACGGCTGGGCCTTCGGGCCACGCCCCTGATCCACGCAAGATGGACATTACCGTCGTCATCTGCACCCACAACCGCGCCGGTCTGCTGCGCCAGACCCTCGATACCCTGGCCCGGGCGAGGCGGTCGGACGGCGTGCAGGCGGAGGTGCTGGTGGTGGCCAATGCCTGCACTGACGACACCCCCGCCCTGTTGTCCGCGACCCAGCGGGATCCGGCCTGGCGGGACCTGCCCCTGCGCTGGATCGCGGAGCCCCGCCCGGGCAAGTCCCACGCCCTCAACCGCGCCATCGCCGAGACCGACGCGGCGGCCCTGTGCTTCATCGACGACGACCAGTTCGTCGACCGAGACTTCCTGCCCACCCTGGCCAAGGCACTGGCCGCGCATCCCGAGTACGGCATCCTATGCGGCCGAATCCGTCCCGCCTGGGACGGCAGCGAACCCGCCTGGGTGCATGCCACTGGGCGCTACCACATCCCCATCCGTCCCTTCCCCGAATACGACTTTGGCGAACGCGCCAAGGAGATCCCTGCCGACCACAAGCTGCCCAGCGGCGGCAACATCACGGTAAGGCGCGAGGTCTTCCGGATAGTGGGACTGTTCTCCACCGAGCTGGGCCCCCAGGGACACAACCTCATGGGCGGTGAGGACCACGATTTCATCCAACGCTGCCTGGCGCGAGGGGTGCGCATCCTCTACGTGCCCGGCCTGAAGCAACTGCACGCCCTCGAGCCGGAACGCATGCGCACCGGCTACATGCTGCGCAAGAGCTACCTGCGTTCGCTCTCGGCCCGGCGCATGAGCGGCGAGCCAGCCAGGGGGCTGCGTCCCTACCTGGTGCTCAAACCGCTGCAGTACGGCCTCAGTGCCCTGTTCACCCTCGACGGCAACCGCCGTTTCCACTACCTCGTCCGCACGGCGGCCGCGCTGGGGGAGCTACGCGCGGCACTGGATCCCCACACCGGCCGCCCCAGTCGTGCGCCCACCGCTTCCAGGCACGGCGCGGATCCCCATCCCGAGGCGGGCGTCCGGCTAGACCCCCACAGCGACCGCAAACCCACCGGGCCAGCACCATGACCCCCACCGTCAGCTTCACCGTCAACACCTGCGTCACCGACGTCCCCTTCCTGGAGAAGACCCTCCGGCACGTCTTTCGCAGCCTGGACTTCCCTTTCACCGAGCGCCTCATCGCCTACGACCCGGGCAACCCCATGGGCAAGTACGACAGCCGCCGCCGGGGCGACCCCGGCGAGCTGCTGGCCATCTTCGACCGGCTGCTGGCCGACCGCCTCATCGACCGTGTCGATACCATTCCCTGGGGAGAGGAAAGCCAGGCGGCCATACTGAAGAAATACTTCGGCCGCGACGACATTGCGCTCAAGGACTTCTCCGGCGCGCCCATCTACCAGTACCTCTACGCCCTGGACCAATGCACGGGCGACTACGTCTTCCACATGGATTCGGACATGCTGTTCCACTCCACGCCGGGAGAGTCGTGGATCGCGCAGGGCATCGAGCTGATGCGGCGCGAGCCCCGGGTCGCCTTCACCACCTGCCGCGGCGGCCCACCGCAAGCGCGCAACTGGTTGGAGCGGTGGCTCGGGCGCCCGCTAGGACGTAAACCAGCCCAAGGCTGGGTCAAGGCGGACAATTTATCGACCCGCTACTTCCTCATGGACCGCAGGCGCTTTAATGAGGCCCTACTGCCCATCCTGCAATCCCGACCGGGTGAGCCACTGGAGGACTCGATCTCCCATACCATGCGGCTACGCGGGCTCGAGCGCTGGACCACCACGGGCACGGAGAGCTGGTCCATCCATCCCTGGAAGCACGACGACAACTACATTGCCCACCTGGATGACCTCATCTGGGCGGTGGAGCAGGGGGTGTACCCCTTCGTGCGTACGGGTTATCGATGGGACATGAGGACCGAGGACGGGCACATCCGGGAATGGCTAGATGCCATTTATGCAGCACGGCATTGACCCAAGGTCACATCAAAGAGATTAACCTCATTTTTACATTTAACCATGACGAAGAAGAAAACAGTCGCTGTCATCGCCGCAAGGATGACCAGCTTCAACCCCGGCATGGCGACAGTCGACCTCGCATTCGATGCATTTGTCCGCAGAAATGGGCTTGTCGACAAGATCGTAATTGATCGTTACTGCATCTTTGATCCGCCCACCTTCCCCCCTTCAGAGACGGCACCAAATTATCCTACAAGCCGATGCTGGGTCACCTAGACAACATCTACGCCAGCGACGCGATCGTGTACTGGGGCGACTTCCATCATGCATGGAACTACCAACAACAAGACTTGAAAGGCCACTGGAAACTCTCGATACACAAGTCCGGTTCTCTCACCGACAGCGCCATTTACGATCACCTATTACTGCGCTCTGCGCCAGATTCCGTGCTGGCAAAAACGATAAGCTACGGAACCACAATGATGGGAGACAATGCGGTCGAATTGGATATTTCGTCTGAATACCGTGATGCCCTGCGGCGCTTCTTGTCCGGCATCCGGCATATCTGGATGAGGGACGTCTATTCAGCAATGCGGGTCAGCCATCTGATCAATGACTATAACCATAGTCACCTTGGCACCGACTGCGCGCTTCTATTTGATCGCAGCGATGCCGTCAAAATTTCGATGTTCGACGAAAATCATCGCATGTCAGGCAACTATATTTCAATTTTTTTCGGCAGAAGCAGTGACAACTTGATACCCCGATTGGTCTCCTTCGCGGCCGAACTAGCAGAGCGATTGAATAAGAAAATTATATGGCTACCCTGGCTGCATACACTACCGCGAGAAACATATCGTTTGCTGAAATACCGTAATTTGATCGGCACCGGAATTGGGAGAAAAAAGCTATCCTCGCTGATGGAATTATCTAAACTGCAGCCCCGCAATTATCCAGAGCTCGTCAGACACCTATTGGGTTCCTCACTGGTGATTACAGACACTTATCACCTATCACTCATTGCGTGGCGCTTGGGGATACCCGCGATCTGCGTTGGCCAAGGCGCCCGCTCCTCTAAACACACCCTGGGTGATAAGAAAAAAGAGACTTTTTTCGCCAGTTATGATGCGCTACCATTTTATGTATTTACCGAAAGCATCCTAGACACGCCAACAAGATCACAAACTGTCGACTATTTGCAACGCTTGGTTATGTCAGGTCAGCTGTTAATTTCCAAAATACATCAGAACATCCTGTGCCATAGCAAACAATCGGAACAAGTTTTACTCACTGCTCTTAATGAAATCATCACAACCCAGTAGTGATGGCAAAGTTCAGTAACGTCCACAAGCTCCTCGATCCCGAGATCCGCGCCAAGAACCTGAGGGCCCTGCGCTGGGAACTGCGAGGGCTATGGTACGACCTCAGCCGACCTGCCATGCCCGACCCCATCTTCGTGGTGGGCTGCTCCCGCTCGGGCACGACCATCACCTACGAAACCCTGGCCGCCTCTGACCAGCTACTCAAGTTCGGCTGGGAGATCCCGCAATTCTGGGACGGGCTTTACGGGCCGCTCAACAACGGCTGGCACTCCGAGTCCGCTGGGGCGGAGCATGCCCGGCCCGAGCACCGGCACGCCGCCCTGCGCTACTTCTACCAACGCCTCGGGGCGGGCTGGGTGCTCGACAAGACCTGCATCAACGTGATGCGCATCCCCTATCTTTATAAACTTTTCCCACAGGCCAAGTTCGTCTTCATCCAGCGCGACGGGCGCGACAACATCAGCTCCATGATGGATGGCTGGCGACACGGGCGCACGGATGGGCGCTTCGAGCTCGGCCAGTTTTTCGGCCCCTTCCCCGAGGACGTGGCCATCGATGGCGGTGCGTTCCGCGAGTGGTGTTTCTTCCTCCCGCCCGACTGGCGCGAATACAACCATGCAAGCCTGGAGGAGGTGTGCGCCTTCCAGTGGCTGTCGGCCAACCGCTTGGCCCTGGAGGCGAAGAAGGGCATACCCGCGCAACAGTGGGTGCAGCTGCGCTACGAGGACCTCTTCGAACGCCCGGTGGAGATGTTTCGCGCCGCCTTCGCGAGACTGGGCCTTGCCTTCACCCCGGAGATCGAGGCCCGCTGCGCCAACCTGCAGCCCACCAGTGTCGTCAAGGGACGGCCCAAGAAACAGAAGTGGAAGGACAGCAATCCCGAGGCGATCCGCCGCATCCTGCCCATGATCCGCGACCTGCAGACCGAGCTGGGCTATGTGGTCGATGACTGAGGCCGGGGCAACGGTAGGCGAGGGAGGCGGTCGAACGGCCGTGCCGGCCGCCTCCGTGGTCATCCCCGCCTACAACGCCGCCTGGTGCGTGGGCAAGGCGATCGATAGTGTGTTGGCACAGGATTTCACGGACCGCGAGGTCATCGTCGTCGATGACGGCAGCACCGATGACACCGCGGCCGTGCTGGCCACCTACGGTGAGGCCATCCGGGTGGTGCGCAAAGCCAACGGCGGGATGTCCAGCGCCCGCAATGCCGGCATCGCCGCCGCTCGCGGCGAGTTCGTCGCCTTCCTGGACGCCGACGACTGGTGGCTGCCGGGCAAGCTCGGCAAACAGGTGGCCCTGATGCGCCAGCGTCCCGATGTCGGCTTCAGCTCGACCGCGGCACGTGTGGAGGATCCGCAGGGCCGGCTGCTCAACCTCTGGACCTGCGATCGTGCGGACCACCCCATCCTGCTCGCACTTTTCGCCAGCAACGCCGGCATAGCAGGCGGCAGCTCGGCGCTCATGGCGCGGCGCCGCTTGCTCGAGCGCGTGGGCCCCTACGACGAAAGCCTGGGCGGTGTTGAGGATGGCGACCTGTGGATGCGCCTGGCCGCCGTCTCCGACTATGCCTGTCTGCCCGAGCCCCTAGTCGTTGTGCTCAGGCGCAGCGGCAGTGTGAGCCGGAACGTGGAGGCAATGCGGTGGGGGGCCATCCGCGTCATGCACAAGAACCGTGGCCTGTTGCCGCCCGCGTATCGTGGGCATTTCTGGCGCGATTGCCTCGCCGGCGTCTACGCGGACTATGCCAAGTGGCGCTACCGGGCCGGGCGGCGCCTGCCCGCCCTGCTCGACGCAGCGCGCATCCTCGCCCTATCCCCCTCGAGCCGCTGGCGTTTGGGGTTGGGACTGCTGAGGGACATCCTGCTCGGCCGTCCGCTCTGAAGGTGGCCAGAATTCGCCATGACCCTATCCAGTATGAACCCTTATTGTCCATTCGGACATCCACCCCAAACAAATCTAAGAGTTGCAGGTCGGCCTTCAGGCCGACGAGTCAGGCTGAAGCCTGACCTATGGCCCAATGGACCATCTGGGATACTGGCTTGCGGGCTGGCCTCCATGGACAATCATGCCCAGGCCGGTGGCTGAAAAGATGGGCCAGGCAGTTGGACAGGCCATGTGCCCGATGCAGAAACTCGGCGACGATGGCTGAGGATGCCGTGCCGCTCAGGGGGTTGCACGGGATTTTCACATCCGGCGGGCAGCTACTGACCTTACCCGACGAGCCATCCACTTGGCATCCTGCGTTCGTCCCCGACCATGCCGAGAAGCAGCCGGCAGCCAAGCGCCGGCAGATGTGGCACAGAGGGGGTCGGCGCAGCCTGGCCATACAGGGTGAGCTCTATAACGCCGCAAACTTGCGCCGCGAGGTGGAGGCCGGCGAGGCCCTTGACCTCGGCCAGGTCCTGTTGCTGGCCCACGCGCGCTGGGGGCTGGATTTCATCCGGCATCTCGAAGGGCAGTACGTCCTCACCCTGCACGATGGCGATCGAATGCGCCTCTACCGCGACGGCTCCGGTGCACATCAGATCTATTACTGCACCCCGTCCCCGGATCGTATCGCCTTCGCCACCCGTCTGGATGCCTTATTCCGCCTGCCCGGTGTCAAGCGGCGGATTAACCGGCGCGCCCTGCACGAATACCTGCGCCTGCTGGAGATCGCCGCGCCCCATACGCTGTACGAGGGTATCCGGGCGCTCGCACCGGGGGAGCTGCTCACCTGGTCGGCCTCGGGCATCGAGACGACACGCCCCGCCGCAGGACATCCCACGTCAAGCAGCAACCCGACCTATGCAGAGGCCGAGGATGCCCTGGATGCGCGGCTGCGACAGAGCATCGCGGCCCGACTGGAGGACGCCAACCGCCCTGCCGCCTTTTTGAGCGGCGGGGTGGATTCCTCCCTGCTGTGTGCCCTGGCGGCGCAGGTGCAACCGACACTCACCGCCGTGACCGTCGGCTTCGATGAGCCGAATCTCGACGAAACCCCCGTCGCCCGGGCGGTGGCCAAGCATCTGGGTATCCGCCACGAGGTCTTGCGTTTCAGCCAGCAGGACTACGTGCGGGCCTTCGAAGTCTTTGCACGCGAGGCCGAGCAGCCCATGGCCGACCCCGCCCTGCCGCCCACCCTGCTCGCCTTCGAGCATTGTCGCGCGCATTACGACCTCGCCCTGGACGGCAGCGGGGCCGACGAGGCGTTCGGGGCCATGCCGCCGCGTCACGTGCGTGTCGGCGTCGAATATGCCGCCCTGCTGCCGGCTGGCCTGCGGCAGGCGTTGGCCGCCGCCCTGAGGCGGTTGCCCGGGCTGGAGGGCTATGCGCCCATCTTCGCCTTCGCGCATCCGGCCGAGCTCATGCTGCGCTGGCATGGCTTTACCCAGCGGGAGATCGAGGCCCTGTGCGGCGAGCCGGTGGACTTTGACCATACCCTCTTTTACCAGACCTTTGCCCGCTTTCCGCGCCATGCCCACTTCGAGCGCTACAGCGCGCTCATGGATGCCATGACCTGCGACCGCTTGCACCATGCGAGCGACATCACCGGCCTCAAGGTGCGTTATCCGTATTGGGCGCCGGAGGTGGATGGTTACGTGCGGGCCCTGCCGATGGACTATCGCTACCAGCCTGGTGAGCCCAAACGCCTCATGCGCAATCTGCTCGCCCGCTACGTCCCGCGCGAAATCTGGGATACCCCCAAACACGGTTTCGACGTTCCCCTGCAGCGCTTTCTGGCGGCTGAAGATTTCCGCCTGGTGCGCCGTTATCTGCTGGAAGCGGACTGGCGGCGCTGGCAGACCCTTGCGCCGGAGGGTGTGGCGAGCTATGCGCGGCGTTTCATGGCAGGCGACGGTTCGCTGACCTTCCGGGTCTGGGCGCTCGCGGTGCTGGCGGCCTGGCTGGAGGGGCACGCTCCTTAAGGGTGCGCTGGATCGTTGCGGGGTTTCGGGCTGAGGCCCGACCTGGCGCACGACCTGCGAGGCTACGGCGAGTACCACGCGTATACGGGTCGGCGGCTCGGGCTGGCGATGTCTGCGGCGGCCAAGGCCAGGCCCCTGCTGCCGGGATGCGGCGGGGGGATTTTGCGACTACGCTAGCAGCCTGTCGGACATGAGCTGGCGAAGTCAGTGAAATCCATGCGCAGCGGGTTGGAGCTGACGAATTTCGGCAATCGACGCACGAATTCCTCCGTTACCTGCTACTGCGGACGCAATACGGCCATGCGTTTCAAATTCCACGCCAGGCAGACCAGCGTCCATTCGGTCTGAACATTCTCCAGGCCACGCATCAGAAACTGCCGGAACCCCGGCACCGATTTGATGATGCCGAACACCGGCTCCACGGTTTGTTTGCGCAGCGCATAGAGCGCGCGCCCGGCTTTCGTCTCGAGCGTGTGCTTCATCCGCTCCACCGGCGTTGCATC
>JBBIKZ010000024.1:0-24433 GCA_037445185.1 Hydrogenophilales bacterium | reverse complement strand
AAAATGGACAGCCGGTGGAATATGGTGAACCCTTGTTCATCATCGGATGACGCGGATGAACGCGAGTTTTCCGATGAGGCTGTCCATTTCGGCGCAGGCTGACCTGGGCGCAGCCCAGGTCAAGGTCGCGCCAGCGACCGGCCGGAGCCAAAATGGACAGCCGGTGGAATATGGTGAACCCTTGTTCATCATCGGATGACGCGGATGAACGCGAGTTTTCCGATGAGGCTGTCCATTTCGGCGCAGGCTGACCTGGGCGCAGCCCAGGTCAAGGTCGCGCCAGCGACCGGCCGGAGCCAAAATGGACAGCCGGTGGAATATGGTGAACCCTTGTTCATCATCGGATGACGCGGATGAACGCAAGTTGCCCTAGAAGCTGGCCTATCGGCGCAGGCATCGCTAGCCCATGTTCGAGAAGATCCTGATCGCCAATCGGGGGGAGATCGCCCTCAGAATCCAGCGCGCCTGTCGTGAGCTGGGCATCAAGACCGTGGCCGTCTATTCCGAGGCGGATCGCGACGCGAAATACGTCAAACTGGCCGACGAGTCGGTCTGCATCGGCCCGCCCCCGTCGGCCAAGAGCTATCTGCACGTACCGGCCATCATCGCCGCCGCCGAAGTGACCGATGCCGAGGCCATCCACCCAGGCTATGGCTTCCTGTCCGAGAACGCCGACTTCGCCGAGCGGGTGGAACAGTCCGGCTTCGTGTTCATCGGACCGCGCCCGGAGACCATCCGCCTGATGGGCGACAAGGTCTCCGCCAAGGACGCCATGAAGGCGGCCGGCGTGCCGGTGGTGCCCGGCTCCGAGGGGGCGCTGCCCGATGACCCCGACGAGTGCCTGCGACTGGCGCGCGACATCGGCTATCCCGTCATCATCAAGGCGGCCGGGGGCGGCGGCGGGCGCGGCATGCGCGTGGTCCACACCGAAGCGAACCTGTTGCATGCCATCCAGCTCACCCAGGGCGAGGCCCAGGCCGCCTTCGGCAACCCTACGGTTTACATGGAAAAATACCTCGCCAACCCGCGCCACATCGAGATCCAGGTGCTCGCCGACGCGCACGGCAACGCCGTGCACCTGGGCGAGCGCGACTGCTCCATGCAGCGCCGGCACCAGAAGGTCCTCGAGGAGGCGCCGGCGCCCGGCCTGGACGTCAAACTCAGGAACAGGATGGGCAAGCGCTGCGCCGAGGCCTGTCGCAAGATCGGTTACCGGGGTGCCGGCACCTTCGAGTTCCTCTATGAGGACGGCGAGTTCTTCTTCATCGAGATGAACACCCGCGTGCAGGTCGAGCATCCGGTCACCGAGATGATCACCGGGGTGGACATCGTCCAGGAGACCATCCGCATCGCCGCCGGCGAGCCCCTGTCGGTGCGGCAGAAGGACATCCAGTTCCGCGGGCACGCCATCGAGTGCCGCATCAACGCCGAGGACCCCTACAGCTTCATGCCCTCGCCCGGCCGCATCAGCCTCTACCATGCACCGGGCGGGCCGGGTATCCGGGTCGATTCCCATGTCTACCAGAACTACCTCGTCCCGCCGCACTACGACTCCACGATCGGCAAGGTCATCGCCTACGGCGCCACCCGCCAGCAGGCCATCGCGCGCATGCGGATCGCCCTGTCGGAGATGATCGTGGAGGGCATCAAGACCAACATCCCCCTGCACCAGGACCTGCTCAACGACACCGCCTACATCGAGGGCGGCGTGAGCATCCACTACCTCGAGAAGAAGCTGGGGATAGGGAAGCACTGAACGGGGTTGGGCACAACAACACTGCTGGTGCAACCGACATCTGTACATCTGCCCCGAGCAGCCCTTCAACCCAGATTTGTCATTAGGGCACGCGATGATGGCGAGTCGTATGGCGAGCAGAATTGCGCACGGGCAACGAGCCCATGGTGTCCCTCGAGGGCTAAGTGAACGGGCTTGATACTGCCGCCAGACGGAGGCCCTGGCGCGTGCAGGCCGTGGTGGCGTGGCAATGGCGATGCCTTCAAGCATGCCTGTATGACCAACGAAGGCACTGGCCGGCCTAATGACAAATCTGGGTTGAACCCACATGTGGCTGTCCCTGCGTATTGCCGCCGTCCGGGATGAGGCCGAGGCCCTGGCGGACGCCTTGCTGGCGGCAGGGGCGCTGGCGGTCTCGACCGAGGATAGGGATGCCGGGACGCCTGCCGAGGAGGCCCAGTTCGGCGAACCGGGCGAGGCCGAGCCACGGGCGTGGCGGCGCAACTGGGTGGTCGCCTTGCTGCCGGGCGACACCGATGTGGCCGCCCTGCTCGACCGCCTGGGTCTTGACACCGCCACCGAGCACAAGGTCGAGGCGGTCCCCGAACAAGATTGGGTGCGCCTGACCCAGGCCCAGTTCGAACCCATACGCATCACCGACCGCCTGTGGATCGTGCCCTCCTGGCATGCGGCGCCGTGCCCGGAGGCGGTGAACATCGAACTGGATCCGGGGCTCGCCTTCGGCACCGGCAGCCATCCCACCACGCGGCTCTGTCTCACCTGGCTGGCGGGGCACATCCGGGGCGGCGAGACGGTACTCGACTACGGCTGCGGTTCGGGTATCCTGGCCATCGCTGCGGCCAAGCTGGGCGCCGCGCGCGTCGTCGGCGTCGACATCGACTCCCAGGCAGTGACGGCAGCGCGAGACAACGCACTGCGCAACCACATCCAAGCCACGTTCGGCCTGCCGGATGAGGTGCCGACCCTGCAGGCGGACATCCTGGTCGCCAACATCCTCACCAACCCACTGCGGGCACTGGCGCCTCTGCTGGCCACCCGCGTGCGCCCCGGCGGGCGCATCGTCCTGTCCGGCATCCTGGAGACCCAGGCAGACGAGGTCATCGCCGCCTACGCCCGCTGGTTCGATCTCCTGCCCGCCGGCTGCGAGGACGGCTGGGTCCTCCTCGCCGGAACCCGACGGCATGGCTGAGCGGCTACACGGCGGCTGATTCCGCGTTAAGCTGATCCCCGACCTCCGAGACCTGATCCCTGATGCTGACCACCTGTCCCGAATGTCACACCAGCTTCCGGGTCAGCCAGGCCCAGCTGGACCACCGGCGCGGGCTGGTGCGCTGCGGACGCTGTAGCGCCGTCTTCAACGCTTATGACACCCTGCTGCCCGAGCTGACGACACCGGCGCGTGAGGAGCCTGCGCCACCGGCGGCGCCGGCCGAGACGGCGCCGACCGCGCTGCCGCTCTCCGGCCTGGCCTCGGGCGGCGTCGAACCGCTCAAGGAAGCTGCGGCACCCACCCCCCACGCCGTGCCGGCGGCAGCGGCCGAGCAGACCGACGATGATCGCTTCCTCGCGGCTTGGTTGCGCACCCCGCCGGACACCAAGGCGGCCACGCCCGAGACCGCCGGATCGGTACCCGAGGCGGCGGCAGGGCGGGCCGATGCGGCCCCATCTGTGTCGGAGTCCTCGGAGGCCATCCTCCTCTCCGCCCTGCCCACCGCGCGCGCGCGTACCCTGCCAGGCTGGCGCAGCGCCTTGTGGCTGCTGGCCAGCCTGGTGCTGACCCTGACCTTCCTGCTGCAGCTCACCTATTTCCTCCGCGCCGAGATCGCCGCCGCCTGGCCCGAGACCCGCGCCGTCCTGGCAGCTGCCTGCCAGCGGCTCGGCTGCAGCCTGCCGTTGCCGCGGGATCCCTCGGCCGTGCGCTTCGATGCCTCCTCGCTGGAGACCGACCCCGAGGATGGGGCCCACGCCATCCTGCGCGCGTCCCTCAGCAATCGCTCGGATCGCACCATCGCCTGGCCCCATCTGGTCCTGACCCTCACCGATGTGCGCGACGTCCCCATCGCCCAGCGCCCCTTCCCGCCCTCCGACTACCTGCCGGATGCCAGTCTCGAAGCGCAGGGGATGGCACCCGGGGAGGAGCGGGAGATCCGCCTCGAGCTGGAACTCAAGGGCCTGTCCGCCTACGGCTACAAGCTCGACAAGCAATACCCCTGATGCGCAAGCATGAAGTCGGGCGCCCAGCTGGCGCTTGTTCGATCGCCTCGGGCTCGGTTATGCTCACGGCCATCGACCCGTGGGAGAGAGCCGGACCCGGCCGCCGAAGGCGCAACCCACCCAGCAACCGCTCAGGCAAAAGGACCGCGGGATCGGACGACTCTGGAGAGCGTGGCGCGTCCACCACCGAAGGGGCAAATCTCTCAGGTACCAGGACAGAGTGGGTGTGACGACGACGGACTCAATCCCTGGGATCTGACCCTCGATGCACGCGACCCCCCTCAACGCCAAGCACCGCGAGCTGAACGCCAGGCTGGTGGAGTTTTCCGGCTGGGAGATGCCCCTGCACTACGGCTCCCAGATCGAGGAACACCATGCGGTGCGGCGCGATGCCGGCATGTTCGATGTGTCGCACATGCTGCCGGTGGACATCCGCGGCGAGGCCGCCCGTCCCTTCCTGCGCCGGCTGCTCGCCAACGATGTGGCCAAACTGCAGACCACCGGCCGGGCGCTATACAGCTGCATGCTGCACGAAGGCGGCGGGGTGATCGACGACCTCATCGTCTATTTCATGCGCGAGGACTGGTTTCGCCTGGTGGTCAACGCCGGCTGCGCCGACAAGGACCTGGCCTGGATCGAGACGCAGCGCGACGCCTTCGCCCCCACTCTCACGATCGCGCCCCGCCGCGACCTGGCGATGATCGCCGTGCAGGGCCCCAGGGCGGCGGAGAAGCTGTGGGTGGCCATGCCCGGCACGCGCGACTTGACCGAGCCGATGCACCCCTTCAGCGCCGTCACCGTCGGCGACATGTTCATCGCCCGCACCGGCTACACCGGGGAGGACGGCTTCGAGGTCATGCTGCCGGCCAAGGCCGCGCCCTATTTCTGGCAGGCCCTACTGGAGGCAGGGGTGCGGCCCTGCGGCCTGGGCGCGCGCGACACCCTGCGTCTCGAGGCCGGGATGAACCTGTTCGGCCAGGACATGGACGAGAGGGTCACCCCGTTCGCGTCGGGCCTGGCCTGGACCGTCGATCTCAAGGACGGCGAGCGCGACTTCATCGGCCGCGACGCCCTGCTGCGTCTGCCGCGCGAGCGCCAGCTCGTCGGCCTCGTCCTCAGGGACAAGGGGGTGCTGCGCGCGCAGCAGAAGGTGCTCACCGCGCACGGCGAGGGCGAGATCACCAGCGGCGGTTTCTCGCCCACCCTCAACGCCTCCATCGCCCTGGCGCGTGTGCCCGCGGCGGTCGTGCCCGGCGACGAGGTCCAGGTCGAGATCCGCGACCGGCGCTTGCGGGCGCGGGTGGTGAAACCGCCCTTCGTGCGTCATGGTCAGGCGCTGGTGCAACCCGAGTGAAGGCGGCAACCCATGCGCACGGTACCCGCGACCCCGATTTTGCGGTGTTCCTGTGAACCCCTTACCCGATTCACGCTATCCAGGAGAGCCAAGTGAACGTTCCTGCCGAACTGAAATACACCCAATCCCACGAATGGGTCCGGCTCGAGGCTGACGGCACGGTGAGCGTGGGCATCACCCACCACGCCCAGGACCTGCTGGGCGACATGGTCTTCGTGGAAAACCCCACCGTCGGCCGCCAGCTCGCGCAAAACGAGGAATGCGCCGTCGTGGAGTCGGTCAAGGCCGCCTCCGACGTCTATGCCCCCATCGCCGGCGAGGTGGTGGCGGTCAACGACGCCGTCGAATCCGCCCCCGAAAGCCTCAACCAGGATCCCTACGGCAACTGGATGTTCAGGCTCAGGCCCGCGAACCCGGCCGATCTGGATACCCTGCTGGACGCCGCCGCCTATCAGGCACTGGTGGCATCGGAGCAGCACTGATGCGCGCGATGCCCGCGCGGCAAGCCGAAACCTGATGCCCTGACGCCTCACCCCTCACGCAACATGCCCTTCATCCCGCATACCGAGCAGGACGTCGCCGAGATGCTGGCCAGCATCGGGGCGGCCTCCATCGATGACCTGTTCGACGAGATCCCCGCCGGGCTGCGCTGCGCCAGCCTGGATGGGGTGCCGGAGGGACTGCCGGAGATGGCGGTCACCCGGCTGATGCATGGCCGCGCCGCGCAGGATGGCTTCTGGTCCAATTTCATCGGTGCCGGCGCCTACGAGCACCACATCCCGGCGGCGATCTGGCAGATCGTCACCCGCGGCGAGTTTTATTCCGCCTACACCCCCTATCAGGCCGAGGCGAGCCAGGGGACCCTGCAGCTCCTGTACGAGTACCAGAGCATGATGGCCGCCCTCACCGGCATGGAGGTGTCCAACGCCTCCCTCTACGACGGGGCCAGCGCCCTGGGCGAGGCCATCCTCATGGCGGTGCGGGCCAGCAAGGGCAACGTCAAGCGGGTGCTCGTCCCAGCCACGCTCCACCCCCGCTACCGCGCCGTGGCACGCACGATCGTCGGCAATCAGGGCATCGCGCTCGTGGACCTGCCCTACTGCACCGAGCGCGGCCACACCCTCACGGCGGGGCTCGAGCCGCACGCGGCCGATGCGGGGGCGGCCCTCATCATCCCCCAGCCCAACTTCTTCGGCGTGCTGGAGCCGGTCGACGCCCTCACCGACTGGGCCCATGCCCACGACATGCTCGCCATCGCCGTGGTCAATCCGACCAGCCTGGCCCTGCTCGAGCCGCCGGGGCAGTGGGGTGAGCGTGGTGCCGACATCTGCGTAGGCGATGGCCAGCCCCTAGGCATCCCGCTGTCCTCCGGCGGGCCCTACTTCGGCTTCATGACCACCCGCCAGTCGCTGGTGCGCCAGATGCCCGGCCGCATCGTCGGCCGCACCGTGGACCTGGAAGGCAGACCGGGCTTCACCCTGACCCTGCAGGCCAGAGAGCAGCACATCCGCCGCGCCAAGGCCACCTCCAACATCTGCACCAACCAGGGCCTGCTGGTGACCGCCGCCACGATCTACCTGGCCCTCATGGGGCCACAGGGCCTCAAGGAGGTGGCCCTCACCGCGCATGCCCGCACCCGTGCCCTGGTGGACAAGCTTTGCGCCATCCCAGGCGTCGAGCGCATCTTCACCGGCCCCTTTTTCCACGAAGTCGTGCTGCGCCTGCCCGCCCGGGCCGATGAGGTCCTGCGGGCCCTGCGTGCCCAGGGCATCCTCGGCGGCCACCCCCTGGTCCGCGATTATCCCGAACTCGGCGATTGCATCCTGGTCTGTGCCACGGAGACGAAAACGGATGACGACCTCGCGGACTATGCGCAAAAATTGGACCGCATCCTGAGCCGGCGCCGCGAGGCACCGCCCTGCGCATATAAAACCTGACCCCCTTATCTTCAGAGGAGAGCAACGATGGCAACAGTCACCCTGGGCGGCGAGCCCATCTCGGTCGGCGGCACCTTCCCCCGCGTCGGCGACGTCGCGCATTCCTTCATGCTGGTGGACAAAGACCTCAAAGACGTGTCCTTGTCCCAGTTCTGGGGTAAGCGCAAAATCTTCAACATCGTCCCCAGCCTGGACACCCCGGTCTGCGCCGAGTCCACCCGCAAGTTCAACGCGGCGGCCGCCAGCCTGCCCAACACCGTGGTGCTGGTGATCTCCGCCGACCTGCCCTTCGCCCAGAACCGCTTCTGCGGCGCCGAGGGCCTGAACAACGTGATTACCCTGTCCACCCTGCGCGGGCGCGACTTCCACAAGGATTACGGTGTCATGATCATGGATCCGCCGCTGGCGGGGCTGTGTGCCCGTGCCGTGATCGTGCTCGACGAACGCGACCGGGTCGTCTACGCCGAACTGGTGCCCGAGATCAAGCAGGAACCCAATTACGAGGCGGCCCTGGCGGCGGCGCGGGGGGAAACCGACTAGGAACGGGAATGCGGCATGAGGAAGGGGTGACGGGACAACCCCGATACTCCTTTCCCCTGCCCCATCACCCATCCCCACTGCCATGCTGATCTTCGACCTCTCCCGCCCGGGCCGCCGCGCACAGGCCCAATCCCCCGGTCCGGCCCCCGCGGCGGACGACCTTCCCGACGAGTTCCTGCGCCGCGAGCAGGCCCATCTGCCCGAAGTCTCCGAGCTCGACGTCGTGCGCCACTACACGCGGCTGTCGCAGAAGAATTTCTCCATCGACACCCAGTTCTATCCCCTGGGGTCCTGCACCATGAAGTACAACCCGCGCGCCTGCAACAGCCTGGCCATGCTGCCGCAGCTGCTGGCGCGCCACCCGCTGGCCGACGACGACACCGGCCAGGGTTTCCTCGCCTGTCTATACGAGCTGCAGGAGATGCTCAAGGCGGTGACCGGCATGGCCGCCGTGTCGCTCGCCCCCATGGCCGGCGCCCAGGGCGAGTTTGCCGGCGTGGCCATGATCCGCGCCTATCATCAGGCACGCGGCGACACCGGCCGGCGCGAGATCATCGTCCCCGACGCCGCGCATGGCACCAACCCCGCCACCGCCATCATGTGCGGCTACCAGGTGCGCGAGATCGCCACCGACCGGCAGGGCAACGTCGATCTCTCTGCCCTCCGGGCAGCGGTGGGCCCCCACACCGCCGGCCTCATGCTCACCAACCCGTCCACCCTAGGCGTGTTCGAGCAGACCATAGGCGACATCCAGCGCATCGTCCACGAGGCGGGCGGGCTGACCTATTACGACGGCGCCAACTTGAACGCCATCCTCGGCCGGGTGCGGCCGGGCGACATGGGCTTCGACGTCATCCACATGAATCTGCACAAGACCTTCTCCACCCCGCACGGCGGCGGCGGCCCAGGTGCCGGACCGGTGGGGGTGTCGGAGCGGCTCACGCCCTTCCTGCCCATCCCCCTGGTGGTGGAGGAGCACGGCTACTACCGCTGGGCGGAGGAGGCCGACCGGCCGCAATCGATCGGGCGGCTCAGCGCCTTCGGCGGCAACATGGGCGTGCTCCTGCGCGCCTGGGTCTACGCTCGGCTGCTCGGCCGCACCGGCATGCAGCGCGTGGCGGACTATGCCGCGCTCAACGCCAACTACCTGGCGGCGGAGCTCAAACGGGCCGGCTTCGACCTCGCCTTCCCCGAACGGCGCGCCAGCCACGAGTTCATCGTCACCCTGAAGCGCCTCAAGGACGCCACCGGCGTGACCGCCATGGACTTCGCCAAGCGGCTACTGGACTATGGTTTCCACGCCCCCACCACCTATTTCCCCCTGCTCGTGCCCGAGTGTCTGCTCATCGAGCCCACGGAGACCGAGAGCAAGGCCACCCTGGACGCCTTCGTGGCGGCCATGGTCAAGGTGAGGGAGGAGGCCGAGACCGACCCCGAGCGCGTCAAGACCGCCCCCCACGGCCTGCCGGTGCGCCGGCTCGACGACGTGCGGGCGGCGCGCGAACTCGATCTCGCCTGGAAGGGCCCGAGATGAACCGCAACGAGTCTGCCCCGCCGCAGGCGTCCACCCGCGCCGCGCAGGCCGCGGCCAACCACTACCCTGCCACGGCGGAGCCGGAAATGGCGCACAAGGAAAGCCCGCACAAGGGCAAGACCGGCCTCTCCCGCGTCTGGAACGCCTTCTTCTACTCCCTGGCCGGCCTCAAGGCCGCCTACCGCCACGAGGACGCCTTCCGCCAGGAGGTCCTGCTCGCCGCCGTCCTCATCCCCCTCGCCTTCGTCCTCACCCCGGACAACCTCGCCCGTGCCCTCATGGTGGGCAGCGTGCTGCTGGTGCTGGTGGTGGAACTCATCAACTCCGCCATCGAGGCCACGGTCGACCGCATCTCACTGAAAGACCACGTGCTGGCCAAGCGGGCCAAGGACATCGGCAGCGCCTCCGTGTTCGTCGCACTCATCAACGTCATCGTCATGTGGACGCTGGCGCTGGCGGGCTGAGCCGACTGCCTGGCACTAGAGGGGACAGCCCCCGAGCTTATCAACCAGGCCCTAAAACAGACTCTTCCTCGTAGATCAAAACCGTCACTCACGTTGTGGGTCGGGCTGTAGGGCGGGCTGTAGGGCGTGCTTCAGCCCGACGACCATACATCGCAACAAAACCCCATCGGCCTGAAGGCCGAGCTGCAGCTACTCCGGATTCGTTTGAGGGCCGGATCGATGGAAGTATGCGGATCATGAAAAAAGCCGGCGTGAGGCCGGCTTTTTTCATCTTGCGGACGCCTTATTCGGCGGTCTGGGCCTGCGCTGCGCTCTCCGGCCGATCCACCAGCTCAACCAGGGCCATGGGTGCGTTGTCCCCCTTGCGGAAGCCGTATTTGAGGATGCGCACGTAGCCGCCGGGACGGCTCATGAAGCGCGGGCCGAGGTCGTCGAACAGCTTGACGACGTTGTCGCGGTCGCGCAGGCGGTTGAAGGCCAATCGCCGGTTGGCCAGGCTGGGCTTCTTGCCCAGGGTGATCATGGGCTCGACCACCCGACGCAGCTCCTTGGCCTTGGGCAGGGTGGTGACGATGGCCTCGTGCCTGAGCAGGGCGTTGGACAGGTTGCGCAGCAGGGCCAGCCGATGGCTGGTGGTGCGGTTGAGTTTACGGTTCGACTGACGGTGGCGCATGGGTGGTTACCTCTTCGTTTCCTCGCTGGCGCTCACGGCTTTTCCAGCCCGGCGGGCGGCCAGTTCTCCAGTTTCATGCCCAGGGTGAGCCCGCGTGCGGCCAGCACGTCCTTGATCTCATTGAGGGACTTGCGGCCGAGGTTGGGGGTCTTGAGCAACTCGGTCTCGGTACGCTGGATCAGGTCTCCGATGTAGTAGATGTTCTCGGCCTTGAGGCAGTTGGCCGAGCGCACGGTGAGTTCCAGTTCGTCCACGGGGCGGGTCAGGATGGGGTCCACATTGGGGCTGCTCACCCTGGGCTGCTCGCTGGGCAGGGTGACACCCTTCAGATCGGCGAAGGAGGTGAGCTGCTCAATCAGCAGCCGGGCGGCGGAGCGCACCGCCTCCTCCGGCTCGATGACGCCGTTGGTCTCGATCTCCAGCACCAGCTTGTCCAGGTCGGTGCGCTGCTCGACGCGCGCGCTTTCGACGCTGAAGGCGACCTTCTTCACGGGGCTGTAGAGGGCGTCCATCATGATCACCCCCACTGGCCGCGTCTCGGCGCTCTGCACACGCGCCGTGGCAGGGACGTAGCCGCGCCCGGCCTCGATCTTGATCTCCATGTCCAGTGTCCCGCCCTTGGTCAGGTGGGCGATGACATGGTCTGGGTTGAGCACCTCGACGTCGTGGCCACCTTCGATGTCGGCGGCGGTCACCACGCTGTCGCCCGACTTCCGGATCTGCACCCAGGCCTCGTCCCGGTTGTTGAGCTTGACCGACAGACCCTTGAGGTTGAGCAGGATGTCGACCACGTCCTCCTGCACCCCTTCCAGGGTGGAGTATTCGTGCACCACGCCGGCGATCTTCACCTCGGTGGGGGCGTAGCCCTTCATGGAGGACAGCAGGATACGACGCAGGGCGTTGCCGAGGGTGTGGCCGTAGCCACGCTCGAAGGGCTCCAGGGTGATGCGCGCCTGGCGGGGGGAAATGCTGTTGACCTCGACGATGCGGGGTTTCAGCAGTTCACCGGTATTCGACATAGCTTGAGTCCTTCAATCAGCAGGGCGACTATTTGGAGTACAACTCGATGACCATGCTTTCGTTGATGGTGGGCGGCAGCTCGGCACGCTGCGGGCGCGCCTTGTAGGTGCCCTTGAGCGCCTTGGTGTCGACCTCCACCCAATCGGGGAAGCCGCGCCCCTCGGCCGCCTCGACGGCACCCTTGATGCGCAGCTGACCCTTGGCGGACTGGGCGACCTCGATGACGTCACCGGGCTGTACCTGGTAGGAAGGGATGTTGACGCGCTTGCCGTTGACCAGGATGCCGTTGTGGCGTACCACCTGACGCGCCTCGGTGCGGGAGGCGCCGAAGCCCATGCGATAGGCGACGTTGTCCAGGCGCGACTCGAGGATCTGCAGCAGATTTTCGCCCGTCACACCGCGCCGGCGGTCGGCCTCTTTGTATACCAGGCGGAACTGGCGCTCCAGCACGCCGTAGATGCGGCGGATCTTTTGCTTCTCGCGCAGCTGCTTGCCATAGTCGGACACGCGCAGGCTCTTGGCACCGTGCTGGCCGGGGGCCTGATTGCGGCGCTCGATGGCGCATTTGTCGGTGAAGCACTTCTCGCCCTTGAGGAAGAGCTTTTCCCCCTCGCGGCGGCACTGACGGCATTTGGGATCGATATTGCGGGCCACGGTGCGCTCCTAATCAAACACGACGCTTCTTGGGCGGGCGGCAGCCGTTGTGCGGCACCGGCGTCACATCCGAGATGCTGGTGATTTTGAAACCCAGGCTGTTCAGGGCGCGCACGGACGACTCGCGGCCGGGACCGGGGCCCTTGATACGCACCTCCAGGTTCTTCACGCCATATTCCATCGCCATCTTGCCGGCATTCTCGGCGGCCACCTGGGCAGCGAACGGCGTGCTCTTACGGGACCCTTTGAATCCTGCGCCCCCGGCGGTCGCCCAGGACAGGGCGTTGCCCTGCCGGTCGGTGATGGTGATGATGGTGTTGTTGAAGGACGCGTGGACGTGGGCGACCCCATCGACCACACTCTTCTTCACCTTCTTGCGCGCGCGCGCGGCTGCTTGTGCCTTGGCCATGTCTTCTACCTAGTTACTTCTTGAGTTGCATCTGTTTGCGGGGGCCCTTGCGCGTGCGCGCATTGGTACGTGTGCGCTGACCGCGCACGGGCAGCCCGCGGCGATGACGCACGCCGCGATAACAGCCCAGGTCCATCAGACGCTTGATGTTCATGGTGACTTCGCGGCGCAGGTCGCCTTCCACGGTGAACTTGCCCACGCCCTCGCGCAGCCTGTCGATGTCCTCTTCGCTGAGGTCCTTGATCTTGGCGGAGGGGTTGACGCCGGCCTGCTCGCAGATGAGGCGGGCGCGACTGCGTCCGATGCCGTAGATCGCGGTGAGCGCGATCTCGGCGTGCTTGTGATTCGGGATGTTCACCCCGGCGATACGGGCCATGCCGATCTCCCAGCAAACGTAAAATCAAAAATTATATTGACTTCAGCACCTTCTGCGCAAGCACGAATCGCCCCGCATCAGCCCTGGCGCTGCTTGTGCTTGGCCTCGCTGCAGATGACGCGCACCACGCCTTTGCGGCGCACGATCTTGCACTTGCGGCAGATCTTCTTGACTGAGGCTTGAACACGCATGTCCGGCTCCTTTCAAATTCCTGCTACGCGCGACACCGATCCGGCGCGCGCTTCATTTCGCGCGAAAAACGATGCGCGCGCGACTCAAATCGTACGGCGTGAGCTCCACGGTCACCTTGTCACCCGGCAGGATGCGGATGTAGTGCATGCGCATCTTGCCGGAGATGTGCCCCAGGACCACATGGCCGTTTTCCAGCTTGACCCGGAAGGTGGCGTTGGGCAGTGTCTCCAGCACCTCGCCCTGCATCTGGATGACGTCTTCCTTGGCCATGGGCTCAGCGCGCCAGGAAGTTGCCGCCCTTGAAGTTGGCCTTCTTGAGCAGGTTCTCGTACTGGTGCGTCATGATGTAGGCCTGCACCTGGGCCATGAAATCCATGGTCACGACGACGATGATCAGCAGGCTGGTGCCGCCGAAATAGAACGGCACGTTCCATTTCACGATCAGGAACTCCGGCAGCAGACACACCAGCGTGATGTAGATGGCGCCCACCAGGGTCAGACGCGACATGATCTTGTCGATGTAGCGCGCCGTCTGTTCGCCCGGGCGTATGCCGGGCACGAAGGCGCCGCTCTTCTTCAGGTTGTCCGCCGTCTCCTTGGGGTTGAACACCAGGGCGGTATAGAAGAAGCAGAAGAAGATGATGGCCGCGGCGTAGAGCATGACGTAGATGGGCTGGCCGGGCGACAGGGTGGCGCCGATGTCGCGCAGCCAGGTCATGTTCTCGTTCGAGCCGAACCAGCCCGCCAGGGTGGCGGGAAACAGGATGATGGAGCTGGCGAAGATCGGCGGGATCACCCCGGCCATGTTGATCTTGAGCGGGAGGTGGGAACTCTGGCCGCCGTAGACCTTGTTGCCGATCTGACGCTTGGCGTAGTTGACCAGGATCTTGCGCTGACCGCGCTCCATGAACACCACGAAGGCAGTGACCAGCAGGGCGCCGACGAACAGCAGCAGTACGAGCGGGATGGAAAACGTGCCCGTGCGGGTGAGCTCGAGCGTGCCGCCGATGGCGCTGGGCAGCCCGGCGACGATACCGGCGAAGATGATGATGGAAATGCCGTTGCCTATGCCGCGCTCGGTGATCTGCTCGCCCAGCCACATCAGGAACATGGTACCGGTGACCAGCGTGACCAGCGTGGTGATGCGGAACATGAAGCCCGGGTCGATCACCAGACCGGGCTGGCTCTCCAGGGCGATGGCGATGCCGAGCGCCTGGACGGTGGCCAGGACCACGGTGCCGTAGCGGGTGTATTGGGTGATCTTGCGCCGGCCGGCCTCGCCCTCCTTCTTCAGCGCCTCCAGTTGCGGCGAGACGACGGTCAAAAGCTGCATGATGATGGAGGCGGAGATGTAGGGCATGATCCCCAGGGCGAAGATGGAGAAGCGCTCCAGCGCGCCGCCCGAGAACATGTTGAACATGCCGAGGATGCCGCCCTGCTGCCCGCGGAACAGGTCCGCCATGACGTTGGGGTCGATGCCCGGCACCGGCACGAAGGTGCCGATGCGATAGACGATGAGCGCCCCGATGAGGAACCACAGGCGACGCTTGAGGTCGCCCATCTTCCCGGACATCTGCAGCCAGTTGGCGGCGGCGTTGGCCAAGATGCGTCCTCGCTCAGGACTCGACGCTGCCGCCGGCCGCCTCGATGGCGGCGCGTGCGCCCTTGCTGACCAGCACGCCCTTCAGTTTGACGGCCTTGTCGATCTTGCCGGAAAGGATGACCTTGGCCGACCGGGTGAGCTGAGGCACGACACCGGCCTGCTTGAGGACCGTCAGATCGATTTCGTCCACGGGCAACTTGGCCAGCTTGGACAGAGGGACCTCCGCCTTGAACTCGTGCGTCAGGGAGACGAAGCCCCGCTTGGGCAGCCGACGCTGCAGCGGCATCTGGCCGCCTTCGAAGCCGACCTTGTGGAAGCCGCCGGCGCGCGACTTCTGGCCCTTGTGGCCGCGGCCGCAGGTCTTGCCCAGGCCGGAGCCGATGCCACGACCGACGCGCTTCTTGGCATGCTTGCTGCCGGCGCCGGGTTTGATCGTATTCAGATGCATCACACCACCTCGTATTTGACCAGGTAGTTCACCTGGGCGATCATGCCGCGCACGGCCGCAGTGTCCTCCAGCACGACGCTCTGGTGCATGCGCTTCAAACCCAGTCCGCGCACGCTGGCGCGGTGATCCTGCTTGGCGCCGATGGGACTTTTCACCAGCGTGACCCTGATCTTGCCTTGGCTTTGACTCATGGCTCACTCCAGGATTTCGGCGACGCGCTTGCCGCGCTTGGCCGCCACTTCGCTCGGCGTCATCATCTGCGACAGACCGTCCAGCGTGGCGCGCACCACGTTGTAGGGATTGGTCGAGCCCAGGCACTTGGCCAGCACGTCGGTCACCCCCATCACCTCGAATACGGCGCGCATGGCACCGCCGGCAATGATGCCGGTCCCCGCGGAGGCGGGCTGGATCAGCACCTTAGAGCCGCCGTGGCGGCCGATGACGGCGTGATGGAAGCTGCCGTTCTTGAGGCTGACCTTCATCATCTTGCGGCGCGCCTCATCCATGGCCTTTTGCACCGCCACGGGCACCTCGCGTGACTTGCCCCTGCCCATGCCGATGCCGCCGTCGCCGTCACCCACCACGGTGAGGGCCGCGAAGCCGAGGATGCGCCCGCCCTTCACCACCTTGGTGACGCGGTTGACCGAGATCATCTTCTCGCGCAGGCCGTCGCCCTTGTCTTCCTGCTGTTGTTCGTACCTTGCCATTGCCTGATTCCTCGCTCAGAACTGCAGACCGTGCTCGCGCGCCGCCTCCGCCAGGGCCTTCACCCGGCCGTGGTAGGCATAACCGCTGCGATCGAAGGCCACCTTGGTCACGCCGACCTCCTTGGCCCGCTCGGCGATGCGCTGCCCGATGAGCTTCGCCGCCTCGACGTTGCCGCCATTCTTGATCTCCCCGCGCAAGGCCTTCTCCTGCGTGGAGGCGGCGGTCAGCACGCGGCCGCCGCTGGCATCGATGATTTGCGCGTAGATGTGGCAATTCGTGCGATGCACGCACAGACGCGCCACACCCAGTTGCGCAATCTTGGCGCGGGTTTGGCGCGCCCTGCGCAGACGCCGGATATTCTTGTCCATGGTCGCGACTCCAGATTATTTCTTCTTGGTCTCTTTCAAGACCACGGTCTCATCCGCATAGCGGATGCCCTTGCCTTTGTAGGGCTCGGGAGGGCGATAGGCGCGCACGTCCGCAGCCACCTGACCGACGCGCTGCTTGTCGGCCCCCTTGATGAGGATCTCGGTCTGGCTCGGCGTCTCCACCTTGATGCCCTCGGGCATGACGTGCTCGACGGGGTGCGAGAAACCGAGGTTGAGCGAGAGCTTGTTGCCCTGCGCCTGGGCACGATAGCCCACGCCGACCAAGGTCAGCCTCTTCTCGAAGCCCTTGCTCACGCCCTGCACCATGTTGGCCAGCAGGGCCCGTGTCGTGCCGGACATGGCCTGCGCCATGCGGGTATCGTAGGCGGCCGCGACCTGCAGCTTGCCCTGCTCGTACACGACCCGGACATGGGGGGTCAGCGCCTGGCTCAGTGACCCCATCGGCCCCTTGACGCTGATCGTGCCATCGGCGAGGGTGACCTCCACGCCGGAGGGCACGGCGACTGGATTCTTGGCAATTCTCGACATGCTCTACCTCAGGTCACTATGCACAGGACCTCGCCGCCCACCCCCAGCGCGCGGGCCTTGCGATCGGTCATGACACCCTTGGAGGTAGACACGATGGCCACCCCCAGCCCATTCATCACCCGCGGCAGGTCGTTCATGCCCCTGTAGATGCGCAAGCCTGGCCGGGAGACGCGCTCGATGCGGTCGATCACGGGGCGGCCGGCGTAGTACTTGAGCGCGATTTCCATCTCGGGGACGGTGCCATCCTGACGCAGCGCGAAATCCTCGATGTAGCCTTCGTCCTTCAGCACCTGGGCAATGGCCTTCTTGAGCTTGGACGCCGGCATGCGCACGCTGGCCTTCTCGGACATCTGGGCGTTGCGGATGCGGGTCAGCATATCGGCGATCGGATCGCTCATGCTCATAGCGCTTACTCCTTACCAGCTGGCCTTGACAACACCCGGCACCTCGCCCTGCATGGCGAGCTCACGGACCTTGTTCCGGCACAGGCCGAATTTGCGGAAAACGCCGCGCGGACGGCCGGTGAGCTTGCAACGGTTGCGCAGACGGGTCGGGTTGGCGTTGCGCGGCAGCCGCTGCAGCTTGAGCCGCGCCTGCATGCGCTCCTCTTCGGAACGCGATGAGTCGTCGATGATCGCCTTGAGCTCGGCGCGCTTGTCGGCGTATTTCTTCACCAGCCGGCGGCGCTTTTCTTCGCGGTTGATCAGTGAGAGCTTGGCCATGTCGACCTCAGTTCTTGAAAGGGAATTTGAACGCGCTCAAGAGGGCCTTGGCCTCGGCGTCGGTCTTGGCGGTGGTGGTGATGGTGATGTTCATCCCGCGCAAGGCGTCGATCTTGTCGTACTCGATCTCCGGAAAGATGATCTGTTCCTTGACACCCATGCTGTAGTTGCCACGCCCGTCGAACCCCTTGCCGCCTATGCCGCGAAAGTCGCGGATGCGGGGGATGGCCACGGTGATCAGACGATCGAGGAACTCGTACATGCGCTCGCGGCGCAGGGTGACCATGCAGCCGATGGGATAGCCGTCGCGGATCTTGAACGCGGCGATGGACTTGCGCGACTTGGTGACCACCGGCTTCTGACCGGCGATCTTGGTCATGTCGCCCACGGCATGTTCCATGATCTTCTTGTCACCCACGGCCTCGCCCACCCCCATGTTGAGCGTGATCTTGGTGATCCGCGGCACTTCCATCACCGATTTGTAGCCGAACCGTTTGATCAGGTCCGGCACCACGGTGGTCTTGTAGTATTCCTTCAGTCGCGCCATGGCTGCCTCACACATCCACCACTTCACCGTTGGACTTGAAATAGCGCACGCGCCTGCCGTCCTCCAGCGTCTTGATACCCACCCGATCCCCCTTGCCGGTGGCCGCATTGAACAGGGCCACGTTGGAGATGTGGATGGGCATGTCCTTGTCCATGAAACCGCCGGTGGTGCCCTTGAGGGGGTTGGGCTTGACCGCGCGCTTGACGCGGTTGACACCCTCCACCACGACGCGGTCCTCGAGTACGCGCAGCACCGTGCCGCGCTTGCCCTTGTCCTTGCCGGTCAGCACGACCACCTGGTCACCCTTCCTGATCTTCTGCATGCCGACCTCCTTACAGGACCTCGGGCGCCAGCGACACGATCTTCATGAACCGCTCCGTGCGCAGCTCGCGCGTCACCGGTCCGAAGATGCGGGTGCCGATCGGCTCCAGCTTGTTGTTGAGCAGCACGGCCGCGTTGTGATCGAAGCGGATCAGCGAGCCATCCGGGCGGCGCACACCCTTGGCGGTACGCACCACCACGGCGTTGTAGACATCGCCCTTCTTGACCCGCCCGCGCGGGGCCGCATCCTTGATGCTGACCTTGATGATGTCGCCGATGCCTGCGTAGCGCCGTTTGGAGCCGCCCAGCACCTTGATGCACATCACGGAACGCGCGCCGCTGTTGTCGGCCACGCCCAGTATGGACTGCATTTGTATCATGATCTCATCTCCAACTTACCCCGCCGTCCGCTCGTGACGGTCGGGCAGTTTTGGATCCCGTCCGGGTTGCGCGTCACCCCTGCCGTTACTCGCATGGCGAGGGGGTGACGGTGAAAAAGACCGCGATCATACATCGCGGCCAGGAAAAGTACAAGGTTCTTTAGGGAAACGCTGATTAAATGGCTGCGCGGGCGAATCGCTGCGTTGCGCGGTGCTCGCTGCCTCGCCTATCTCCTTGATATGTCTCGATCGCTGCGCGCCGGGCGCCTTGCGCTTCATCCCGCTCGCCTATTTTTTCAGCGTTTCCTTAGACCAGCTTGGCCTTCTCCACCAGCTTCGTCACCTTCCAGGCCTTGGTCTTGGACAGGGGACGACACTCCTCGATGACCACCGTGTCGCCTTCACGGCACTCGTTGCCCTCGTCGTGGGCATGGTATTTCTTGGACAGGCGGATCACCTTGCCATAGAGGGGGTGCTTGACCCGCCGCTCGACGAGGACGGTCACCGTCTTGTCCATCTTGTCGCTCACCACGCGCCCGGTGAGCGAGCGGATGATCTTTTTACTTTCCTGTTCGGCCATCTCTTGCCTCCTCACGCCGCGCGCTTGCCCGTCATCGCATGCAACACGGTACGCACACGGGCAATGTCGCGACGCACCCGCCGAAGTTCGTGGGTCTTGTTGGTCTGCTGGGTTGCAAGCTGCATCCGCAGACTGAACTGGGCGCGCAGCAGGTCCTTGAGCTCCTGGCGCAGCTCCTCCGGGTTCTTGTTGCGTAGTTCGCTCGCTTTCATGGTCAGCTTCCGATCATGCGGGTGACGAAGACGGTAGGCACCGGCAGCTTGGCCGCCGCCAAGCGGAAGGCTTCGCGGGCCATCTCCTCGCTCACCCCCTCCATTTCATACAGCACCTTGCCCGGCTGGATCTCGGCGACCCAGTACTCGGGCGCGCCCTTGCCATTGCCCATACGCACCTCGGCGGGCTTCTGGGAAATGGGCTTGTCCGGGAAGATGCGTATCCAGATGCGCCCGCCCCGCTTGACGTGGCGGGTCATGGCACGGCGGGCCGCCTCGATCTGGCGCGCGGTGATGCGGCCGCGGCCGATGGCCTTGAGGCCGTATTCACCGAAGCTCACCTTGGTGCCGCGGGTCGCCAGGCCGGTGTTGCGGCCCTTTTGTTCCTTGCGGTATTTCCTTCTGTTCGGTTGCAGCATGATCCTTACTCCTTGGCGGCACGCGGCGCGCGACGGGCCTTGCGTTCGGGCTCGGGCGCGGCGGCGGGTTTCTCGCCGCGGCCCAGGTTTTCGCCCTTGTAGACCCAGACCTTGATGCCGATGACGCCGTAGGTAGTCTTGGCCTCGGCGAACCCGTAATCGATGTCCGCGCGCAGGGTGTGCAGCGGCACCCGTCCCTCGCGATACCACTCGGTGCGGGCGATCTCGGCACCATTGAGCCGGCCGGAGCTCATGATCTTGATGCCCTGGGCGCCGAAGCGCATGGCAGACTGCATGGCCCGCTTCATGGCGCGGCGGAACATGATCCGTTTCTCGAGCTGGTTGGCGATGGAGTCGGCGATGATCTGGGCATCCGTCTCGGGCTTGCGCACCTCCTCGATGTTCAGGGTCACTGGCACCGACATCATGCCCGAGAGCTTGCGGCGCAGCGCCTCGATGTCCTCACCCTTCTTGCCGATCACCACGCCTGGCTTGGCGGAGTACAGGGTGATGCGGGCGTTCTTGGCCGGACGCTCGATGACGATCTTGGACAGGGCGGCATGGGCGAGCTTCTTCTTGAGGAAGCTGCGCACCTTGATGTCTTCATTGAGCACCGCGCCGTAGTTCTTCGAGTTGGCGAACCACTTCGAGCACCAGTCGCGGTTCACGCTCAGGCGGAAGCCGGTCGGATGTATCTTCTGTCCCATGCTCTATCCTCAGTCTCCGACCGTCACGGTGATGTGACAGGTGGGTTTCATGATGCGGTTGCCGCGACCCTTGGCGCGCGCCGTGAAGCGCTTGAGGGTGGTCCCCTGGTCGACATAGATGGACTTGACCTTCAATTCGTCGATGTCGGCCCCCTCGTTGTGCTCGGCATTGGCGATGGCCGACTCGAGCACCTTCTTGATCACCACGGCCGCCTTCTTGGGCGTGAAGGTGAGCAGCCCGAGCGCCTTATCCACCGGCTTGCCGCGGATCATGTCGGCGACCAGCCTCGCTTTCTGTGCGGACAAACGTGTCCCGCGCAATACGGCTCTGACTTCCATCATCGGCTCCTTACTTCTTCGCCTTCTTGTCGGCGGCATGACCCTTGAACGTGCGGGTCAGGGAAAACTCGCCCAGCTTGTGGCCGACCATGTTTTCGGTGACATAGACGGGGATGTGCTGCTTGCCGTTGTGCACCGCGATGGTCATGCCGACGAAATCGGGCAGGATGGTGGAGCGACGCGACCAGGTTTTGATGGGCTTTTTGTCCCCGCTCGCCTGGGCCTTGGCCACCTTCTGCATCAGGTGGTGGTCGACGAAGGGACCCTTCTTGATCGAACGTGCCATGTCTGTCTACCTCTTATGCGGAATGCCGGCGACGAACGATCATGGTGTTCGTGCGCTTGTTGCTGCGGGTGCGGTAGCCCTTGGTCGGCGTGCCCCATGGGCTGACGGGCTCGCGCGCCTCACCGGTGCGTCCCTCGCCGCCACCGTGCGGGTGATCGATGGGGTTCATCGCCACGCCGCGCACCGTGGGACGGATGCCGCGCCAGCGGTTGGCGCCCGCCTTGCCGATCGAGCGCAGGCTGTTCTCCTCATTGCCGACCTCGCCTATGGTGGCCCGGCAATCCACGTGCACCTTGCGGATCTCACCCGAGCGCAGGCGCAACTGGGCGTAACTGCCCTCGCGCGCCAGCAGTTGCACACTGGTCCCGGCGGCGCGCGCGAGCTGCGCCCCCTTGCCGGGCAGCATCTCGATGCAGTGCACCGTGGTACCGACCGGGATGTTGCGCAGGGGCAGGCAGTTGCCCGGCTTGATGGGGGCCTCGGCGCCGCTCATCAGCACGGCGCCCGCCTCGATGCCGCGGGGCGCGATGATGTAGCGGCGCTCGCCGTCCGCGTAGCAGAGCAGGGCGATGTGCGCGCTGCGGTTCGGGTCGTACTCGATGCGCTCGACCTTGGCCGGGATCCCATCCTTGTTGCGCTTGAAGTCGATGATGCGGTAGTGCTGCTTGTGCCCGCCACCCTTGTGCCGGGTGGTGATGTGACCGTTGTTGTTGCGGCCGGAACCGCACGTCTGCCTCTCCAGCAGGGCGGCATAGGGCTTGCCCTTGTGCAGGCCCGGCGTGACCACCTTGATCACCGCGCGGCGGCCGGCGGATGTCGGCTTGACTTTGACGAGGGCCATGGCTCACTCTCCTGCCACGAAGTTGATTTCCTGACCGGGCGCGAGGCACACGTAGGCCTTCTTCCAGTTGGCGCGCCGGCCGAAGAAGCGTCCGAAGCGCTTGACCTTGCCCTTGACATTGGCCACCTTCACTTCGTCGACCTTCACCTTGAACAGCATCTCTACCGCCGCCTTGATCTCGGGCTTGGTGGCGTCCGGGGCGACGCGGAAGATCACCTGCTCGTGCTTGTCGGCGATGTGGGTCGCCTTCTCGGAGATCACCGGGGCGAGGATGACCTGGTACAGGCGCTCCTCATTCATCTTGGCGGCATTCATGCGTACATCTCCTCGAAGGACTTGACCGCGTCGCGCGTGAGCAGTACCCGGTCGAAGCGGATCAGACTGACGGGATCGGCCTGATGGGGTTCGAGCACCAGCACATTGGCCAGGTTGCGCGAGGACAGCCAGAGGTTCTCATCCACCTCCGGCGTGATGATCAACACGCGGTCGGTGATGCCCATGCCCTTGATCTTACTGGCAAGCAGCTTGGTCTTGGGTGCGTCGACGCGGATGCTGTCGATCACCTGCAGCCGCCCGTCGCGAGCCAGCTTGGACAGGATGGCGGCCATGCCGGCGCGGAACATCTTGCGGTTGACCTTTTGCGAGAAATTCTCGTCGGGACGGTTGGGGAAGATCCGACCACCGCCACGCCATAGAGGGCTCGAGGTCATGCCGGCGCGGGCACGGCCGGTGCCTTTCTGGCGCCAGGGCTTCTTCGTACTGTGCTTGACCTCGCCACGGTCCTTCTGCGCCCGGTTGCCGCTGCGGCCGTTTGCCATGTAGGCGGTGACGACCTGATGCACCAGCGCCTCGTTGTACTCGCGGCCGAAGAGGGCGTCGGAGGCAGCCACACCGCCGGACGCCTGGCCCTGTTCGTCGAGCAGGCTGAGCTCCATCATACACCTCCCTTCACGGCGGGACGCACGACCACTTCGCCACCCTTGGCGCCGGGCACCGCGCCCTTGACCAGGAGCAGTTGCCGTTCGGCGTCCACGCGCACCACCTCGAGGTTCTGCACGGTGCGTTTGACCGCGCCCATGTGACCGGACATGCGCTTGCCCGGGAAGATACGACCGGGGTCCTGGGCCTGGCCGATGGAGCCGGGCACGTTGTGCGAGCGCGAGTTGCCGTGCGAGGCGCGCTGGGAGCCGAAATTGTGCCGCTTGATGGTGCCGGCGAAACCCTTGCCCTGCGTGATGCCGGAGACGTCCACCAACTGCCCGGGCTGGAAGATCTCGACCGTGATCGCGGCGCCGGGCTGATATTGGCCGGCGACGTCAACGCCGACACGGAATTCCCTCAGGACGCGGGCCGCCTCGATGCCGGCCTTGGCGTAATGCCCCGCTGCGGGCTTTTTGACCCGGCTCGCCTTGCGGCTGCCCTGGGCGATCTGGAGCGCGTCGTAACCGTCCGTCGCGACGGTCTTGACCTGGCAGACACGATTGTTGGACATGTCCAGCACCGTCACCGGCACGGCCGCACCGTCGTCGGTGAAAATGCGGGTCATGCCGATCTTGCGACCGACAAGGCCTAGGCTCATGTTCTCGTTTCCTTTTCAGGCGCCGACTGCAATTGGTCGGCGGATTCAAAATCGGTGCGCGTTCGGTCGTCAGCGCTGCACGGGCGCCATCGCACCCAGCCGCTCACGACCTAGCGATCACCGCTCACTGCAGTTTGATCTCCACGTCCACGCCGGCGGGGAGATCGAGCTTCATCAACGCATCGACCGTCTTGTCCGTGGGGTCGATGATGTCCATCAGCCGCTTGTGCGTGCGGATCTCCAGCTGATCGCGCGAGGTCTTGTTCACATGCGGCGAACGCAGGATGTCGAAGCGCTCGATGGCGGTCGGCAGGGGGACGGGCCCCTTGACCACGGCACCGGTGCGCTTGGCGGTATCCACGATCTCCATGGCCGACTGATCGATCAGCTTGTAATCGTAGGCCTTCAGGCGGATACGTATCTTTTGGCTCTGCATCTCGTTTTCCGAATCGGAAAAACCCGGAAGTCTACCCGCGTTTTTCGGTTGTTGCAATAGGCCGCGTGATGGCACACAGGCGACGTCGACAGGCCAGGGGCGGGGTTGATCCCGCGCCTGGCCCCGTCCGAGCGCCCGCTTACTCGATGATCTTCGCCACCACGCCGGCGCCGACGGTGCGGCCGCCCTCGCGGATGGCAAAGCGCAGGCCCTCTTCCATGGCGATCGGCGCAATGAGGCTCACCGTGATCGCCACGTTGTCCCC
>JBBIKZ010000023.1:0-25502 GCA_037445185.1 Hydrogenophilales bacterium | reverse complement strand
CCGGCGGCCGGCCAACTCGCGCCTCGACAATGGCAAGCTCGCCCGCGTGTTCGGCCTGCGGCTGCCGGACTGGCGCGAGGCGCTCAAGCTCTGCCTGGACAGTCCGATTAGTGCACCATTCACATTGAGCAATCCATGCCCATGACGCTCTATCCCGTCATCCTCTCCGGCGGCTCCGGCACGCGGCTGTGGCCGCTGTCCAGGGCCGCCTTGCCCAAGCAGCTGCTGCCGCTGGCCTCCGAACTCACCCTCGTGCAGGAGACGGTGCTGCGTCTGGACGGTCTGCCTGGCGTCGCCGCGTCCCTGATCGTGTGCAACAACGAGCACCGCTTCCTCATCGCCGAGCAGATGCGGCAGATCGGCATCGACCCGCTGGGGATCTATCTCGAACCGGTGGGGCGCAACACCGCGCCTGCCGCCGCCGTCGCCGCCCTCGTGCTCGCCCGCCGCGACCCGGACGCGGTCATGCTCCTGTTGCCGGCCGATCACCTGATCAAGGACGTGACCGCCTTTCATGCCGCCATCGGCGAGGGGTTGGTGGCGGCACGCGACGGGCATCTGGTCACCTTCGGCATCGTGCCCGACTCGCCCCATACCGGCTACGGCTATATCCAGCAGGGAGAGGCGCTGGCGGGTACGACGGCCTGCCGGGTCGCCCGCTTCGTCGAAAAGCCGGATCTGGCCAGCGCCGAGGCCTTTGTCGCCAGCGGCGACTACTACTGGAACAGCGGCATGTTCCTCTTTCCGGCGCTGCGTTTCCTGGACGAACTGCGCAGCCTCAGGCCGGAGCTGGTGAGCGCCTGCGAAGCGGCCCTGGCGCGCGGCCAGCGTGACCTGGACTTCCACCGCCTGGATCGCGCCGCCTTCGAGGCCTGCCCCGCCGATTCCATCGACTATGCCGTGATGGAACACACCCGCCATGCCGCCGTCGTGCCGGCCGACATGGGCTGGAACGACATCGGTGCCTGGTCCGCGCTGTGGGCGGTGGGGGAGAAGGACGCCAACGGCAACGTCAGCCGCGGCGACGTCTATCTGGACGGCGTGCGCGACAGCTACCTGCGGGCCGAATCGCGCATGATCGCCGCCCTCGGCGTGCGCGATCTCATCGTCGTCGAGACCGCAGATGCCGTACTGGTGGCCGACCGTGGCCGGGCCCAGGACGTGAAGAAGGTGGTGGACCACCTCAAGGCCATGAACCGCAGCGAGCACGAGTTGCACACGCGGGTCTACCGCCCCTGGGGCTGGTACGAGGGCATCGACGCCGGCGAGCGTTTCCAGGTCAAGCGCATCATGGTCAAGCCGGGCGAGAAACTCTCGCTGCAGATGCACCACCATCGCGCCGAGCACTGGATCGTGGTCTCGGGCACCGCCCGCGTCACCCGCGACGGCAAGGAGGAGCTGCTCACGGAGAACCAGTCCACCTACATTCCGCTGGGCACCACACACCGACTGGAGAACCCGGGCAAGATCCCGCTGCACATGATCGAGGTGCAGTCTGGCACCTACCTGGGCGAGGATGACATCGTGCGCTTCGAGGACGTCTACCGACGGACGTGAGCGCTCCGTCTGACGCGGGGGTGTTGCGCGCCTACCACCGCGCGAGCAAACACCACCTCGATCGCTATGCGCCCGGTCCGGGTTACCAGGACTGGGCCAATCAGCCCGATCCTTTCCGTGTCTATGCGGGTTGCGAGCGGGTCGCGCTGCCCTTGCTGGCCGATCGCCTCGATGTCCGCTATGCCGACGTGCGCGCGGGCCAGCTGCCGCCGCCGGCGCCGATCGATGGGCCACACCTGGGTGTCGTGTTCGAGCTCGGGCTCGGCCTGGCGGCATGGAAGGAATATGGCGGCAGCCGTTGGGCGCTGCGCTGCAACCCCTCGAGCGGCAACTTGCATCCGACAGAGGGCTATCTCCTCGCCCCGACGCTGCCCGGCCTGCCGGCCGGGGTTTATCACTATTTGACATCCTCCCCGGCCTAAAGGCTGGAGATTCCTACGGCGCTCATGGGCGGTATTGAGCCGCCCATGAGTCGCTTCGGTGGGTTCCTGCTGCTGGCGGCATTACTGCACCGCTCACTTCACAGGCGATCCGGGCGTGCCCCGCCCTTAACATAATGATACGCTAAAACCCAAGGACGGCTACGCCGTCCGCGCTATCCTTCCCCGCCTTGAACGGCGGGGCTTGTCGCGCAACGGGTCAGCCGTGACCATGTCCTTGAGCGGCGGGCTGAGTTGCCGGCTGAGACGTGCCTGCCGGTGTGCCTTGGCCTGACCTCCATCGTCTGGCGCGAGGCCTGGAAATATGGGCTGCGCGCTTTTCGCTATTGCCAGCTCGATTGCGGTCACGCAATCGGCGCCCTCGCCTTTGCCGGCGCTGCGCTGGGCTGGCGGCCGAGGCTGCTGGAGCCGCTCGCCACGCTTCGACTGGCCGCCTTGCTGGGTCTCGAGCGGCCGGAGGACTTGGGCTCAGCCGAACGGGAAGAGGCGGAGTGTCTGCTCCTGCTCGCGGCCGGGCCGGACGGCGGCGATGCCGATATGGCAGAGGCCGCGGCGGTGTTCGCCTCCAGCCACTGGCAGGGCAGGGCGAACCGGCTCAGTGCAGAGCAGCGGCAATGGCCAGGACTGGAGGAGATAGGTCAGGCTACCCGCCTGACAGACACCCCCCTTCGCACGCCTGAGCCACCCTACATCCCACCCGAGCGGCCGCCACCGAGCGCATTGCCCCTGGACCCGCCGCTGGCCCGACTCATCCGCCAGCGGCGCAGCGCCCAGGCCTACGATGGCGTCACCCGCCTACCGGCCGACCGCTTCCTTGGCCTGCTCGCCCGGCTGTTGCCGGCGGCCACCGTGCCGCCTTGGACGGTCTGGCCCTGGATGCCCGCGGTGCATCTGCTGCTCTTTGTGCATCGTGTCGACGGTCTGGAGCCCGGGCTCTACTGCCTACTGCGGGCGCCGACCGACCAGCCGTCGCTCGCATCGGCCATGCGGCCGGAGTGGCTGTGGGCGAAACAGGGGCCGGCAGACCTGCCGCTCTATCTGTTGCTGCCGCATGACCTGCGTGCGATCGCCGCGCGGCTGTCCTGCCATCAGGCGATCGCCGCGGATTCCTCTTTCGCTGTGAGCATGCTGGCCGACTTCGCCGACATCGACGCCCGGCCCTGGCTGTACCGACGGCGTCATTGGGAGGCGGGCCTCATCGGCCAGGTCCTCTATCTCGAGGCCGAGGCCGCCGGCCTGCGCGGGACCGGTATCGGCTGTTTCTTCGACGACGAGGTGCATCGCCTGCTGGGCCTCGAACCTGAGGGCCGCTGGCAGGTGGTCTACCATTTCACCGTCGGCGGGGCACTGGAGGACCAACGGTTGACCACCCTGCCCCCCTATCCGGATGCGACCCTGAACAAGTGATGCCGAGACTGTCAGTCTCGCAGGCCGGCGTGTAGGTCAGGCTTCAGCCTGATCCGATTCGGTGCTTTAGGGAATCGGCCTGAAGGCGGACCTGCTGCCCTGGATGGTCTGCTGTCGATGACCGAACGCATGATCGCGGATGAACCCTGTCATTTGGCCGGCCAATACCCACGAAGATCACCCCGGCGTGTGTGAGGCCTGTCCCCATTGCCATGCCACCGCGGCCTGCGGGCGCTGGCGGCCGTCCGGCGGCAACTTCGCGCCCGTTTGCCTCGCCCGTGGGGTCCGCCGTGGGCCCGTTGCCCGTGCACACATCCGCTCGCCATCATCGCGCGCCCAAATGAAAAACCTGGGTTGAAGCCGAACAGCGATCCTTAGAGGCAGCTTCGCTGTGTCTGGATGGCTCAGAGGCGGAAGGTCAGCACCTGACCGCGCGTCTCCCGCCCCTCGGAGCCCATGAGATGTAGGAGCAGGGGGCACAATGACTCCGGTTCCGGCAGAGTGGCCTTGTCCTCGGCCGGGTGTGTCCTCGCGCGCAGGGGGGAGCGCATGGGACCCGGGATGACGAGATTGATCCGAACGTTGGGCAGGTCCGACCACTCGTCGGCCTGGATGCGGAAATAGGCCTCCAGCGCCGCCTTGGACACGGCGAAGCCGCCCCAGTAGGCGGACGGCGCATGGCCATGGGTCTCGCCGACGAGGATGACCGAGGCATCCTCGGAGCGTTTGAGCAGCGGCAGGCAGGCCCGGTTGATGGCGAAGGGTGCGACGGTATTGACCCGGAACTGGATCATCCACTGCTCCACGGTCTGCAGCGACAGGGGCGACAGGGCGACAAAGGCGTTGGCGCAGTGCAGGATGCCGTCCAGGCCGCCGAGCTGGCTGCCGATGGTGTGGGCCAGGGTGTCGAAGTCCTTGTCCTGGGCGGCGGACAGTTCGGCCGGCAGGATGGCCGGCTGCGGGCCGCCGGCGCGCACGATCTCGTCATAGACCGCCTCCAGCTTGGTCACCGTGCGGCCGAGCAGCACGACGGTGGCGCCTTGGGCAGCGAAGGCCTTGGCGGCCGCGCGGCCCAAGCCCTGTCCCGCACCGGTGACCAGGATGACGCGGCAGTCGAGCAGGCGTGGGGCGGAGGGCTGGGGCATCATTTTCCGGCGAGGATCAGACGGGCACATTCTACGCCGCTGCGCACGGCGCCCTCTATGGTGGCGGGGTAGTCGCCCCGAACGTAATCCCCCGCCAGATACAGGCCGGGCAAAGGCGTGACGGGTTCCGGCCTGGGCATGCCGGGGGTGCAGCGGTAGGTCGCCCGCTTCTCCACGATCACCTTGTAGTTCACCAGCGCCGGCAACGGCCCCAGCAGCGCTTGCAGACGGGTGAGATACCGATCCCGCAGGACGGTGTGCGGCAGCGCCAGGTGGGGGCCCTCGGCGCTCACGACCACGCTCAGGAGGCCGGGGGCCAGGTCGTGGCGATCGAATACCCACGGGCTCTGACCGCCGCCCAGGGCCAGCATGGGGTAAGGCAGGCGCACCGGCGCCGCAAAGCGCAGCCAGGTCGTGTGGATGGGTTGCCAGCCGTAGCCCCCGACCTGGCCGCAGATGGCCGACATCTCCGGCAGTTGGGCGAGGAGGGCAGGCAGACGGGCCGGATGCACAGCCAGGATGACCTGGTCGGCGCACACGTCGGTGCCCGACAGGGCGTAGGACCGCCCCACGCGGGTGACGGCGCCGACCCGCGTGCGCAGACGTACTTCGCCACCCCGACGCGAGATGAAGGCGGCGGCGGGCGCAGGAAACAGCGCATCCAGATCGCCGCGGTTGAAGAGGAAGTCGCTGTCGGCACGCGCGCCCGCCAGGCTGTCACGCAGCACGTTGCAGAAGACCTGGGCCGAGGCCTCGGCCAGGGGGGTGTTGAGCGCCGCCACGCAGATGGGGGCCCAGAGTGCATCGATCAGCCGGGCGGGCTGCCGGTGTTGTGCCAGCAATTGCGCCGCCGTGATGTCTTGGGGAAGGCGGAAACGCCGTCTCCTGAGCGTCTGCATGAAGGCGGCCGCCGACCATTTCTCCGCCTGGCGCAACCCCTGCGCCGACAGCAGGCCCGTGGCCAGGTGCAGGGGGGCGGGCAGCCGGGGCAGGTTCAGCCTGAAATCGGGCAGGACGAGCTGCAATGCCCGCCGTTCCAGTCTGTCGGCGCTGCCGACGAGCCGCATGAGCCGCACGGTCTCGCGGTAGGCGCCGATGAACAGGTGTTGGCCGTTGTCGATGCGGATGTCGTCCCAGGCGACCGAGCGGGCACGCCCGCCCAACTTTGGGGCGGCCTCCAACAGGGTCACGGCCCGGCCATGGGCGGCCAGCGCCACGGCGGCGGCCAGGCCGGCCCAACCGCCACCGACGATGGCAACGGACGGCGGGCGTGCGTTCACCCGCGCATCCAGGTCAGCCAGGCGATCCACATCTTGCGCAGCGGGGGCAGGGCGAGGCGATGGCGCAACACATGAAAACCGTCGCGCCGGATCTCCTCGAGCAGGCTGCGGTAGATGGCGGCCATGACCAGACCCGGCCGCTGGCTGCGACGGTCGACGGCGGGCAGCCGGGCGAGGGCCTGTTCGTAAGTGGCGATGGCACGCTGGTACTGGAACGCCATCAGCCGGGTGAAGGCCTCGCTTTCCCGGCCGGCGAGCACGTCGGCCTCGCTCACGCCGTAGGCCTGCAGCTCGTCCTGGGGCAGATAGATGCGGCCACGCCGGGCATCCTCGCCCACATCGCGGATGATGTTGGTGAGCTGGAAGGCCAGCCCGAGCAGGGCGGCATATTTGAGGGTCGCCCGGTCCGTGTAACCGAAGATCTGCGCCGAGACCTCCCCCACCACCCCCGCCACCCGGTGGCAGTACAGCCGCAGCGCCCGGTAATCCGCATAGCGCGTCTGATCGAGGTCCATCTCCACGCCGTCCATGATCTCCGCAAGCTGCTCCTGGGCGATGCCCATGCGCTGGACGAAAGCGCGCAGGGCCTGGGTCACCGGGTGGGTCGGCTGGTCGGCGAAGAGGCGGTCGACCTCCTCGCGCCACCAGGCGAGTTTGCGCCGGGCCACGCCGGGGTCGCGGCATTCGTCGACGATGTCGTCCACCTCGCGGCACCAGGCGTAGAAGGCGGTGATCGCCTGCCGTTTCTCGGCTGGCAGAAAACGGAAGGCGTGATAGAAGCTGGAGCCGCTGGCGGCCGCCTTCTCCTGGCAATACTGGTGCGGATCCATCGTGGTTTGGCGGGTGCGACGTGCGCCGATTGCTGAGGCTTCCGGCGAGATCAACCCTGACCACCGCACGCGCCGCGGCCACAGGCTGACGCGCGAGCATTCCTACGACCCGGCAGCAGTGCGCGACGCAGCATGTAGAGCCAATCCGGCAGGTGCAGGACGGGGCGGTGCTTGAACACGTCGCCCTCAGCCTCGAGCAGCCGATAGAGGATGCGCTCTGCCCCGAGCACGATCAGGCGCACCTCGAGTCCTATGCGTCCGGGCAGGGCGCGACCCAGGGGGGCGCCTGCGGCCAGCATCCGGCGCGTGCGCTCGATCTGAAATTGCATGAACTGCTGCCACAGAGCGTCCACGCGCCCCTCGGCGATCTGCCGCTCGCTGATGCCATAGCGTTGCATCTCGTCCTGCGGCAGATAGATGCGTCCCTTGCGGTAATCCAGCGCCACGTCCTGCAGGAAGTTGGTGAGCTGGAGGGCCGAACAGATGCCGTCGGACCAGGCCTGATGGCGTGCGTCCTCGTCGCCGAAGAGCTTGAGCAGGAGGCGGCCGACCGGATTGGCGGATTTGCGGCAATAGGCCATGACCTCACCGAAATGGGCGTAGCGCTGCTTGATGACGTCCTGGCTGAAGGCATCGAGCAGGTCGTGGAAGGGTTGCATGGGCAAGCGGTGGCGGCGGATCGCCTCGGCAAGGTCGGCCCAGAGCGCATCCGCGGGCGTGCCGCCCCGCTCGATGTCGTCGAGGCGATGCCGCATGGCCTCGAGGCCGGCCAGGCGCTGGGCCGGGGCCATGTCTCCCTCGTCGGCGATGTCGTCCGCGGTGCGGGCGAAGCGATAGATGGCCCGTACCGGTCTGCGCAGGCGCGCGGGCAAGACGAGGGAGGCGACCGGAAAGTTCTCGTAATGACCGGCATGAACGATGCCGCTGACAGGGGACATGTGCGTGATGGCAATCCAAAGACGGGGTTGTGGGCCTCGGTCGCGCCGGCTGACACGGCGCGCGGCGCTATATTACACTCCGAGGTTTACGCGAAAGTGGCGGAATTGGTAGACGCACTGGATTTAGGTTCCAGCGGGCTGGTCCCGTGAGGGTTCGAGTCCCTCCTTTCGCACCAGCTCAGACTCTATAGCAAGGACGACCGATGCAAACTCAAGTGGAAACCCTGGACGGGCTAGAGCGCCGTATCACCCTGCAACTCAACATGGCCGACGTCGAATCGGAGGTCGACAAGCGTCTGCGCCAACTGGTGAAGACGGTACGCATGTCCGGTTTCCGTCCCGGCAAGGCCCCGCTGAAGATCGTTGCCCAGCGCTATGGCGGCGAGATCCGCGGCGAGGTGATGAGTGAGGCCCTGCAGCGCGTCTTTGCCGAGACGGCGCGCGCTCACAACCTGAACGTGGCCGGTTACCCCCGCTTCGACCGGGGTGACGGTGGCGAAGGGGTGGCCGCCTTCACCGCCACCTTCGAAGTCTTCCCCGAGATCACGGTCGGGGACGTGAGCCAGATCAAAGTGACCCGGCCGGTGGTCGAGGTGACCGACGCCGACGTAGACCGCACCCTGGAAGTGTTGCGCAAGCAGCGTCTGCACTACCATGCCGTGGATCGGGAGGCGAGGGCGTCCGACCGCGTGCACGTCGATTACGTCGGCAGGATCGACGGCAAGCCCTTCCAGGGCGGCGAGGCGCGGGACTACCCAGTCGTGCTGGGCGAGGGGCGCACCCTCAAAGACTTCGAGGGCCAGCTGTTGGGCATGCGCTCTGGCGAGCGCAAGACCTTCGAGGTCACCTTTCCCGACGATTATTTCGCCAAGGAACTGGCCGGCAAGACCGCGACCTTCGACGTCACGCTCAAATCGGTCCACGCGCCGCATCTGCCCGAGGTCGATGCCGACTTCGCCCGCAGCCTGGGAATCCACGACGGCGACGTGGCCAAGCTGCGCGAGGAGATCGCCGTCAATCTGCGTCGGGAGGCGAAACGGCGCATCCAGGCCAAGGTCAAGGAGCAGGTGTTGCAGGGCCTGCTGGAGGTGACCCCCTTCGAGGTGCCCAAGGGCCTGGTCGCCATGGAGAGCCGGGTGCTGTTGGAGCGGGCGGTCAACGACCTCAAGGCGCGCGGCCTGAAGGAGCAAGACATCCACCTCAAGGCGGAGGTCTTCAAGCCGCAGGCCAGGCGGCGCGTGGCGCTGTCGCTGTTGCTCAACGAGCTCGCCCGTGCGCAGAACATCAAGGCGGATGCCGACCAGGTCAGGCAACTCGTGGAGGAATTCGCGCAGAGCTACGAAGAACCCGCCGAGGTGGTGGCGTGGTACTATAGGGACGCCAACCGTTTGCGCGAGGCCGAAGCGCTGGTGCTCGAAGACAACATCGTCAATTGGGTGCTCGCGCGTGCCCAGGTCACGGATGAGCCCACCACCCTCGCAGCCCTGATGGGGAATGCCTGATGTCGAACTGGACCCAAGATCCCGCCATGCTCGGTTATATCCCCATGGTCATCGAACAGAGTGGCCGTGGGGAGCGTGCCTACGATATCTATTCACGTCTGCTCAAGGAGCGCGTGGTCTTTCTGGTCGGGCCGGTCAACGATACCACCGCCAACCTCGTGGTGGCCCAGCTCCTGTTCCTGGAGTCGGAGAACCCGGACAAAGACATCTATTTCTATATCAACTCCCCGGGCGGCTCCGTCACGGCCGGCATGGGCATCTACGACACCATGCAGTTCATCAAGCCGGACGTATCCACGCTGTGCATCGGTCAGGCCGCCAGCATGGGGGCCTTCCTCCTGGCCGCCGGTGCCAAGGGCAAGCGCTTTGCCCTACCCAACACGCGCGTGATGATCCACCAACCCATGGGCGGCTTCCAGGGACAAGCCTCGGACATCGAGATCCACGCCAAGGAGATCCTCTATCTGCGCAGCCGCTTGAACAGCCTGTTGTCCCAGCACACCGGGCAGCCGCTGGAGGTCATCGAGCGCGACACCGACCGCGACTTCTTCATGGCCGCCGATGCGGCGGTGGCCTATGGCCTGGTAGACAAGGTGCTGGTCAAACGCAGCGATACCGCTTAAACTTGACTGAAACATTCGGGTATTCGGACGGGCAAGATGGCTGATAAAGCGGGCAAAGGCAAACTCCTCTACTGTTCCTTCTGCGGCAAGAGCCAGCACGAGGTGCGCAAACTGATCGCCGGGCCGTCGGTCTTCATTTGCGACGAGTGCGTCGAATTGTGCAACGACATCATTCGCGAGGAGGTCGCCAACGCCAAGGAGGGCAAGGGCGAGGCGGATCGTTTGCCCACCCCCAAGGAGATCTGCCAGGTCCTGGACCAGTATGTGATCGGCCAGGAGATGGCCAAGCGCGCCCTGTCGGTCGCCGTCTACAACCATTACAAACGCCTGCGTCAACCCAACGCCCAGAACGACGATGTGGAGCTCGCCAAGAGCAACATCCTCCTCATCGGGCCCACCGGTTCCGGCAAGACCCTGCTGGCCCAGACCCTGGCCCGGTTGCTCAACGTCCCCTTCGTCATCGCCGATGCCACCACGCTCACCGAGGCCGGATACGTGGGCGAGGACGTGGAGAACATCATCCAGAAGCTGCTGCAGAAGTGCGACTACGATGTGGAGAAGGCCAAGACTGGCATCGTCTACATCGACGAGATCGACAAGATCTCGCGCAAGTCGGACAACCCCTCCATCACCCGCGACGTCTCCGGCGAGGGCGTGCAGCAGGCGCTGCTCAAACTGATCGAGGGCACCGTCGCCTCCGTCCCCCCCCAGGGCGGGCGCAAGCACCCGAACCAGGAATACATCCAGGTCGATACCACCAACATCCTGTTCATTTGCGGCGGTGCCTTCAGCGGACTGGAACGGGTGATCCGCAACCGTACCGAAAAGTCCGGCATCGGCTTCGGCGCCGAGGTCAAGAGCAAGGACAACCGCAAGGATCTCACCGAGATCTTCCGCATGGTCGAACCCGAGGACCTCATCAAATACGGCCTGATCCCGGAGTTCGTCGGTCGCCTGCCGGTGATCGCCACGTTGGAGGAGCTCGATGAGAAGGCCTTGGTGCAGATCCTGACCGAGCCCAAGAACGCGCTGACCAAACAGTTCCAGAAGCTGTTCAAGATGGAGGGCGTCGAGCTCGAATTCCGCGACGAGGCGCTCCAGGCCATCGCGCGTTCGGCCCTCAAGCGCAAGACGGGTGCCCGGGGACTACGCTCCATCATCGAACACTGCCTGCTGGACATCATGTACGAGCTGCCCAGCATGGAGGGAGCGGTCAAGGTGGTCGTCGATGACAAGGTGGTCGCCAACGAGGGCAAGCCGCTGCTGATCTACGCCGATCAGGCCAAGGCAGCCAGTTCCTGATCTGCGCCCCGGGTGCCGCCGCCACCCCTTGATAAGGGAGGGGGCGTAACCATATACGTGCAACACTGACCAGGCCGCCAAGGACATGCCATGAGCCAATCCGTCAACTTTACATCCCCCGTTACGCTGCCCTTGCTGCCCCTGCGCGACGTGGTGGTCTTCCCCCACATGGTCATCCCCCTGTTCGTGGGCAGGCCGAGGTCCATCAAGGCCCTGGAAAACGCCATGGAGGCGGGCAAACACATCCTGCTCGTGGCGCAGAAATCGGCGGCCAAGGACGAGCCCGCCTTCGAGGACCTCTACCAGGTGGGTGCCATCGCCAGCATCCTGCAGATGCTCAAGCTGCCAGACGGCACGGTGAAAGTCCTGGTGGAAGGCAACCAGCGGGTGCGCATCGTCGAATTCGTCGATGAGCGGACGCATTATGTCGGTCGCGGCGAACCGGTGCAGGAAGAGGTGGCCGAGGCCGCCGAGATCGAGGCCATGCGTCGCGCACTGCTTGGCCTGTTCGACAACTATGTCAAGCTGAACAAGAAGATCCCGCCGGAGATCCTGGCCTCCCTGGCGGGGATCGACGACGCCGGCCGTCTGGCCGACACCATCGCCGCCCATCTGCCGCTGAAGCTGGAGCAGAAGCAGGCCATTCTGGAAATGTTCAATCTGAAGGGCCGTCTCGAGCACCTCATGGGCTTCATGGAGACGGAGATCGACATCCTGCAGGTGGAAAAGCGCATCCGTGGCCGCGTCAAGCGGCAGATGGAGAAGAGCCAGCGGGAGTACTACCTGAACGAGCAGGTCAAGGCCATCCAGAAGGAGCTGGGCGAGATGGAGGAGGGCGCCGAGCTGGATGAGTTGGAGAAGCGGATCAAGGCCGCGCACATGTCCAAGGAGGCGACCAAGAAGGCCGAGGCCGAACTCAAGAAGCTGCGCATGATGTCGCCCATGTCCGCCGAGGCCACCGTGGTGCGGACCTACATCGACACCCTGGTCAACCTGCCCTGGAAGAAAAAGACCAAGATCAGCAAGGACCTGAACAAGGCCGAGGCCATACTCGAGCACGACCACTACGGCCTGGAGAAGGTCAAGGAGCGCATCCTCGAGTATCTGGCGGTGCAGCAGCGCGTGGATCGGCTCAAGGGCCCCATCCTGTGCCTGGTCGGGCCGCCCGGCGTGGGCAAGACCTCGCTGGGTCAGTCCATCGCCCGTGCCACCAACCGCAAGTTCGTGCGCATGGCCCTGGGCGGCGTGCGCGACGAGGCCGAGATCCGCGGCCATCGCCGCACCTACATCGGCTCCATGCCGGGCAAGATCCTGCAGAACCTGACCAAGGTCGGCGTGCGCAACCCGCTGTTCCTGCTCGACGAAGTGGACAAGATGAGCATGGACTTCCGCGGCGACCCATCCTCGGCGCTGCTGGAGGTGCTCGACCCCGAGCAGAACCACACCTTCCAGGACCACTACGTCGAGGTCGATTTCGATCTCTCGGACGTGATGTTCGTCGCCACCGCCAACACCCTCAACATTCCGGCGCCCCTGCTCGACCGGATGGAGGTGATCCGGCTGTCCGGCTACACGGAGGACGAGAAGATCAACATCGCCGCGCGTTATCTGGTGCCCAAGCAGATGAAGAACAACGGCCTTACCGAGGCAGACATGCACATCGCGGAGAGCGCGTTGCGCGACATCGTGCGCTATTACACGCGTGAGGCCGGTGTGCGCAACCTGGAGCGAGAGATCGCCAAGATCTGTCGCAAGGCCGCCACGGCGCATCAACTCAAGAAGACGCGCGGCAAGGTCAACGTCACGCCGAAAAACCTGGACAAGTACCTGGGCGTGCGCCGTTACACCTACGGTATCGCCGAGAAGACCAACCAGATCGGCCAGGTCACCGGACTGGCCTGGACCGAGGTGGGCGGAGAACTGTTGACGGTCGAGGCCACCATCATGCCGGGCAAGGGCAACATCATCCGCACCGGACAACTCGGCGACGTGATGAAGGAGTCCATCGAGGCCGCCCGCACCGTGGTGCGCAGCCGCTCCAACAATCTGGGCATCCCAAGCGATAAATTCGAAAAACACGACATGCACATCCACCTGCCCGAGGGGGCGACCCCCAAGGACGGTCCGTCCGCGGGCATCGCCATCTGCACGGCCATGGTCTCGGTGCTGACGGGGATCCCGGTGCGTTGCGACGTGGCCATGACCGGCGAGATCACCCTGCGCGGCGAGGTGCTGCCCATCGGCGGCCTGAAGGAAAAACTGCTGGCGGCCCACCGCGGCGGCATCAAGAAGGTGCTCATCCCGGACGGCAATGTGAAGGACCTGGTGGACATCCCGGACAACATCAAGAACCGCCTCGACATCCAGCCGGTGAAATGGATCGAGCAGGTGTTGGAGGTGGCGCTGGAACGCAAGCCGGAACCCATTTCCGAGGAGCCTGTCGCCGAAGAAGCAACACCCGTGCCGGCTGCAGAGGAGACACCGGCTGTAATCAAGCATTGACGGGGGTTTCGACCCAAAAATCCGCTTGACACCGCGATCCCCGCGTTGCTATAACACGCTTGCAGGTTTCCTGCGCACGCCATCTATCCACGGAAAGGGGAAATTCGTGAACAAGTCTGAACTGATCGATGCGATCGCCGCATCCGCCGATATCTCCAAGGCCGCTGCCGGGCGCGCCCTCGACGGCGCCATGGAAGCGGTCAAGAAGGCCCTGAAGAAGGGCGACATGGTGACCCTGGTGGGTTTCGGCACCTTCTATGTCGGCAAGCGCGCCGCCCGCACGGGCCGCAACCCGCGTACCGGCACGGCCATCAAGATCAAGGCTGCCAAGGTGCCGAAATTCCGTGCTGGTAAAGCCCTGAAAGATTCTGTAAACTAACGGGCTTTCCAGGGTGCTTAGCTCAGCTGGCAGAGCGTCGCCCTTACAAGGCGAATGTCGGCGGTTCGATCCCGTCAGCACCCACCAGAAGGAAAAACGGTTTTAGGAGTGGTAGTTCAGTCGGTTAGAATACCGGCCTGTCACGCCGGGGGTCGCGGGTTCGAGTCCCGTCCACTCCGCCAACACCCCAAAAGGCGAACGCGAGTTCGCCTTTTTTTCTGCGCCATGTCTACCCATGCTTGAAGCCATCAGAAACCACGCACGGGGATGGATCGCCAAGATCATACTCGGATTCATCGCCCTGACCTTTGCCGTATGGGGTGTCAACTGGTATTTCGAGGGCGGTGGACAGGCGGCGCCAGCGGTCAGCGTCAACGGTGAAGTGGTCACCCAGCAGGAGTTTCTCGACGCCCTGCGCCAACAGCAGGAACAACTCGGGCGCGACGCCGCCGATGATCCGGCGTTGCGTCAACGTGTACTGGACCAGCTTGTGAATACCCGCCTGCTGACCGGTGCGGCCCTGCGCGCCGGCATGCAGGTCACGGACGCCCAAGTCTCCGCCTTTTTGCTCGAACTGGAGCCGTTTCAGGAAAACGGCAAGTTCTCCCAGCAGAGACTGGAGGCATGGCTGCGTAGCCGAGGCATGAGCCCGGCCTATTTCGACCAGATGGTGCGCCAGGATTTGCTGTTGCGGCAGATCCAGACCGCCTATGGCGAGGGGGCCGTCGTGCCGAAGGTCGTCGCGACCCGCCTGGGCAGGCTGCTGGCAGAGAGGCGCGAAGTTCAGGAGCGCATTTTCGACGTCAACCAGTATCTGGCCGACATACGGATCGATGACCGCGTCGTCGAGGCCGAGTACAACGCTCACCGACAGGATTACATGACGCCGGCGCAGGTTCGGGTGCAATACCTCCTGCTCAGCCCCGACGTGCTCGCCGCCAAGATCCAGGTGGATGAGGCCGCCGCGCGCCAGTATTACGAGGCCAATCAGGCCCGCTATCAGGAGCCGGAGCAGCGCAAGGCCAGCCACATCCTCATCCGGGCGGACGCCAGCATGGACGCCGGCAGCCGGCAGGCGGCCCGCGCCAGGGCGGAAAAGCTGCTGCAGGAGGTGCAGGCCAATCCCGGCCGGTTCGAGACACTGGCCAGGCAGCATTCCCAGGATCCGGTGTCCGCCGAGCGAGGCGGCGATCTGGGCAGCTTCAGCCGGGACATGATGGTCAAACCCTTCGCCGACGCGGTCTTCAGCATGAACAAGGGGGAGATACGCGGCCTGGTGGAGTCGGAGTTCGGCTATCACATCATCCGCCTGGACGGCATCGTCCCCGGCAGCAAACTCGGATTCGAGATGGTGAAAGGGGAGATCCTCGACGAACTGCGTCAGCAGGAGGCCCAACGTCACTTCGCCGAGGCGGCTGACCGTTTCAGCAACCTGGTCTACGAACAGCCCGACAGCCTGGAGCCGGCCGCGAAGGAATTGGGGCTGCCCCTGCAGGTGAGCGGCTGGGTGAGCCGCAAGGAGGCCGAGCCGAGGGTCCTGGGCAACCCCCGGCTGGTGGACGCCCTGTTCGCCGAAGAGGCCCTGGTGAAGAAGCAAAACACGGAAGCCATCGAAGTGGCGCCCAACGTCCTCGTCGCCGCGCGCGTGCTGGAGCACAGACCGGAAGGTGTGCGCCCGCTACAGGAGGTGGCCGGCGAGATCCGCCTCAAGCTCACCGCCAAGGCCGCCCGCGAGCGGGCCATCGCGGCGGGCCAGCAGGCGCTCGAGGCCGCCCAAGGGGGTGAGGTGCCGACCGGCATGAGTGCGCCGATGACGATCTCCCGCATGCAACCCCTCAACCTGCCGCCGGAGGCGATCAAGGCGGTCTACAAGGCCCGGACCGACAGACTGCCGACCTATGTCGGCCTGGAGAGCCGTGAGGGTTATCGGCTCTATCGCATCAACCGCGTGACCGAGGAGACGGTGGCACCGGAACAGGTGACCCTGATCCGCCGTGACCTGAGAAGGCTCGTCGCTCAGGAGGAGGTAAGGGCGCTCCTGGAGGCCTTGCGCGGGCGGGCCGAGATCGACGTCAACAAGGACTTCATCGAGCGCAAGTCAGAGTGACCTCGCCTGCATGGGCGGCGGCGAAACGGCCGGTGCAACCGGCCGTTGTCGTCTGTGTCGCCCATACGGCGTGGCGCCGTCCCGGGCTCATTCCTCCACCGCCAAACCGGCGGTGCTGTTGAAGCCGGCATCCACATAAGTGATCTCGCCGGTGATGCCGGAGGCCAGGTCCGAGAGCAGGAAGGCCGCGGCGTTGCCCACCTCCTCGATGGTCACGTTGCGCCGCAGCGGCGAGTGCTTCTCGCCCCAGGCGAGCAGCTTGTTGAAATCGGCGATGCCGGAGGCCGCGAGGGTCTTGATCGGCCCGGCGGACAGCCCGTTGACGCGTATACCCCGCGGGCCCAGGCTGGCGGCAAGGTAGTACACCGAGGATTCCAGGCTGGCCTTGGCCAGCCCCATCACGTTGTAGTGCGGCACGGAGCGCACGGCGCCCAGATAGGTCAGGGTGAGCAGCGCCGCCTTGCGCCCCTGCATCATGGGCAGCCCTGCCTTGGCCAGGGCCGTGAAGGAATAGCTGGAGACGTCGTGGGCGATGCGGAAGTACTCCCGGTTCACGCTTTCCAGATAGTCCCCCGCCAGGGCCTGTTTCGGCACGAAGGCGATGGAATGGACGATGCCGTCCAGGCCATCCCAGTGGCGGGCGAGGTCCTTGAACAACCGCTCGATCTGCTCGTCGCTGGTGACGTCGCAGTCGAAGCACAGTTGCGAGCCGAAATCCTTGCCGGCGAACTCGACCACGCGGTCGCGCGCCCGCTCCCCCTGATAGCTGAAGGCGAGTTCCGCCCCCTCGCGCCTACAGGCCTGGGCGATGCCGTAAGCGATGGAGCGATTGCTGATGAGCCCCGTGATGAGTATTTTTTTGCCGGCAAGAAAGCCCATGGCGTGATCCTCTGCAGGTTGTAGTGGACGAACGGGGATTATACCGTGAGGCAAGAGGGCCCCTTTACGATGTGCCCGCATCGTCCGGACGGGCTTGGGTACCGGACCGGTCGAGGTCGATGCGACGGGCTGGCCGATCGGTCAGGACGGGTTACACTCCTGTCATGCCATCCTGGATCTGGCTGCTCCCCCTGTTGCTGGCCGCTTGCAGCGGGCCGCTGAACAACCCGCATGGGGCGGGGGAGGCCGGTCGCAATGTCTTGTTCTCCACTTTCGGGCCGGACCGGCCCAAGCATCTCGATCCGGCGCGTTCCTACAGCTCGAACGAGGTCGTCTTTACCGGCCAGATCTACGATCCGCCCCTGCAGTACCACTATCTGCGGCGGCCGTACCGGCTCGAACCCCTCACCGCCGAAGGCATGCCGCGCGTGACCCACCAGGACGCGCAGGGACGCCAGCTCCCGCCGGACGCGCCGCCCGAGCGCATCGCCTACACCACCTATGAAATCCGCATCAAGCCCGGCATCCGCTATCAGCCGCATCCCTGCTTCGCGCGCGATGGAAACGGACGGCTGCGTTACGTCCCCCTGCGGCCGGGCGACCTCGAGCGGGTCTGGCGGCTGGCGGATTTCCGGGAAACGGGCAGCCGCGAGCTGGTGGCCGCCGACTATGTCTATCAGATCAAGCGCCTGGCCAACCCGCGCCTCGCCTCGCCCATCTTCGGCCTCATGAGCGAGTACATCGTCGGCCTGGGGGAGTATGGCCGCATGCTGCAGGAGGTGACCAAGGATCTGCCGCCGGACGCCTATCTGGACCTCGAGCGCTACCCCCTGGAAGGGGCCGAGGTCGTCGACCGGTATACCTACCGCATCAAGATCCGCGGCAAGTATCCGCAGTTCATCTACTGGCTGGCGATGCCCTTCTTCGCCCCCGTGCCGCCGGAGGCCGAGCGCTTCTACAACCAGCCGGGCATGGCGGCGCGCAATCTCAGCCTGGACTGGGAGCCGGTGGGCACGGGGCCGTTCTACCTGGCCGAGAACGACCCCAACCGGGTCATGATCCTGCGCCGCAACCCCAACTACCGTGAGGATTTCTACCCCGATGCGGGCGAGCCGCGCGATGCCGAGGCCGGGCTGCTCGCCGACGCGGGACGGCGGCTGCCTCTGCTCGACGCGGCCGTCTATCGCCTGGAGAAGGAGGACATCCCGGAATGGGGCAAATTCCTACAGGGCTACTACGACAGTTCGGGCATCGGTTCGGATACCTTCGACCAGGCCATCCGCATCGGTCCAGACGGTCAGCCTGACCTGAGCCCGGACATGCGGGCGCGCGACATACGGCTCACCACCGCGGTGCGCACCTCCATCTGGTATGTCGGCTTCAACATGCTCGACCCGGTGGCGGGGGGCGACTCGGACCGTGCGCGCAAGCTGCGCCAGGCCTTGTCCATCGCCCTGGATTACGAGGAGTTCATCGCCATCTTTCTCAATGGCCGCGGCCTGCCTGCCCATGGGCCGCTGCCGCCGGGCATCTTCGGCCACCTGGAAGGCGAGGCGGGCATCAACCCCGTCGTCTACCGTTGGGAGGGTGGCAGGGCGGTCCGGCGCGACATCGAGGAGGCCAGGCGCCTGCTGGCCGAGGCCGGCTATCCCGGCGGGCGTGAGGCGGGCACGGGCCGGCCGCTCACCCTGTACTTCGACACCATGGCCAGCGGCCCCGAGGCCAAGAGCCGGCTCGACTGGTATCGCAAGCAGTTCGCCAAGCTGAATATCCAGCTCATCGTGCGCGCCACCGATTACAACCGCTTCCAGGACAAGATGCTCAAGGGCAACGCCCAGATCTTCGAGTGGGGCTGGAACGCGGACTACCCCGACCCGGAGAATTTCCTCTTCCTGCTCTATGGCCCCAACCGCAAGGTGGGCAAGAACGGCGAGAATGCCGCCAATTACGCCAATGCCGACTTCGACCGCCTCTTCCGGCTGATGAAGGACATGGACAGCGGCCCGGAGCGGCAGCGGGTGATCGATGCCATGCTGGCGATCGTGCGCCGGGACGCCCCCTGGGTCTTCGCCTACTATCCCAAGAGCTACGGCCTCGCCCACGCCTGGGTGGGCAACATGAAGCCCAATCTGATGGCCAACAACACCCTCAAATACCTCAAGGTGACGCCGCACAGGCGCGTGGCCTACCAGGCGCGCTGGAATCGGCCGGTCTGGTGGCCGGTCTGGGCGCTCGCAGGGCTGCTGGTCGCCGCGATCCTGCCGGCGGCATGGGCCTACCGCAGGCGTCTCATGTCCACGGCGGGTTAGCCCGGATATTTCATGAGACCGCCCCTGACTTCGAACATTAGTCGTGCCCGGCCTGCCCTGACGGGCAGTCTGGCAGAAAACCATTTTGTACCGTCGGGCTACGCGGGCGCTGGTGGCCGCTTTGCGGTGTCGATGCGCCCCCGCTTGGCGCCAATAGGCACGGCTATTGGCTTCGCGCGGGATGCGCGAATCTGCTCGCAAACCGCCTCGCCATCATCCCGCGTCCTCATGAAATATCCGGGCTAGCCCCATGTACGCCTACATCCTGCGCCGCATCCTGTACGCCGTGCCGATCCTGATCGGGGTGAACCTCATCACCTTCGCCCTGTTCTTCATCGTCAACACCCCGGATGACATGGCCCGCATCCATCTGGGGGCGAAGCACGTCACCCAGGCGGACATCGACCGCTGGAAGGCCGAGCGCGGCTATGACAAGCCCCTGTTCTACAACGATACGGCTGCTGGCCTGGCGCGGCTCACGGACACCCTGTTCGTGCAGAAGTCGCTCGGCCTGTTCGCCTTCGACTTCGGCCAGGCCGACGATGGGCGCGACATCGGCCGCGAGATCACGACCCGCATGTGGCCCAGCCTGGCCATTGCGCTGCCGACCTTCCTGGTCGGATTGGCGGTGTATATCACCTTTGCCCTGCTGCTCGTCTTTTTCCGCGCCACCTATCTCGATCTGGCCGGGGTGGTCTTGTGCGTGGTGCTGATGTCCATCTCCGGCCTGTTCTATGTCATCGGCGGGCAGTACCTACTAGGCAAGCTGTGGAACCTGGTGCCCATCTCCGGCTACGAGCCGGGTCTGGCGGGGATCAAGTTCCTGATCCTGCCCGTCCTGGTCGGGGTGGTGGCGGGCATCGGCGAGTCCAGCCGCTTCTACCGCACCCTGTTCCTGGAGGAGATCCACAAGGACTATGTGCGCACGGCGCGGGCCAAGGGGCTGCCGGAGCGGGTGGTGCTGTTCCGGCACGTGCTCGGCAATGCCCTGATCCCCATCCTCACCGGCGTGGTGGTGGTGATCCCGCGCCTGTTCCTTGGCAGCCTCATCGTCGAGTCCTTCTTCGGCATCCCGGGTCTGGGCAGCTACACCATCGATGCCATCCAGGCGCAGGATTTCGCCATCGTCCGCGCCATGGTCTTCCTGGGCTCCGTGCTCTACATCCTAGGGCTGCTGCTCACCGACCTGTCCTATACCCTGGTCGATCCGCGCGTGAGGCTCGAATGACGCTGCCCTTCCAGCCAGTGGTGCTGTGGAGCGATGCCCTGTTGTTCCTGCTGCTGGGCGTGGTGGTGCTGTTCGTGCGCCATGTGCGCCGGCACGAACACCTGCGCGCGCCCTGGCGGCGGGTCGGCCGCAGCCGTCTGGGCATGGCCTCGGTGGTCATCCTGCTCACCTACGCGGCGATCGGCCTGCTCGACTCCCTGCATTTTCGGGCCCGGCTGCCGACCGAGCCGGGCCAGCCGGTGCAGTATGCCGCCGAGGTGCTGTCCGTCTTCGATGTCCTCGCCAGCCCGCTGCGTGAGCGGGTGGAGCAGACCTACTCGGCCCCCTTTGCCACCCACCTGTTCGTCAAGAAAAGCCTGACCCTGCCGGATGGCCGCGTGGTGCGCGACCATCCGCGGCTGGAATACGGCGGTGCCCACCTGCGCGCGCCGGAAGCGCGCGCCGACGACATCATGGGGCGCGCGCTGCGGGGCGCGCTCCTCGGCCTGGCGTGCGCGGGCCTCACCTGGGCGCTGGCGGCGGTTTGGGTCGCGCGCCGCGCCCGCCTCGGCTGGGCGCCGGCCTGGTCCCGGCTTTGGCGCGAGCCGGGGTTGCGCGGCGCGCGCAGTGGCCTCGCTACCCTGACCGTGGTGTTGGTGCTGGGTGGCGTCCTGCTGCACTGGGCCGGTCACTACCATGTCCTCGGCACCGACAAGGTCGGCCAGGACGTGCTCTACCTCGCGCTCAAGAGCATCCGCACCGGGCTGCTCATCGGCACCCTCACCACGCTCATCATGCTGCCCCTGGCCCTGTTCCTGGGGGTGGCGGCGGGCTACTTCGGCGGCCGCACGGACGACGTGATCCAGTATCTGTACACCACCCTGAATTCCATCCCCGGGGTGCTGCTCATCGCCGCCGCGGTGCTGGTGGCCCAGGTCTACATCGAGTCGAACCCGGAGCTCTATGACACCGCCGCCGCGCGATCAGACCTGCGTCTGGTCTTTCTGTGCGGCATCCTGGGGGTGACCAGTTGGACGGGACTGGCGCGGCTGCTGCGCGGCGAGGCCCTCAAGCTGCGCGAGCTGGATTACATCCAGGCGGCACGGGCCTTCGGCGTGTCGCACCTCGGCATCCTGACGCGACACATCCTGCCCAACGTCTCGCATCTGGTGCTCATTACCGTGGTCATCGACTTCTCCGCCCTGGTGCTGGCGGAGGCGGTGCTGTCCTATGTCGGGGTGGGGGTGGACCCGGTCATGGCCAGTTGGGGCAATATGATCAACGGCGCACGCATGGAGCTGGCGCGCGAACCCGTGGTATGGTGGCAACTCGCGGCGGCCTTCCTGTTCATGTTCACCCTCGTGCTGGCGGCCAATCTGTTCGCCGACAGCGTGCGCGAGGCCTTCGATCCCCGCAGCGGCGCTCGATCATGACCGCGTTGCGACTCAATGATCTGCGCGTGGTCATCGACGGCCATGACGGGCCGCTCATGCCCGTGGACGGGGTGAGCCTCACGCTGGCGCGGGGCGAGTGCGTCACCCTGCTCGGGGAGTCCGGTTGCGGCAAGTCGCTGACCGCCCTGGCCCTGATGCGCCTGTTGCCCGAGGGGCTGCGTATCGGCTCGGGCGAGGCCTGGCTCGGTGAGACCGACCTGTTCGCCCTGCCCGAGAAGTCGATGCGCGCCATACGCGGCGGGCGGTTGGCGACGATCTTCCAGGAACCGATGACGAGCCTCAACCCGATCATGACCGTGGGCGAGCAGATCGTCGAGGCCCTGCGCGTGCACGGTGGCCTGAGGGGCGGCCGCGCCGCTGCCCGGACCGGCCGGTTGCTCGAGGCGGTCGGCCTGGAAGCGCGCCTGGCGGCGAGCTATCCCTACCAGCTCTCCGGCGGGCAACGCCAGCGTGCCCTCATCGCCACCATGCTGGCGGGCGAACCCGAGGTGCTCATCGCCGACGAACCCACCACGGCCTTGGACGTCACCGTGCAGGCGCAGATTCTGCGCCTGTTGCAACGGCTGCAGGACGAGCGTGGCATGGGACTGCTGCTCATCACCCACGATCTCGACGTGGCGCGCGACATGGCGGACCGCGTGGCGGTGATGTATGCCGGCCAGCTGGTGGAGTGGGCGGATCGCGAACGACTGTTCGGTGCCCCCCGTCATCCCTATACCCGCGCCCTCATTCGAGTGTTGCCGTCGGTCAAACGCCGGGGCGAGGCCCTGCAACACCTGCCTGGCAACGTACCGCCGCTCACGACCCGCCATGTCGGCTGTCGCTTTGCCGAGCGCTGCCCCAGTGCCCGGGAACGCTGCCACGCCGAGGCGCCCGGGCTCTGCGCTGTCGGCGAGGGGCACTGGGTGCGCTGCCACTTGGCCCAGGAGGACCGTGAGCCGACATCGGCCGTCGGGGTCGGGCCGGCAGCGGGGCAAAAGGGCGACGAGCAGGCGCAGCACACCGGCGCCCCCCTGCTGGAGGTAGCCGACCTGGCCGTGCATTTTCCCATCCGCAGGGGGGTGTTCAGACGGACGGTGGGCTGGGTGAAGGCCGTGGACGGGGTCTCCCTGCGTCTTGCCCAGGGCGAGACGCTGGCCCTGGTGGGGGAGTCGGGCTGCGGCAAGTCCACGCTCGCCAAGGCCATCCTGCGGCTGGTGGAGCCCAGCCGTGGCAGCGTGCGTCTCGACGGAGAGGACATCACCGCCCTCGAGGGCGAGGCCCTGCGCAGACGCCGGGCGCAGATGCAGATCGTCTTCCAGGATCCCTATTCCTCACTGAATCCGCGCATGCGGGTGGGGGAGATCCTGGAGGAGGGCCTGCGGTCGCTGCGCCCCGAGCTCGATCGCTCGGCGCGTGAGGCCAGGGTCGCCGAGCTGCTGGAACGGGTCGGTCTGGAGGCGGGGGCCGCCCTGCGCAATCCCCACGCCTTCTCCGGTGGCCAGCGTCAGCGTATCGCCATCGCCCGGGCGCTGGCGGTGGGGCCCAGGCTGCTCATCTGCGATGAACCCACCAGCGCGCTGGACGTCTCCGTGCAGGCCCAGATCATCAACGTGCTGGCGGCACTGCAGCATCAGGAGGGACTGGCCTATCTCTTCATCACGCACAACCTGCCCCTGGTCGGCTATCTGGCCCACCGGGTCATGGTCATGTACCAGGGGCGTATCGTCGAGGAGGGGCCGGCCAGGGCCTTGTTCGAGGGGCCGCTACACCCCTATACGCGGCTGCTGCTCGATTCCGCGCCTGGCCAGGGGTTGCGGGCGGAGGCGGTCGCCGGCGCGAACGGGGAGGTGGGTGAGACTGGATGCGCGTATGCGCACCGTTGCCCGATGACGGGGGCGAGGTGCCGAACCGAGCGGCCGATCCTCAGGACGGTAGGGGCCGACCGCCGCGTGGCCTGTCATCTGGTCGGCTAGGAGCCTGTCGGACTTGAGCGATCGTAGCGAGCCGGGTGGGAGAGCGAGGACAGTTTTTCACGATTTCGAGGCGCATAGTGGGCCTATGCAACGAGAAATCGGGGGAAAATGGACCGCTCTTCCCACCGGCGCAGTAGATCAGTCTCAAGTCCGACAGGCTCCTAGGGCCCATCTCGAGCGCCGGTTGCACGCCGGCCGGGTGGCCGGCGGGGCGATCAGTGCGCGTTCAGCTGTCTCCCCTGCGCCTTGCGCCGCCCACCTCGCCAGTCGGGCCCGGTTCGTTCCGCACCAGTCGCGCAGGTGAAGACTTGGCCGGCGTCGGGACATAGAGCACTTGGTCGGTGACCAGTTTGCCCCGGGACAATTTCAGGGGGTTGTGTTCCTTGAGCCATTCCAGGCTGACCCCGAAACGACCGGCGATGCCCTGGACCGATTCGCCCTTGCGCGCGCGATAGACCTGCAGGCCGTCGCGCTGGAGCTCCTTTTTCTGCAGGTTTTGGTGGAAGACCTCGACCTTGTCGGCCGGCAACAGGAGCACACCGGACGTGTCGGTGTGGATGACCCGACGCTGGAAGGCCGGGTTGAGGGCGAGAAATTCCTCCATGCTCATGTCGGCCAGCTTAACCGCCTGCCGGGTCTGCATGGGCTGGCTGATCTTCACCTGCACGAAGTAGGGTTCATTCGCCATGGCCTGCAGGCTGATGCCGGCGGCTTGGGGGTCGCGTACCAGATTGCGCACCGCCATAAGCTTGGGGACGTAGTGTCGGGTCTGCGTCGGCAGCGGCAGCGCGGCATAGGCGGTCGACTGGCCCAGGGCCCGGTTGCGGGCGATGCCCCGGGCGACACAGCCCTCGCCGCAGTTGTAGGCGGCCAGGGCCAGCTCCCAACTGCCGAATTGCCGGTAGAGGACTTGCAGATAGTCCAGGGCGGCGCGGGTTGCCGCCAGCACGTCACGGCGGCCGTCGTACCAGGCGTTTTGCTGCAGGCCGAAGGCCCGGCCCGTGGAAGGGATGAACTGCCAGATCCCCGCCGCCTTCCTGGGCGACTGGGCCATGGGATCGAAGGCGGATTCGATCACCGGCAGCAGCGCGATCTCCATCGGCATGTCGCGCTTTTCGACCTCGTCGACGATGTGATAGAGGTAGGGACGGCTGCGTTCGATGGCCCGCAGCAGGTGCTCCGAGCGCTCCGCGTACCAGCGCTCGTGACGCCGGGTGAGCTCGGGGTTGACCTCGGCCAGACGAAAGCCCGAGCGTATACGGTCCCACAGGTCCTGCGGCCGGCTGTCCTGGAGCGCTGCGAGCCCGCTGAGCGTGTAGCTGATCCTGAGTTCGGGCGCGATGGCCGCACCCTCCACACTGCTGGCGACAGCGGCGGGACTGGCGCACAGGGTGTACGCGGTGAAGGCCAGGAGGGGCAGCGCGCGACTATGCAGGCGATGCATGGGTGCGTTCGGACAGCTCCGCCGATACGTTGACAGGAAAATAATAGGGCGCCATGCCTGGATCGGGCAAGCCTTTGTGTCCAGCTAATCCATAAATATTATTTATTTATCTATAGCTTTGTTTATGACTGGTTCTTCATCTCCCTCAAGGTGGCGAAAACCTCGGCGGGGTCCTGCAGCGAACGCCCAGACCAGCGTTCGGCCGCGAGCCTGAGTTCAGGCGCCTCGCAGCGCAGGAAGGG